>CAZCPU010000208.1:0-1583 GCA_964499855.1 uncultured Dehalococcoidia bacterium | reverse complement strand
GCCCACCACTCCGCCTCCTCCCCCAGGCCCCCCGTTCGCTTCTGCCGCCTGCAACCCTTGTAGCCCTCCCTCTCGCCAGCTAGAATGCCGCCACGTGGATGTGCGCGCCAAAGCCGTAAGTCTGCGCGCGAGGAGGCGGTATGGCGGTCAGGATCGTAACGGACAGCACGTCGGACCTTCCGGCCGGCGTCGTCGAGCAGCTCGGCATCACCGTGGTCGCCCAGAACGTGCACTTCGGCACCGAGACCTACAAGGACAACGTCACCATCACCCCGGACACCTTCTACGAAATGCTGTCGACCAGCAAGGAGCTACCCAAGACCTCGCAGGCATCCCCCGGCGATTTCAAGGAGGTCTACGACGCTGTCGGCCAGGGCGCCGACGGCATCGTGTCCATCCACGTCGCCGCCTCCCTCAGCGGCACCTACAACTCCGCCGTCCAGGGCAAGGAGCTGACGACCGCCGCGTGCCCCATCGAGGTCATCGACACCACGCAGGCCTCCATGGGCGAGGGCCTCGTGGCCATCGCGGCCGCCCAGGCCGCCAACGGCGGCGCGAGCGTGGAGGAAGTGGCTGAGCTCGCTCGCAGCGCCTCCTCCCGCGCGCGCACCATGGCCCTCCTCGAGACACTTGAGTACCTGCAGAAGGGCGGCCGCATCGGCAAGGCCCAGGCCATGCTCGGCTCCATCCTGCAGATCAAGCCCATGATCACCGTCCAGGACGGCGAGGTGCACGAGCTCGGCAAGGCCCGCACCTTCGCCAAGGGCCTCGCCAAGCTGCGCGAGACCGCCCTCGACCTGGGTCCCGCCGACGCCGTTGCCGTCATCCACAACACCTCGGCCGACGCCGCGCAGGCCTTCGCCGACAGCATCGCCGGCATGCTCCCCGAGGGCGCGAGCCCGTACATCACCCGCTTTGGCCCCGCCCTCGGCGTCCACGTCGGCCCCGGCGCCATCGGCGTCGCCCTCGTGCGGTCCCAGTCGTAGGCCGCGACGGCAAGTCTCCGCGGGAATTGGCGGCCATTCCCCTGTCCGCCCTACCCTGAGTCCGCTAGCATAGTAGTGTCACGGCGCATTGGAACAACGGCGCGCCCTTGGCTGCCGACGCCATCCGGTGCATCCATCGCTATTTTGCATCTCAGGAGCGGGACCCTTGCGGCACACAACACTCGCAGCATTCGCCGTCCTCGTCGTCGCCACCGCCGTGGTCGCCCTCGCCCTCCTCGCCCAGCCCGCCGCCGTCGATGCCCAATCCCACTCCGCCAACCGCTCCCTCGCGACAAATTGGGCCGCCCCCGGCTCCGAGTTCCGCGTCAACCTGACCGTCCGGGCTTACGGCCCCTTTGGCCAGCTCGTCGAGACCCTCCCTGAAGGGTTTACCTACCTGCGCTCCAGCCTCTCGGAGACCGAGGTCGATTTGGAGGGACAGGAAATCAGGTTCAATCTCTTCGGCGTCACCAGCTTCTACTACGTCGTGATGGCGCCGTCCGCCGAGGGCGACTACGTCTTCCGCGGCCAGTTCCTCAACAGCGACCGCCAGTCCCGCACCGTCGTCGGCCACACCCAGCTCCGCGTCGGCCCCCC
>CAZCPU010000207.1:0-1601 GCA_964499855.1 uncultured Dehalococcoidia bacterium | reverse complement strand
GCCGAGTGGGACGGCGTCCGCAACTTCCAGGTACGGAACTGGCTGCGCGACGACATCAAGCCCGGCGACGGAGTGTTGTTCTGGCATTCCAGCGCGAAACCGATAGGAGTGGTGGGTACGGCGACTGTCGTGCGGGAAGGGTACCCGGACAGTACGGCGTGGGACCCGGACTCCGACCATCCCGACCCGAAGAGCACCCCGGAGAAGCCGCTCTGGTACATGGTGGACCTCAAGGCCGACCAGAAGTTCGCGGACATCGTCACGATGGAGGAGTTGCGGGCGGAGCCCGCGCTCTTGGAGATGATGGTGCTCAAGCGCGGCAACCGCTTCTCCATCACCCCTGTCACCGAGGAAGAGTTCAACACGGTGCTCCGGATGGGGGAAGCCAAGTAGGGCGATGACGGCGCTGCTGAACAGCCGCAGAGGCCGCCCGCGCGCGGTTGTGCTTGGCGTGGCCATCGTCCTGGTCTATGCATTGCTATTGCCTGCCTACGGACCGCTGGTCTCGCCAACCTTTGCGGAGTTCCTGCCGAACCATGCACACGTCCACCTGGACGGCGATCCTGCGCACCTGCATGGTCACGAAACGTGGGACGGCACGAGCAGCGGCTTCGTGGCGCTGCCCTCGGCGGACGATGGCTCCTCAGCTCCCGGCACCGTCGTGCCGGGGGCGTTCGTTGCAGTGCCGGCACTGGCTTCCGCACCCATCGTCATGCTCCTGGCCGCGCGATCTCTTGCGCAGTTCGGCGGAATCTTTACCCGAACGGCGACACCCCCGCCGCGAGCGCCCGCTCTCTCCTGACGTCATTCCCAAACGCAAGAGGGTGATCCATGACTGAGAGCACGCTGCGTCATGCTGCTGCGTTGACGCTTGCGGCGACTGCCGTGATGTGCTGCATGTTGACGCTGGGCGTTCCCCAGGCGCAGACGCATAGCAGACACGAGGGCAGCCAGACACTGTTCAAGGGCACGAGCGGACCGTACGAGTTGCTCGTGGAGGCCGTGCCGCTCGTGGGATTCCTCGAAGTGACGGTCGTCGTCGATCCGGTTACGGACGACGCAAGCGGCGGCCGTGACTCTCCGCTGCGCATCGTCGTCATGGCATCGCGCGAGGGCGTGAGGGTCGGGCCGGAGGTAGCGCGGCAGGGAGGGGCGTCGACGAACGAGTACGTGGCGGTCCTGATGCCGGACGCGCCCGGGCGCTGGGACATCGTGATCAACATCGACTCGCAGCTGGGGTCGTCGTCACTGACGTTACCCATACAGGTGCGGGAGAGCAGCCGTGGCTTCCCGTGGACGGCGCTCATGGCGGGGCTTGGCATCGTGCTGCCCATCCTGTGGCTGGCGTTCGCGCCTCGCAGCAAGCGACGGCGGGAGCGGTGAGGCCGCCGCCCTCTCTACAGGCAGAAAGCTGAGGAACGAGATATGCAATCAATCAGGAAGGCCGTCGCCGTCCTGTTCGCCGTGGGGCTTCTCTCGGCCGGGTGCGGGATCGTTGGAGGGGATGCTGGAGTCGAGCCGCACACGCATCCTCCCGGGACGGGCCCGCATACCCACGACGGAACGATGGCCGACGGCAGCATGACACACATGCCGGTCGA
>CAZCPU010000206.1:0-1610 GCA_964499855.1 uncultured Dehalococcoidia bacterium | reverse complement strand
CCCCGCGCAGGCGGGGGAATCCAGAGGGGCGGGGCGGTGTGGAGTCCCTTCCCCCTCTCAGGGGGAAGGTTAGAGCCTGCCCCGTACTCGATACGGGGATGGGGGTCCTCCGCTAACGCTGTCCCCGAACCGCCCCCTACCCCCACTCCGCGTCCGACGGCGCCAGGTTCGTCCCCATGTGTACCGATTGCCCCGCCCGCCAGTCGGCCGTGGTCTCCCGCATCCGAAGGAAGTGGGGCGCCGACGTGTGCGCCTGGAACGCCGCCTCGTCCGTGTACACCTCGTACAGGTGGATCGTGTTCTCGTCCTGCGAGTCCTGCACCACGTCGAACCGCAGGCAGCCCGGCTCGTCCTCCCGGGCCCCCTTGGCGTTCAGCAGCATCTCCGCCAGGTACTCTTCCCGGTGTTCCGGCTTGATGTTGATGGTCACAAACAGGATGTGCATAGCCCTCCTCTAAAATCCGCCCGCCCTGAGCTCCTTCCCGCTCGTCATACCGGCGCAGCATGCCCCGTACGCCGATACGGGGGCCGGTATCCAGCGACGCGATCCTGAGCCCCGTTCGCCCTGAGGGAAATCGAAGGGTGAACGGCCCTACTTCGCATTCGCCTTCACCTCCGACCGCTTCCGAGGCGTGTACGCCGCCCGCGACTCCTCGTAGAACGCGATGTACTTCTCCATCGGCGCCAGTTTGATCACGTCGGCCACAACGTCCAGCGGCAGGTCCTCCACCTTCTTGAACCGCACGCAGGACTTCCCCATGTCCAGCTTCTTCCCGCTCGCCCGGTACCGCTCCTCGAACCACCCCATGTCCTCGGTGTGCGTGTACAGGCACATCAGGTACAGCCCCATGTGGTTCTTCTGGTCGGCCAGCGCCGCGTACATCAGCGGGTGCCCGTTGTACGTCTTCGGGTACCTCGACAGCGGCACGACGTAGCAGATCATCCCGAAGTCCATGATCTCTTCGTACCCCTCCGGCAAGTTCTCCAGCACGACCTCCCGCACCGCGCTCAGCCCCTCGCGCCTCTCCGGCGACAGCTCGGCCAAGTACTCTTCGACAGTCGAAGCGGCGCTCTTTACCATAGGTCACTCCTCCAGCGGGATAGCTCTAGAGTACACAGCGCGATTGGCGACGGCAACGGCGGCGCCACACTCGTCGCTCCCGCGCAGCCCAAAACCCCGACGCGCCGCAGCCCCCCCACCTCCATCCCGGCGGAGGCCGGGATCCAGGCGCGGGGAGCGACCGTTCGTGCTGAGGGAAATCGAAGCATGAACGGTCGCCGGGCGGGGCAACCCTACCAACGGCTATCTCAGCGTCACCCCCCCAGCCTCCATCCCGGCGAAGCATGCCCCGTACCGCGATACGGACGCCGGTATCCAGGGGAGGGGCAACCCCGCACACAACCCCCGCCGCCCGCCCCAATCCCAACTGCTACCGTCATTTCCGGCGTAGGTGGAGAACCCGCCGCCCAAAGTCCCTTCCCCCGCGAGCGGCGGAAGGTTAGGATGGGGGCGACTGCCACCAACCAACTCAGCGTCACTCGCCCAACCTCCATCCCGGCGAAGGCATGCCCCGAACCCCGATACGGGCGCAGGAATCCAGAGGTGTGGG
>CAZCPU010000205.1:0-1611 GCA_964499855.1 uncultured Dehalococcoidia bacterium | reverse complement strand
ACGTTGGCGGCCTGGCCGGCCCACGCCTTCAGCGGCGCGCTCTGGAGGCCGCGGCCGAAGGAGTAGCTGATGGTCCACGGCGCGCCGACGCGGGCGGCGTGGACGTTGATGGCGTTCAGGTTGACCGTGGCCTCGTCGTCGCTCTGGCCGCCGGAGAGGAAGACGATGCCGGGCATGGCGGCGGGGATGGTGCGCTTGAAGCAGTCGACGGTGTACTCCGCGACGGTCTCGGCGGGGGCGCGGTTAGCGGCGGAGGAGCCGGAGAGGACCATGTTGGGCTTGAGCAGCATGCCCTCGAGGGAGACGCCCTGGCGGTCGAGCTGGGCAAAGGTCTCGAGGAGCGTGGCCCTGGTGGCGTCGTAGCAGGCGTCGATGTCGTGGTCGCCGTCCATGAGGACCTCGGGCTCGACGATGGGGACGAGGTCGGCGGCCTGGCTGAGGGCGGCGTAGCGGGCCAGCGCGTGGGCGTTGACCTCGATGCAGCGGGCGGTCGGGATGCCGGGGCCGACGTTGATGACGGCGCGCCACTTGGCGAAACGGGCGCCGAGCTCGCGGTACTCGGCGAGGCGCGGGCCAAGGCCGTCGAGGCCCTCGGTCACGAGTTCGTTGGGGGAGAAGGAGAGGGGCTGGGTGCCCTTGTCGACCTTGATGCCGGGGATGATGCCGCGGCTGGAGAGGACCTGCACGAGCGGGGTGCCGTCGGCGCCGGGCTGCTTGATGGTCTCGTCGTAGAGGATGACGCCGCTGATGTAGGCGTCGACGCCGATGGTGCGGAAGAGCATCTCACGGTAGTCGCGGCGGTTCTCCTCGGTGCTCTCGACGTTGATGGAATCGAAGCGACGCTTGATGGTGCCGGAGCTTTCGTCGGCGGCCAGGATGCCCTTGCCGGGGGCGACGAGGGCCTTGGCGGTGGCGGCGAGCTTGGCAATGTCCATGTTCGGCCTCCTATGCCGTAGTTGCGCGCGAAAACGCTGTGGATGGAAGTCGCCCCTATCATACCGCAAAAGCGGCGGACGCGCCCCTGGATTGGCGGGTTATTTGGGGTGCACGGGCGCGTACTGCGCGGGCGGAATCTGATAGGCTGTTGGCCAGCGAACCGAGGGGAGGGCCCGTGACGACCAAGGACGAAACGCTGTTCTACTGCCGCTATGAGAGCCCGTTGGGCACCTACGTGCTGGTGAGCTCCAATGAGGGCCTGGCCTGCGTGAAGCCCGAGGAGCAGTCCTTCCCCGATCTGGACAAGTGGGAGCGGGAGGGCGCGCACTTCGAGGAGGGCGGGGCGTACAACGCGCAGGCCGCCGCGCAGCTGGACGCCTACTTCGCGGGCGAGCTGACGACCTTCGACATCCCACTGGACATGCGGGGGACGGAGTTCCAGCGCCGCGTGTGGGAGGAGCTGCTGAACATCCCCTACGGTGAGACGTGGTCGTACGGGGACGTGGCGGCGGCCATCGGCAGGCCGACGGCGAGCCGCGCGGTGGGCGCCGCCAACGGGAGCAACCCCGTGTCAATCATCGTGCCGTGCCACCGGGTGATCGGCGCGAACGGTCGGCTGACGGGATACGGTGGGGGGATACACCGCAAGGACGCGCTGCTGGCGCTGGAGTCGGG
>CAZCPU010000204.1:0-1637 GCA_964499855.1 uncultured Dehalococcoidia bacterium | reverse complement strand
ACGATGGTGGGCATGATGAAGGGCAGCGTCGACACGGCCTTCAGGACGGACTTGCCGGGGAAGTCGTGGCGGGCGAAGAGGTAGGCGATGGGCAACCCGACCGCGAGCGTCAGGGCGGTGGAGGCCGCCGCCTGCCACGTCGTGAACCAGATGCGGCCAAGGTAGTAGGAGTCGCCGAGCAGCGTGCCAAACGCCGACAGGCCGCCCTCGCCTTGGATGAAGGCGCGCTCGAATATGGCCCCGAGCGGGTAGAGGAAGAAGATCGCCAGGTAGGCGAGCGGGGCAAGCAGCGCAAGCCGCGCGGTCATGGCCGCCTGCCCCGTTCAGCCTCGGCTAGCGCAGCATGACTTGCGTCCACGCCTCTATCCACGCCTCTCGCTTCTCGCCGATCTCGTCCGGGCCGATGTCCGCGGGCACCGCCGGCTCCTCGGCGAAGCGCCAGAAGTCCGGCAGGGTCGCGTTCTCGTTCACAGGGTACACGAACATCTTGTCCGGGAAGTCCTCCTGGAACTGGAGCTCCAGGGCAAAATCGATGAACTTCCGCGCCAGGAGGGGGCTGTCGGCGCCTTCCAGCACGCCCATGCCCTCTATCTGCAGGAAGACGGAGCGGTCGAAGAGGACGTTGCCCGTGGGAGCGTCATCCAGCGGCGTCTCGGAGAAGAAGAACTCGGCCGCCGGGCTGGTGGCGTAGCTGACCACCAGGGGCTGGTCGCCGCCGTACTTGGTGAAGTTGGTGTAGTAGGCGTCGCTCCAGCCGTCGGTGATGGCGACGTCGTTGGCGCGGAGGTCGCGCCAGAAGTCGAGGTAGTCGTAGTCGTCGTCCTCGCCGAAGTAGGAGACCGAGGCGATGAGGAAGGCGAGCCCGGGCGAGGACGTGGCCGGGTTCTCGACGACAAGCTTGCCGCGCCAGTGCTCCTGCGTCAGCTCCTCGAGGCTCGTGGGCGGGTTCAGGCCGTTCTCGGCGAGGTAGGCCTTGTCGTAGTTGAGGTTGACGTAGCCGTAGTCGATGGGCGTCACGCGGTTGGAGGGGTCCATGTGGAACCGCTCCGGCACGAACTCGAGGTTGGGGGACTCGTACTCCTGGAAGATGCCCTCGTCCAGGGCGCGGCCGAGGTAGGTGTTGTCCACGCCGTAGAAGAGGTCCGCGGAGGGGTTGCCCTTCTCGAGGATGGCGCGGTTGAGGGCGAGGCCGGTGTCACCGGCGGGGAGCAGGACGACGGTGGCGTCGTTGGCGGCCTCGAAGGCCGCGATGACGTCCTCGCCGATGTTGAAGCTGTCATGGCTCATGATGACGAGCTCGTTGTTCTCGTCGACGAGGTCCTCGCCGCACGCGATGAGGGCGAACGCCATGAACAGCGCCAGGGTCAGGACAGCCAGACTCTTCGCCATAGCCGACTCCTCCCGCCCCGGCGTCCTCCGGGCGGCGTGCCCGGAAAACAAAAGAACCGCCCTGTCCGGGCGGTCAAAACGTAAGCAGAAGGGCCACGTCCCTACGCTGGCATTACCCAGATCAGGTTCTCGGGGTCGTCCCTCCGTGTCGGGACCTCTCAGCCTGGCGTTCCAAGCTCCCCCCGGGGCGTATGCAGATGTTAGGGGACGAGGGTACAGCGCGGGCGGGGCGGTGTCAACGGGGGAGG
>CAZCPU010000203.1:0-1653 GCA_964499855.1 uncultured Dehalococcoidia bacterium | reverse complement strand
CTGGGTGGCCAACCCCGCCGTGAAGAACTCAAGCCATCCCGTGAGGTCCATGTCCCGCTCGCGAGCCCCCTGGATGGCCTGGTAGAACGCCGCCCGGTCCCGGTCGTAGTACGCGCTGATCGTGAAGAGACGCTTGAAGTCGTACCCGGCCCTGTACATGCACAGGGTGGAGAGCAGGCGCGAGGCTCGGCCGTTGCCGTCCAGGAAGGGATGAATGTGGACGAGTTGGAACTGGGCGATTCCGCCGACCAGCACAGGATGGATGTCACGTTCCCCGTTCAACCAATCGATCAGCTCCCGCACCAGGATCGGCACGTCGTACGCCGGTGGCGGCGTGTACACAACCTCCCCTGTGGCGGTGTTGACCACGTAGTTCTGGATCCGCCGGTATTCTCCCGGGTCGGCAGACCCGCCGCGGACACCCTCGACGAGGCGCTTGTGGATCTCTCGCACCAGCCCTTCGGTAATCGGCCCACCGCTGCCGAGCCACGCGGAGACGAACTCAAATGCGCCCCGGTAGTTCAAGAGCTCGCGGACGTCGTCCGGGTCTGCCCCGGGCACCGCCTCCCCGGCGAGAAGCACCTGAGACTCCTCCAGGGTCAGCATCGTTCCTTCGATGTGGGTCGTGTGGTGCGCCTCGAGGACGAGCGCCCGCGCACTCATCTCACGGATCCAGTCGTCGGAGAGCGTTGCCGCTTCCAGAAATCCCCGCGCCCGGTCAATTCGCGTGAGATCTGCCGTGATTGCGTGGGTGACCGTGAAGCGCGGCTCGAAACTCATCGGGGCACCGATCGGAGCTTGGCAATGGTGTTGCCGAAGTCGAACTCCTCCGCTCCAGAATGCGATCCTATGCGACGTTCGGTTGGTCCTGCTGGTCGGTCGTCCTGCTGCTACAACAGTCCCACCAGTGGGCCGACGACGATCAGCAGCGCCGTCATCAGCACCACCCATACGGCGCTGATGACAAGCCCCGCCGGCAGCATGTCGAACATCCGGTAGTAGCCCCGGCTGTAGGTGACGAGCGGCACGGCGTCGAGCGGCAGCAGGAACGCGCACGACGCGGTGAAGATGACCGGCAGCGCGTAGAGGGCCGGGTTCACGCCGGCCGCGGCGCCGAGGACCATGATGGGCGGGATCATGACGGCGTTGATGACGGGCGCGATGGGCAGCATGAGGTGGATGACGACGGTGAACGCGCTGATGGCGGCGATGACGGCGACGGCGTTCCAGTCCGCGAGGCCGCCGAGGGCGGACGTGGCGAGCCAGGTGGCGAGCCCGGTCTGCGACGACGCCTGGCCGAGCGACGTGACGCCGCCGATGACCATCAGGGTGTCCCAGCCGGTGACCTGCTGAACCTCCTTCCAGGTGAAGAGGCCGATGCCGGGCAGGAACATCGCCACGGCGCCGACGACGGCTACCAGGAAGGTGTCGAAGACGGGCAGCCACGTGCTCGCGATCCAGAGGGTGAGCATGGCGCTCATGATGGCGACCACCTTCCACTCGTCGCGGCTGACCGGTCCGATCTGGCGCCGCTCCTCGTGAATCTCCTCGAGGTCGCCGATGGACGCAATTTCCGGCGGGAAGCACTTCACCAGCATCCAGGCCGCCACCGGCAGCAGGATGGCCACCATCGGGATGCCGATCGCCATCCAG
>CAZCPU010000202.1:0-1667 GCA_964499855.1 uncultured Dehalococcoidia bacterium | reverse complement strand
CCTAGTGGAGGAAGTGCCGGACCCCCGTGAACACCATGGCGATCCCCGCCGCGTCCGCCGCCGCGATGACCTCGTCGTCGCGGATCGAGCCCCCCGGCTGCACGACGGCCGTCACCCCGGCCTCCGCCGCCAGCTCCAGCCCGTCCGCGAAGGGGAAGAACGCGTCCGACGCCATCACCGTCCCCGACGCCCGCTCGCCCGCAGCCCGCGCCGCCAGGTGGACGCTGACGAGCCGGTTCGGCTGCCCCGCCCCCATTCCCACCAGCGCCCGCTCCTTCGCCAGCACGATGGTGTTCGACTTGATGTGCTTCGCCGCCCGCCACGCGAATGCCAGGTCCGCCAGCTCCGCCTCGCTCGGCGACCTCTGCGTCACCACCTGCCACGCCGTCGGGTCCTCCTCCAGCGCGTCCGACGTCTGCAGCAGCAGCCCGCCCGACACCCGCCGCACCTGCAGCGGCCCTGCCGGGCCGCCCGCCTCCGACGGGTTGCCCGGAGGAGGCGCGGCCACCCGAAGGATTCGCAGGTCCCGCTTCTTCTGCAGGATCTCCAGCGCCGCGTCCTCGTACCCCGGCGCCACGATGACCTCGAAGAAGACCCGCCGCAGCGCCTCCGCCGCCTCCCCTGTCACGGGCCGGTTGAACCCCAGGATGCCCCCGTACGCCGAGACGCTGTCCCCCTCGAAGGCCCGCCGGTACGCCTCCGCCTGGTCCGCGTGGACCGCCAGCCCGCAAGCGTTGGTGTGCTTGATCACCGACACCGCCTGCTCGGCAAACTCGTTGGCCGCCCGCCACGCCGCGTCCGCGTCAAGGATGTTGTTGTACGAGAGCTCCTTGCCATGAAGCTGCTCCGACGCCACCACGCCCCCGCGGCTCGGCGCGTCCGAGTACAGCGCTCCACGCTGGTGCGGGTTCTCCCCGTACCGCAGTTCTCCCGACACCCGTCGCACCCCTATCGACAGCTCCTTCGGGAACGGGTCATCCGGCCCCCGCATCCACGACGCGACTAGGCTGTCGTAGAACGCCACATGCGAGAACGCCGTCGCCGCCAGCAGCCGCCGCTCCTCGATGGTCGTGCCGCCCGCCCGAATCCGCTCCGCCACCCACCCGTAGTCCGCCGGGTCCACGACCACCGTCACCGCCGGGTGGTTCTTCGCCGCCGCCCGCAGCATCGTCGGTCCGCCGATGTCGATGTTCTCGAGCACGTCCGCGTCCGCAATGCCCTCCCGGCTCACCGTCGCCTCGAAGGGGTACAGGTTCCCCACCACCACGTCGATGGGCTCGATGCCGTGGGCCTCCAGCTCGCCCATGTGCTCCGGCAGGTCCCGCCGCGCCAGCAGGCCCCCGTGTACGACCGGGTGCAGCGTCTTCACCCGCCCGTCCAGCATCTCCGGCGCCCCCGTCACGTCCGACACCTGCTCGACAGCCAGCCCCGCCTCCGAGAGCGCCCGGTGCGTCCCGCCCGTGCTGACGAGCCCGTACCCTGCCTCCTGCAAAGCGCGCGCCAGCTCCACCACGCCCGGCTTGTCATACACACTGATGAGGGCCTTCATCCTGCCTCCTGCACACGGGGTTCGCCACGATGGTATCCAAGGAGGGGTTGCTTGAGAACAGTGTACAGACCGGTTTCTGGGAAGAATGGGGTCCTGCCACGCCCGTTCGCCCTGAGCC
>CAZCPU010000201.1:0-1702 GCA_964499855.1 uncultured Dehalococcoidia bacterium | reverse complement strand
GCATGATCGACCACACCTCGTCCACCACCAGCAGCCTCGGCTTGGGGTCCTGGGCGGCAGCGGCCCACACCGTCTCGGTGCACACCATCGCCGCCGCGGGCCGCATCTCCGCCTCCAGCAGGTGCAGATCGAAGACGGTGACGAGGGCCTCGCTGCCCAGCAGGTCGTCGCCCTCATCGGAGAGGAGGTTGCGCAGGCTGCCCGTGGCGAAGGGCCGCAATAGCCGTGCGAGGTCGTCGGCTTCCTGTTCGAGATATGCGTAGAAGTCGCGGAAGCCAGTGCGTTCCCTGTGCTGGGCGTAGTAGCCCGCCAGGGCGTGGTCGAGGGAGGCCCTGCGCTCCGCGCCGAGGCTCTCCCCCACCATCACCTCGATGAGCCGTCTTAGGCTCCCGATGCGCTGGAGCAGCTCCTCGGAGTCCCCCGTGTCGATGACGAAGGGATTCATGCCCTGGCCGGGGACGCCGGGGGACAGCACCCGTCCGCCCGCCGCCCTTGCCATGTCCGCGTACTCCCCTTCCGGGTCGATCACGTAGGCGGTGACGCCGCGCGTCAATCCCCTGAGTACGCCCAGCTTGGTGGCGAAGGATTTCCCTGAGCCGGAGCGGGCCAGCACGGCGGTGTTCGCGTTGAGGTGGGTGCCGTCCCAGGGGTCGTAGACCACCGGGGAGCAGGCCCGCATGTCGATGCCGTACAGCGTCCCCCTGCGGGTGTCCAGGTCCGGCGGCGAGAAGGGGAACAGCCGCGCAAGACTTGACGTGTCCAGCGTGCGCCACTCGGCCACCGCATTCAGTCCCAGGGGCAGGGTCGATAGCAGTCCCTCGCGCTGGCGGAAAGCCAGGTTGTCCAGCTTGCCCAACGTGGCGGCGAAGTGGGACTTGGCCCGCTGCGTCATCTCCTTCAGAGCATCGGCATCCTTCGCGTGGAGGGTCACCGAGAGGGAGGAATGAAAGAGTCGCTCCCGACCGCGCTGCACCTCGTCCCTGAGCCGCGTCACGTCCTCCAGCGCGATCTCCGCCTCGGGGGACATCGTTCGGCCCCGCTTGAACGACAAGCTCTGGGCCGACTCGAACCGTACCTTCTGCCACTCCAGCGTCCTTGCCGCCTGCTCGGCCGGTATCGGTCCCAGGTGGATGGACAGGTCCATTGGCGCTCCCGCCGCCATCAGCCCCTGGAGGAACCCTGGGGCCAACGACCGGGGCCACTTGCCCAGGTGGAGGGAGCGGACAAGTCGGTCTCCGACGCGGATTTCACGGCGGAGCATCTGCACCTCGACGGAGGTGTCCTCGTCGAACTCCGTGGGTGTGCCGCCCAGCGCCGCCGCGACAAAGAACATCCGCAGTTGGCGGCCCTTCAACGGATGGACGGACAGACCGGCTCTCGCCAACAGGCCCCGCAGCTCGTCGATGCGGGGAAACTCGCACACGGCATAGAAGCGCCGGTCGAGGATGCCGTCGCGGGCTTCGAGGTCGGTGAGCAGACGCCGAAGGGACTCCGATGCGGCCCTCGTCTGCGGGGGAAGGCTGTCCGGCTGGGCCTGATTGAGCTTCTCGCGCAGGCCGCCAAGACGGGGCGGGTGCTGGCGTATGAGAAGTTGCACGGGAAAATCGCAGGCGTTGAGTGCGCCTGCGAAGGCCCCCAGCTTCGGCTCGTCAAGCTCAAGCCCCATCACCTCGCACACGCCCAGCTTCACGTTGTCCAGCCG
>CAZCPU010000200.1:0-1717 GCA_964499855.1 uncultured Dehalococcoidia bacterium | reverse complement strand
GCTTCCGCGTCACGTCCCCGCCGTAGCACTTCGCCAGCACGTTCTTCCGCATCGCACGCACCGTCTCCCGCGCGATGATCCTGCTCCCCACCGCCGCCTGCACCGCCACCTCGTACAGCTGCCGAGGGATCAGCTTCCGCAGCTCGTCCACCAGCGCCCGCCCCGCGTCGTACGCGTGGTCCCGGTGGACGATGAAGCACAGCGCATCCACCGGCCGGCTGTTCAGCATGATGTCCAGCTTCACCAGCGGCCCCGCTCGGTACCCGATGAACGTGTAGTCCAGCGACGCGTACCCCTGCGACCGCGATTTGATCCGGTCGTAGAACTCCGCCAGCAGCTCCGCCAGCGGCAGCTCGAACTGCAGCAGCACCCGCGCGTCGTACATCGGGTTCCCGCCGTCCGCCGTCTGCATCGCCGCCGCGATGTACTCCATGCTCTTGAACGTGCCCCGGTTCCCCGTGAACAGCTCCATCATCGCGCCCACGTACCGCGACGGCGTGATGATCGTCATCTCCAGCCACGGCTCCAGCGCCTCCAGGTACTGCCCCGGCGCCGGCATCATCGATGGGTTCGCCACCGTGATCTCCTCGCCGTTCTGCATCACCACCCGGTACGCCACCCCCGGCGACGTCGCGATCAGGTCCAGCCCGTACTCCCGCTCCAGCCGCTCCTGTACGATCTCCATGTGCAGCGGCCCCAGGAACCCGCACCGGAACCCGAACCCCAGCGCCGGGCTGCTCTCCGGCTCGTAGCTCAGCGCCGCGTCGTTCAGCTGCAGCTTCTGCAGCGCCTCCCGCAGGTGCTCGAACGACTCCCCGTCCGACGGGTACAGCCCCGCGAACACCATCAGCTTCTGCGGCTCGTACCCCGGCAGCGGCGCCACGTTCGACCGCTCGTCCAGCGCGACCGTGTCCCCCACGCGGCTGTCCCCCACGTTCTTGAACCCCGTCGCGATGTACCCCACCTGCCCGGCCCCCAGCTCGCCCACCGCCGTCAGCTCCGGCCGGAACACCCCCACCTCGACGGCCTCCGTCACCGTCTGCGCCCCCAGCATCCGGATGCGGTCGCCCCGCTTCACCGTCCCGTCGACGACGCGCACGTAGGCGATCACGCCCTTGTACGAGTCGTACTCCGAGTCGAAGATGAGCGCCCGCAGCGGCGCCTCCTCCTCCAGCCGCGGCGCCGGCACCCGCTCGACCACCGCCGCCAGCAGCTCCTCGATGCCCGTCCCGTCCTTCGCCGAGCAGTACACCAGCTCCTCGGCGTCGAAACCGAACACCTGCACCATCTCCTCGGCCACCCGCTCCGGCTCCGCCGCCGGCAGGTCGATCTTGTTGATGACCGGGATGATGTGCAGGTCGTGCCCCAGCGCCAGGTACGCGTTCGCCAGCGTCTGCGCCTGCGCCCCCTGCGACGCGTCCACCACCAGCAGCGCCCCCTCGCACGCCGCCAGCGCCCGCGACACCTCGTACCCGAAGTCCACGTGCCCCGGCGTGTCGATGAGGTTCAGCTGGTACTCCTGACCGTCGTCGTGGACATGGCGCATCCGCACGGCCTTCCCCTTGATGGTGATGCCGCGTTCGCGCTCCAGGTCCATCGTGTCCAGAAACTGCGCCTGCATCTGCCGCGGGTCTACCGTACCCGTATGCTCCAGCAGCCGGTCCGCCAGCGTGGACTTCCCATGGTCAATATGCGCAATAATGCAAAAATTCCGAAT
>CAZCPU010000199.1:0-1744 GCA_964499855.1 uncultured Dehalococcoidia bacterium | reverse complement strand
AAAGCGTCGCCGTCATGCTATACTGGCGTCTCCATGCTGCTACGTGCGAGGTATCGTTAAGTGCCATCCGTCCTGATGGTCAGCCGCGACGGGCGCGCCTCCGAGACGCTGATGCTGGCGTTTCCGCGGGGGGAGTTCAGCACGTCCGCGACGCCCGACCCCGGCTCGCTTGACGCCTTGCCCATGGACCAGACCCCGGACGTCGTCCTGCTGGACGCCGTCGGCTTCACCCGCTCCGAGGCCGACGAGGCAGTGCAGGTCTGCCGCCGCCTCCGGCTGCCCATCATGGCGCTGGTGACCGAGCGCGAGCTGGAGGACTACGACATCGCGCGCGGCGCGGACGACTTTGCCCTCAAGCCGCCGAACCCCACGGAGCTCGCCCTTCGCGTTACGCAGCTCCTCCGTCGACTGCGGGGCCGAGAGGGCTCGGAGACGATCCACAGCGACGACCTGGTCATCGACCAGTCCCGGTACGAGGTCACGGTCTCCGGGCACAGAGTGCTGCTGACGTTCAAGGAGTACGAGCTCCTCCGCCTGCTGGCGCTGAACCCGGGCCGCGTCTTCTCCCGCGAGGAGCTCCTCTCCCGCGTCTGGGGCTACGAGTACTTCGGCGGCACCCGCACGGTCGACGTCCATGTCCGCCGGCTCCGCAGCAAGGTGGAGGACGCCAACCACACGTTCATCGAGACCGTCTGGAACGTGGGCTACCGCTTCCGCCCCCCCGCCAACTCCGCCTGACCCCGCGCCTGTCCTGAGCGCGTCGAGGGGTGGATCCGGCCCCACAAAGCAGGCAGGGACCGGCGGCAATCAAATGGAAATCAATTCCTCAGTTTGTAGCTGAACACATGACATTGTTTCCGGCATTGATTCCTTTGTTTCACGTGGCCTCGTAGCTGAGGGTGAATTGTTTCAGGAATTGAATTCGTAGCTGGTCCGGGCGATTGCAGCTACGACTTGAATTGTCTCAGTTTTTTTGCGGCTCGCGGGACTTTCCTCTGCCTCCCTAGAGACAGCGTAGACGGCGCATTGCCGCATGGGCAACGGGGCGGTGTCAGGGCCCCCGTAGCGCGCGCCCACCCCGATGCGTATACTTGCGCCAACCTGAACGGCGGGGCGACATGGCCAACGAGATCCGTGACATCCCTCTCTTCCCCCTGGGCACCGTGCTCTTCCCGGGCATGCAGCTGCCCCTGCAGCTCTTCGAGCCCCGCTACCTGCAGATGTTCAAGGACATCTCGGACGCGGACTCGTGCTTCGGCGTCGTGCTCATCAAGGAGGGCATCGAGGTCGGGGAGCCCGCCGTACCCTTCGACGTCGGCACCATCGCGCGGGTGGTGCAGCACGAGAACACGGACGACGGGCGCATCGTCCTGATGTCCGTCGGCGAGCAGCGTTTCCGGTCACTCGAAGTGCTGCAGCAGCGGCCCTACATGACCGCCCGCGTCGAGCTCCTGCCCGCCGACTATGCCTCGACCACCGACGCCGGCCCCCGCGTGCAGGAGAAGTTCCTCGAGTACGCGCGGCTCGTCGCCGGCATGGCGAATGAGTGGGTCCGCGAGGTCCCCTTCCCAGACGGGCCCGCCGACCTCGCCTACCTGGTGGCCCGCAACCTGGAGGTGAGCATGGCCATCAAGCAGGGGCTGCTGGAAATGGACACCGCGGAGGAGTGCCTGCAGGCGGAGGTGGAGATCCTGGAGATGGTCATCGAGCACCTCCGCCGCCGGGTCCGGCGGGAGGGGCCGTC
>CAZCPU010000198.1:0-1767 GCA_964499855.1 uncultured Dehalococcoidia bacterium | reverse complement strand
CCAAAGCAAAGTCCCTTCCCCCGCAGGCGGGGGAAGGTTAGAGCTTGCCCCGTACTTGATACGGGGATTGGGGGAGCCCTCCACCGCTAATGTTCACGATAGGCGACCCATACAGGCGAAACCTACCGGCCAGCCGCAGCAATTGGCGCCACACCCCTACTCCATCGCGTCCATCAGCATGTGCAGCGTCGCCTGCCTGAACGACGACGTGCCGAACCCCTCGCAGAAGTTCCACACCACCTTGATCCGCTCCGCATACTCCTCCGGCAACCCCTCGGCGATCACCCGACGCCCCCCATCCTCCAGCGCAATCACCCGCCACCCGCCCTCGCCCTCTTCCACAACCAGCTTCACGTCCTCCAACTGCTGGGGCTTCTGCGTCATGTTTCCCATCCCTTCCCAAGAGCTATTCGCCATTCCTCCGAAAGCAGGAATCCAGAGGTGCGGGGCGCGACCGTTCGCCCTGAGGGAAATCGAAGGGTGAATGGTCGCGGGTGCGGGGCAGCCCGACTTACTGCTATCTCAGAGACACCCTTACCCCCCCAACCTCCATCCCGGCGGACGCCGGGATCCAGGGGCGGGGCACCTCCGCGACCAACCACCCCCACCCTCCCCAACCCCCACCACGCCACTCCTGCGAAGGCAGAGCCTGCCCCCTCAAAGCATGCCCCGTACCCGATACGGGGGCGGGGGAATCCAGAGCGGAAGGGGCGACCGTAGTCCCTTCCCCCGCGAGCGGGGGAAGGTTAGAGCTTGCCCCGTACTTGATACGGGGATGGGGGAGTCCCTCACCACGAGCGCCGTCGAAGACCAAACGCGGCACCCCCCCTACGCCCGCACCCCCAACCCAAACGCCGCCCGCACCGCGTCCACAATCTCCCCCATCGCCCGCACCGCCAGGTCCACCGTCGTCGGCATGTTGTAGAAGTTGTGGCTCGCCCCCGCGTAGTAGCTGAACGTCGCCGACACCCCCGCCGCCTGCAGCCGCTCCGCGTACGCCTCCGTCTCCGACAGCAGCGGGTCGTACTCCCCCGCCATCAGCAGCGCCGGCGGCAACCCCGAGAGGTCCTCCGCGCACAGCGGCACCGCGTACGGGTTCTCCCGGTCCTCCGCTCGCTGCAGGTACTGGTCCCAGTACCACATCATCGTCCGCCGAGTGAGAAAGTACCCCTCGGCGTTTCGAATGTATGACTCCGTGTCGAAGTCCAGCCCCAGCATCGGGTTGATGATCGATTGGTGTACGATCGACGGCCCGCCCCGGTCCCGCGCCATCAGCGCCACCACCGCCGCCAGGTTCCCCCCCGCGCTCTCGCCCCCGACCGCCAGCCGCGTCGCGTCGCCCCTGATCGACGCCGCGTTCGCCGACGCCCACCGCACCGCCGCGTAGCAGTCCTCCGGCGCCGCCGGGAACGGGTCCTCCGGCGCCAGCCGGTACCCCACCGACACCACCACGCACTCCGCCCCCAGGCACAGCCGACGGCACGCCGCGTCGCACGTCTCCAGCGTCCCGACCACCATCCCGCCCCCGTGTATCCACACGAGGATCGGGAACGGCCCGTCGCCCCCCGGCCAGTACACCCGCACCGGCACGTCCACGTCCGGCCCCGGCACCGTCCAGTTCTCGACGGCCGCCACCTCCGGCCCCGCCCCGCGAGGCCGCATCTTCGCGTTCTCCCGAGCCTGCACCGCCCCCACCTCATAGTGTGGCGGCAACCCCAGCGCGGCTATCTGGTCCAAATACTCCTGCACCTGCGGATCAACCGGCAT
>CAZCPU010000197.1:0-1797 GCA_964499855.1 uncultured Dehalococcoidia bacterium | reverse complement strand
CCCACTGGCGGCGCATCCTGCTGGCGCGGCTGGACGCCGTGGCCGTGGTCTACCGCCTGGCATCGGCGGTGGTGGATGCGGTCGGCCCTCCCCGCTTACGCTGGTACCGGGCCGTCCCGCTGGATGCCGCCATGACCCTTCCCGACGGCAGGACCGTCGGCGTGATCCGGCAGGGTCCCACCGCCGACCGGACCTCGTTGTCCGACAGGGTTCGCCGCCTCCTCGACCCGGAGCAGTCCCGGCCCCGCGCCCTGCTTGCCCTCATGCCCGACGGGGCGAGGCTGCGCCAGGCGCGGCGGCTGTTGGCCCGCTACCCCGGCCCGGTGTACCTGTCCCTTGAGCGGGAAGCAGCCTCTCTGTCGGCCGACGAACGGGCATGGCATGGAACGTCCGCTCCTTCACATCTGTCCCTCCGGGAAGTCTTCGCTCGCCTGCGGCCCGGCGGCGTGTTGCCCCGGGAACGTCCAACGTCGAGGGTGTCCCTGCCCGATGACGCCGAGTTGAATGGGATTGACGATGATGCCGCCGACCACCTGCTTCCCGTCCTCCTCAAGCCCGCCGAGAAGCGGATGCTGGACTGTCTCGCCGACTGGCCTCTGATCACCGCAACGGACCTGGGCGGCATCCTGGGGCTGTCGCGTTCGGGAGTCTCCAAGCTGGCCTCGCATGTTGAGAAGCTCAATCTGCTCTCCGCCGTGGTCATTGACGGTCGCCGCCGATTGGCGCTCAGCGATGGAGGGCTGGCCTTTCTGGCCCGCAGGGACCGAGCCTCCGTTGGGGCCGCCGTCCGACGCTGGAGCGTCGAGCCGATGGACGGACAACCCCCGTCGTCCTGGCGAGACCATCCTGGGGCGCGCATCCGTCCCCTTGCCCGGACCATCGAGCACACCCGGGCGGTGCACCGGTTTATGGCGGCGCTGGCGCGCCAGGCGAGGGAGACGAAGGGCTACTGGGTCTCGGAAGTTTCTCCGCCCCATCACGCCGTCCGCTACTTCCGGTACGGAGGAGGTGCGCGCTCCATCCACCCCGACGGCTTCGGCGTGATGGAGACCGGAAACCGGACTACGCCCTTCTTCCTGGAGTACGAGCGCAGGGCGGTGATCCCTTCCACCATGGCCGCACGCCTCGCACCCTACCTGCGCTACTACTCCTCCAACCAGCCACTGGAAGACCATGGACACCGGCCCCTGGTGTTGATCGTCTTCGAAGACCCTCTGGCGGAGGCAAACTTCCTCCGGGTTGCCCGCAGGGAGATGGAACGCTTCAAAGTGGGACTGCCGCTTTGGGTGTCCCATAGGGAACGACTGGAGAAGGTTGGCCCGTTGGGGGCGGCTTGGCGCAATCCCGATGTGTTGGAGCCGAGCCGTGTCTTCGTCTGAAGCCATGCGTACGGCGCTGGGATCGAGGTTGAAGGCCGGTATCCTGGTGGTGTATAGTAAGACTCAGTGCGGTAAAGGAACGCCAAGAGAAAATCCATGCCGACCACATCCAGAAACACCGACACCATAACCTTCTCCCTGCCGCCGGAGACGGCCAGGGAGTTGCGGGAAGTGGCGAAGGAGGAGCAGCGCGCCGTGAGCGAGTTGCTCCGGGAGGCCATCCGTCTCTACATGGAGGAGCGGGAGTGGCGCAGACGGGAGCGGCTGGAACGGCTGCGTTCCCGCAAGACTACCGAGCAAGAAGAGACCGGGAGGAGCAACTGATGAAAGACCGACTAGACCTCATACCGGCCGCCCTGTATGCCAGGGTGTCCAGCGACCGCCAGGACGTGGACCTGTCCGTGGCCGCCCAGCTGCG
>CAZCPU010000196.1:0-1800 GCA_964499855.1 uncultured Dehalococcoidia bacterium | reverse complement strand
CACCGACGACCATCCGCTGATCGCCAGCTCCGTCTTCCACTACGAGTTCGAGTTCATCCATCCCTTCGAGGACGGCAACGGTCGGATGGGCCGGCTCTGGCAGACGCTGATCCTGACCCGTTGGAAGACCCTGTTCGCCCACGTGCCCGTCGAGAGCCTCGTCCGCGCGCGGCAGGGCGAGTACTACCAGGCCATCCGCGAGAGTTCCTCGCAAGGGGAGAGCACCCCTTTCATCGCCTTCATGCTGGACACGATTCTCGCCGCGGTCCGGACCCCCCAGGACGCCCCCCATGTTACACCCCAAGTCAGGCGCCTCGTGTCCGTCCTGGCCGGGGAGATGTCTCGGCGCGACATCCTCCACGCTCTCGGTCTCAGCGACCGCAAGTCGCTGCGGCAGCGCTACCTGATGCCCGCGCTGCAGGACGGGTACGTGGAGATGACCCGTCCCGACGCACCCACCGCTCGGAACCAGAAGTACCGGCTGACCGCGCTGGGCCGACAGATTACGGGCGCTGATGCGATGAGGTAGCCGCAGCCGGCGGGAGATGACGAACATCAACCGCAGCCAGACGGAGCCGCGGGAAGCGCATCCAAGATTTCAGGGTGAGGACCCGCTACCGCTCTGGCTTCCAACCGTCCGGCCATTTGTGCCTGTGGAGCCCATTCAATTCCAGCACAACTACCTTGGCCATGTACTCGTTGTCGGCACTGGAACGCACGAACTCTGACCCGCTACCGGTGGAAACGAAGAGATCTCCGTTCTCGATCCGGTACGTTCCCTTGTGGTTCGTTCCTTCCCAGTCCCTGACCTCAACGGTACACGGCCTTGGTTTGAATCGCGGCTTCTTCCTGCCGGCAACCATCCAGGCACCTCCGTGTCCCTCGCGCGATCCCGGCACGATCGGCTACCCTCACCGGGGAGGCTCGGGGGCGGTGGGCGAGGTGGCGCCGAGACCGAGGAGCAGCGCCTCCATGTCGGGCCAGCGGCGGCCGAGGTTGGCGTAGAAGACGCCCTGGGCGATGGTCAGCGGCGTCCAGCCCCGCTCGTTGACGGGGTCGAGCGCGGCGCCGTGCTCGAGCAGGTAGAGGACGAGCTCTGGCGAGCCCCGCATGACCGCGCCGTGGAGGGCGGCGTCGCCGTTGGCATCGACGGTGGTCACCGCGTCGCCGAGCTCGACCATCAGCTTCACCGCTTCCAGGGCCTCCTCGGCGCTGCCGGGGCTCTCGCTCGACGACCAGATGCCGACGCCGGCCGCCACCAGCAGCGCGGTGGTGCCGTCCTCGTTGGCAGTCAGCGGGTCGGCGCCGAGATCGAGGAGCAGGCGCATCATGTCGAGGTCGACGGCCTTGGCCGCGAGGAGGAACGGGGTCGCGCCGGTGCGGTTGAGCTGGTTGCGATAGCCGTCGCGCGGCTCCGCCGTCTGGCGGGCGTCGACGTCGGCGCCGTGGGCGACCAGGGCGCGGGCCAGCTCGAGGTCGGTGACGGTGCCGGTCGGGAACGCGGCGGGGTTGTTGTAGTGCCGGTTCGGCCGGCGGGTCCAGACGAGTTGGTGGAGCGGCGTCCACCCCGGCCCCGCCGATGCCGCGTCGGCGCCGTGCTCCAGGAGCTGCAGCGCCACGTCGTAGCGCGCGTTGACGACCGCGAGGTGGATGGGGCTGGTGCCGTCGGGCAGGGCGAGGTTCACATCGGCCCCAGCCGCAAGAAGCGCCTCCACCGCATCGCCATGGCCCGCGCGAACCGCGAACGCGAGCGGCGTGAACCCGCCGTCGGATCGCGCATCGACGTCGGCTCCCGCCGCC
>CAZCPU010000195.1:0-1805 GCA_964499855.1 uncultured Dehalococcoidia bacterium | reverse complement strand
CGGGCGGGGGATGGGGCGCTGCGCTCGCGTTGACGGGTATGGGGCGCTCTGGTAGCCTGAGATAGCTACGAGAGGGCGCCTGGCAGGGTGATTCCGGCTGCGTCCTCAAACCCACCAGCGTCCACGGTTCACGCTTCTGGCCCCGTGCCGCAGCAACCCTGGATTTCGTAAGGAGCATCGTTGGACTACACAAGCGCGTTGCGCCACGTGCTGGGGCTGGCGGACCTGGAACGCATGGTGGAGCCGCCGGGCGTCCGGCCTCGCTACGACCTTGGGCGCATGTACGCGCTGCTCGACGCGCTGGGGCGGCCGCACCTCACGACGCCGACGGTGCACGTGACGGGCACCAAGGGCAAGGGCAGCACCTCCGCCATGATCGCTTCCATCCTGCGCTCGAGCGGCTACACCGTCGGGCTGTACACGTCGCCGCACCTGCACACAATGCGGGAGCGGATACAGGTGAAGGGCGAGCCGCTGACCGAGGCGGAGTTCGCCGAGACGGTGGAGGCGGTCTGGCCGGCCGTCGAGGCGCTGAGCCCCGAGGGGGTGACCACCTTCGAGACGCTGACGGCGATGGCGTTCCACGCCTTCGCGTCGAGGAAGCTGGACTGGCAGGTGCTCGAGGTGGGGATGGGGGGCACGCTGGACGCGACGAACACGGTCGAGTCGCCGAGGGTGTGCGTGATCACGTCGATCAGCCTGGACCACACGAAGATCCTGGGCGACACCGTCGAGGCGATCGCGCGGGACAAGGGGGGCATCATCAAGGCCGGCGCGACGGTGATCACGGCGCCGCAGACGCCTGGGGTCATCGCGATCCTCGAGGAGGCGTGCGCGCGGGCCGGCGCCGAGCTGGTGCGGACGGACGAACGCTACGGCTGGCGCGTGGAGGGCTTCGACCTGCGCGGGCAGACCTTCCACGCCGAGGGTCCGAGCGGCGCATGGGAGGGGCGGCTGCCCCTGCTGGGCGAGCACCAGGTGGAGAACGCGATGTGCGCGATCGCGGCGGCGGAGGCGCTCGCCTCGGGCGGTGCCGGCGTCACGCGAGCCTCGACGCTGGAGGGGCTGGCGACGGTGCGGTGGCCGGCGCGGCTGGAGGTGCTGGAGGAGGGGCCGCTTGTGGTCGCGGACGGGGCGCACAACCCGTACTCGGCGGAGAGGCTGGTGGAGGCCGTGGACCGGTACTTCGGGCCGCGACGGCGGGTGCTGCTGTTCGGGGCGTCGCTGGGGCACGACCTGCGGGGCATCGTGCGGGCGCTGGCGGGGCTGGAGGCGGAGGCGGTCGTCGTGACGGCGTCCCGGCACCCGCGGGCGGTGGCGATGGACACGCTGATGCAGGAATTCCGGGACGCGGGCATGCGGGTGCAGTGGGGCGGCAGCGTCGCGGAGGGGTTCGAGCAGGCAAAGGCGCTCGCGGGGCCGGAGGGCCTGGTGCTGGCGACGGGGTCGCTGTTCACGGCCGTAGAGGTGCGGGAGCGCCTGTTTGGCATCCCGCCGGAAGAGTACCCTGAATTTCAGGACGTTCGATTTTCTTCGCGTGTGAGGTAGGCAGTGTCAGAGCGAAAGCGAGTTGTCATAACCGGAATGGGCATCATCAGCCCGCTAGGGGAGACGGTGGAGGAGTACTGGGAGGCGCTGGTGCAGGGGCGATCGGGGATTGGGCCGATGACGCTGGCGGACCCAACGGGGTTCCCGTGCCGGATAGCGGGCGAGGTCAGGGGCTTCGACCCGGCGACGTACATCGACGGGAGGGAGGCGCGGCGAATGGCGCGGTTCTCGCAGATGGCGGTGGCGTCGGCGGTGCG
>CAZCPU010000194.1:0-1811 GCA_964499855.1 uncultured Dehalococcoidia bacterium | reverse complement strand
CGCGGCCGTTGCCGAGGTAGCGGTTGACGATGGGCATGCGGCGGTCGCGGCCGAAGGCTCGGGGCGTGATCTTGATGCCGACGGCGCCCTGACGGCGCTTGAACTCGTTGCGGTCCACGGCGCGCATGACCCGCTGCACCACCGCGGCGTCGAAGCCCATGTCCACCATCTCGTCGTAGGAGCGGTCCTGCTCGACGTAGAGCTCGAGGACCTGGTCGAGGAGGCTGTAGGGCGGGAGATCGTCGTCGTCGCGCTGGTCGGGCTTGAGCTCGGCGCTGGGGGGCTTGTCGATGACGGACTGGGGGATGGGGGATGCGGGATCGCCGTTGCGGTTGCGCCACTCGCTGAGCTCATAGACGAGGGTCTTGGGGACGTCCTTGATGACGCCGAAGCCGCCGGCCATATCGCCGTAGAGGGTGGCGTAGCCCATGGCGAGCTCGCTCTTGTTGCCGGTGGGGAGCACGAGCCAGCCGAACTTGTTGGAGACGGCCATGAGCAGGTTGCCGCGGATGCGGGCCTGGACGTTCTGCTCGGCGATGTTGGGCTCCGTGCCGTCGAAGATGGGGTGGAGGGCGGTCTCCATCGACGCGTGGACGTCCTCGATGGGCAGGATGCGGAGCGGGACGCCGAGGGCGGATGCGAGCTCCTCCGAGTCTGTCACGCTGCCGTCGGAGGAGTAGCGGGAGGGCATGGCGATGCCCTCGACGTTCTCGGCGCCGAGGGCGTCGACGGCGACGACGGCGGTGAGGCTGGAGTCGATGCCGCCGGAGAGGCTGACGAGCACCTTGCGGAAGCCGTTCTTGCGGACGTAGTCGCGGGTACCGAGGACGAGGGCGTTGTAGACCTCGCCGACGGGGTCGAGGGGCTCGGCCATGCGCTCGGGAAGCGGGGAGCGGTCGCGGGGCTCGAATTCCGAAATGTAGACCTGCTCGGTGCGGCCGATGGCCTCGAGGGTGGAGGCGGTCTCCTTGCGGTCGAGGGGGGCGCGGAGGCGGCGGTGGAAGACGCGCTCAACGTCGAGGTCGGCGACGAGGAGCTCCTCCTGGAACTGGGCGGCGCGGGCGACGGGGACGCCGTCGACGTCGAGGACGACGCTGGCGCCGTCGAAGACGAGCTCGTCCTGGCCGCCGACGGTGTTGACGTAGCCGATGTAGAGGCCGTTGTCGGCGGCGCGGGTGCCGAGCATGCGCTCCCGGGCGGCGAACTTGCCGGCGTGGTAGGGGGAGCCGTTGATGTTGACGATGACCTCGGCGCCGGCCTCGCGCTGCAGGGGCACGGGGCCGAGGGCATACCAGATGTCCTCACAGATGTTCACGCCAATGGCGACGCCGTTGACGGTGTAGACGGGGCAGACCTGGCCGGGGCGGAAGTAGCGGTCCTCATCAAAGACGCCGTAGTTGGGCAGGTAGATCTTGTGGTAAATGCCGACAAGCTCGCCGTCATACGCCAGAGCTGCGGCGTTGTAGACCTGGTTGCCCTCGCTGTCCACGAAGCCGACGACGACGGCGATGCCCTTCGAGGCGGAGACGACCTGATCGAGGGCGGCGAGGTTGTCGCGGATGAAGGAGGGCTTGAGGAGGAGGTCCTCGGGGGGGTAGCCGGTGAGCATGAGCTCGGGGAGGGCGACGAGGTCGGCCTGGAGGTCGCGGGCCTCGTCGATGCTGCGCAGGACGATGTCGGTGTTGCCGGCGATGTCGCCGACGGTGGGGTTGACCTGGGCCAAGGCGAGGCGAAAGGTGCGCACGGGACTAGCTCTCCTTGATGAACGACATGGTTCATTCTAGCACAGGGGTGGATGGGGGCTTGGGGGG
>CAZCPU010000193.1:0-1822 GCA_964499855.1 uncultured Dehalococcoidia bacterium | reverse complement strand
TCGTCGTTGAAGGCGAAGGTCAGGTTGACCTTTGCTGGGCCGGCCCCGACGGGCGCCATGGTACCGCGGACGACTACACTGCCGTTCTCCTCGGCGGGGTCGGCCCATGTGCCCTTGCGGTACACCGGGGTAAGCGGCCAGATGCCGGTGATGTGCTCCAGAGCCTCGTCGTAGCCGTCAAAGGTGCGGTTGCCGACCTGGACGACGACATCCTGGGCGAGGTGGGGAGCCGCCGAGTCCGCCGCGCCGCGGTCGCCGGTTGCAAGCGCCTTGGTGTAGGCTGCCGCCGCTGCCAAACGTTCCTGAGTTGCCATAGTAGTCTCCTTTCATGCAGCCGGGCAGCACACACAGGTAGCCCGGCTCCTTGCATCCTAAGTGCAGCGATGCTACCCAAACGCGCCTAGGGGGTCAAGACCTGCGAGCCGATAACTCATATTTGACACGCGAGCGGTTGGGAGCCATAGCTCCTGCTACAATCAAGTCCCCGTGACGCGCCGCTCCTTGCCCAATGCTTGAACTTCCTTGTCCCGCGTGACGCCGA
The DNA here is from genome assembly GCA_964499855.1 of uncultured Dehalococcoidia bacterium. GTDB lineage: Bacteria > Chloroflexota > Dehalococcoidia > Lucifugimonadales > UBA1127 > UBA1127. The sequence goes on along the minus strand of CAZCPU010000193.1, from coordinate 1,281 downwards.
GGAGGGCGATGGCGCATGCCAGGCCCCCGTTGATCGCCACGGCAAGAGGGGCGGTGATGGCGTTGGCAAGGAAGCCCACCTGCATCGAGCCCATTGGTTGCGCGAGGGTGTAGGTCATGCCCCAGATGCCCATGACGCGGCCCCGGTACTCGTTCGGCACTTCCAGATGCAGGACACTCTGGCCAACCACGACGAAGAGCTCGTTGCCCGCTGCCGACAGGAACTCCATGGCCAAGAGCAGGGCGTACCACGGCGAGAGGGCAAAGACGATTACGGCCCCGCCGAATGTGAGCGCGCCTGCAGACAGCACGGCTCCCTTGTTGCGGATGTTCCCAAGCGAGCCCCCGAGGAGCGCGCCCGCCATGCCGCCGACGCCGCCCGCCGCGTAGATGTAGCCGATGGCCGAGCCGGACGCCTCGCCGAAGAGCCTGTCTGCGAAGACGGGCGCGAGGATGACGTGGGAGCCGGCGAAGAAGGCGTTGGCCATGCTGGTGCCAATGATGAGGAAGAATATCCGGTGGCTTCGCACGTACCGCAGGCCGTCCATGAGGTCCTGGAGGCCGCTGGCGCCCTGGGCACGCTTGATGTCGCGGGGGCGGGTCATGAAGACCATGAAGGCGTAGATGAAGCTGCCCATCGCAACGATGTAAAGCGCGACGCCCGCCCCCTGCATCGGTACGCCGAGATAGTCGATGAGGTAGCCGGCGAGGACGGGGGCGAAGATGCGAGCGCCGGGGTGGATGGCTGAGTTCAGCCCAACGGCGCTCGACATGTGGCGATGGTCGATGAGGCTGGGGAAGATAGCCTGCCTGGAAGCCTGCTGGAAGGACTGAACAGCGCCAACGGCGAACACTAGCGCGAGCACCTGCCACACCTGGATGTCTCCGGAGTAGGTGAGGGTGGCGAAGATGGTCCAGATGATGCCGACGATGCCAATGGTGACAACGAGCAGCTTTCGCTGGCTGACCTTGTCGGCGACTATGCCGCCCGCCAAACCGAGCACCGTCGCGGGGGCCGCCCGCGCGAGGCCCAGCAGGCCAAGATGAAGGGCGGAGCCGGTGAGCTCGAAGATGAGCCATGCCTGGACGGTGATGGAGATCTGCTGGCCGATGACCGACATAAAGTTGCCGGTCCAGTAGAGGCGAAAGTCGCGATGCTGAAACGCCTGGATGACGGCGAACTTATTGGCAATGGCGTTGACGTTCATCTTGCGGGTGCAATCGCTCCGCGAGGCCTCCCCTGATGGCCGGAATGCTACTCCGGGCCAGCGCAAACGTCCAC
>CAZCPU010000192.1:0-1831 GCA_964499855.1 uncultured Dehalococcoidia bacterium | reverse complement strand
CCGGCGAAGGCATGCCCCGAACCCCGATACGGGCGCAGGAATCCAGAGGTGTGGGGCCGTTCGCCCTGAGCTAGTCGAAGGGCACGCCCCCTACGCCCCCCGCACGCACTCCTCCAACAGCGCCAGCGCCCGCTCCGCGAACGCCCACATGTTCGCCTCCCGGTCGACGCTCCCCGTCTCCAGCGTCACCGCCCGCTCCACCGGCCCCGACACCGCGAAGCACGCATGCCCCGCCGCGTCGCCGTACCGGTTCCCCGTCGGCCCGCTCGCCCCCGTCTCCGCGATCGCCCAGTCCGCGCCCATCTTCTCCCGCAGCGTCCGCGCGATCAGCGACGCGTACGGCTCCGTGCTCGCCCGCATCCCAACCCGCGCCATGTCCTCCTCCGAGATCCCCAGCAGCGCCACCCGCGACACCCCCGTGTACGACACGATTCCCCCCACGTAGTACGCCGACGCCCCCGGCACAGCCAGCAGCGCCGCCGAGATCAACCCCCCCGCCGACGAGTCGGCCACGGCAACCTTCTCCCCGCGCTCCTTCAACAAAGCCCCAACCCGCTCCGCAAGCGGCGTCAAATCCGGCATGGCTTATCCTCCCAAAGAAGTCTCGTCATCCTCGTGTACGTAGAGACCCCGTCCTGAGTCCCTTCCCCCGCGAGCGGGGGAAGGTTAGGATGGGGGCGCCTTCCCCCAACCCTCTTCGATTTTCAATGCACCCTCCGACCCCGTCATTCCTGCGAAGCATGCCCCGTACCCACGTACGGAGCCGGCATCCGTCGGGGCCGGGCGGGGCCGTTCGCCCTGAGGGAAATCGAAGGGGGAACGGGGGGCCAAAGGCCCCGCGAGGCGCCCACAACGAACCGCCTTCGCCAGCCCCCACCCCCCTACCGGTCGTCGTCCTCCAACCCCATCACCAGCGCCAGGTGCTCCACCTGCGACAGCAGCTCGTCCACCGGGTTCAGCACCACCAGGTCCGCACCCCCGTCGACGATCTCCTGCAGCCCCTCAGCCACCACGCCGCTCGGCCCCCGCAGGCTCACCCGCTCCCCCAGGTCCGCGTTCCCGATGCTCCGCTCCGCCCAGTGCCGCATCCGCGCCGTCGCCCGCTCGACGCTGTAGTCCAGCGCCAGAAACTGCCGCTTGGCGATCGTGAACGTCGAGCGGTCCCGACCCGCCGCCTCCAACGCCTCCCGCACGAGCGTCGCCTGCGCCCGAAAGTTCTCCACCGTCGACGAGCTCGCCCCGATCCACCCGTCCGCCACCCGCACGGCCCGACGGATCGCCCCCTCGCTCCCGCCGCCGAGGTAGATCGGCATGTGCCCGCGCCCGTTGTCCTGCGCCGGCTTCGGGTCCAGCGTCGCGTTCCGAAGCGGCCAGAACGCCCCCTCCAGGTCCACGTCCTCCTCCGTCCACAGCCGCTGCATCACCTCGAGCCCCTCGTTGAACGCCGCCACCCGACGCTCCGGCGCCGTCCCCGGCATGTTCTCATTGACATAATACCCACCCAGCGAGAGCCCCGCGATGAGCCGCCCGCCCGACAGTTGGTCCAGCGACGCCAGCGACTTCGCCAGCCGCGCCGGGTTGTGCCACGGCAGCGGCATCGTCGCCACCCCCAGCCGGATGTCGTACGTCACCCCCGCCACGAACGACAGCAGCCCCAGCGGCTCCAGCCACGTCGTCCGCCCCATGAACCGGTCCTGCACCCACAGGCTGTGGTACCCCAAATCCTCGGCCCGCTGCGCAAACCGCGAGACCACCGCCGGCTGCACCGGCCCGTCCGGAAACGCCTGCGGCAGCGAAATCCCAATCCGAGCCTCATTCGCAAGCGCCATAC
>CAZCPU010000191.1:0-1860 GCA_964499855.1 uncultured Dehalococcoidia bacterium | reverse complement strand
GCAAGAATCGGTAGAATAGGGGCGGCCCACACCAAACACAAAGGAGCAACCATGACCACCCTCGTTTTCGGCGGCACCGGCTTCATCGGCCGCCGCGCCATCCCCCTCCTCGTCGAGCGCGGCCAGGAGGTCGTCGTCGTCGACCTCAACCCCTCGAGCGCCGACTACTCCGGCTACGGCGGCGCCGTCCGCGTCATGGGCGGCGACATCACCAGCTTTGAGGACGTCATCAAGGCCATCATGGCCGTCCAGCCGGACCGCATCATGAACCTCGCCTACCTCCTCGGCTCCGGCGAGGACACGCCGCACTTCTCCCTGCGCATCAACATCCTCGGCATGGACAACGTCTTCGAGGCCGCCCGCCTCTGCGGCGTCAACCGCGTCACCTACGCCAGCTCCATCGCCGTCAGCGGCCTGCAGACCAACTTCGGCGACCGCGAGACCACCGAGGACGACGCCATGTTCGGCACGCGCCAGTACGCCAAGCACAAGATGTTCAACGAGTACCAGGCCTCCCAGTACAACCGCATCTACGGCATGAACATCACCGGCATCCGCCCGTCCAACGTCACCGGCTACGACAAGGTCCGCGGCTCAACCGACCACGTCAACTGCATCACGCTCCCCGCCGAGGGCCTGCCCGTCAACTTCCCCTACAAGTCCATCCGACGCCTGCCTCTCCACGTCGACGAGATCGCCGAGATCTTCACCCGCGTCACCCTCGCCGACTCCTCCCGCTACGAGGTCTACAACTCCGGCGGCACCCAGATCTCCCTCGGCGAGATCGCCGACATCGTCCGCGAGTTCATCCCCGACGCCCAGATCACCTTCGACGACGAGGGCGGCCTCGAGCACTCCGACAACTACCTCGTCGACAACTCCCGCCTCCTCACGGAGTTCGAGCTGGAGTACAAGCCCTACCGTGACCGCATCCTCCAAATGATCAACGAGGTCCGCGCCCACCACGGCATGCCGCTGGTGGAGGCGAAATAACCCTTCCCTCGCGCTCAACTACGGGACCGGAAACAGGAAAGGAGCCGCCATGATCGGCCTAGTCGTCCAGGAACCCAACGCAGCCGCAGCCGTCGCGCGCATCAAGCAGGCGGAGGACGCCGGCGTCCCCGCCGTGTGGATGACCATCGGCGGCGCGGGCGGCTCCGACCCGATGGCCACCTTCGCGGCCGCCGGCGCCCAGACGAGCAGCGTCCTCATGGGCACCGCAATCGTCCCGAACATGCCCCGCCACCCCATCATCATGGCGCAGCAGGCCGTCGCCATCGCCCAGCTCGCGCCGGGCCGCTTCCGCCTCGGCATCGGCCCCAGCCACCAGACGACGATGCAGAACACGTTCGGCTTCGATTTCAACAAGCCCCTGTCGCGCCTCGGCGAGTACGTGGACATCGTCTCCGCGCTGCTCACCGACGGCGAAGTCGACGTGGACGGCGAGTTCTACACCGCCCACACGCGGACGCCCTCGGCGCCCGACGTCCCGCTCATGGCGTCCGCCCTCCGCTCCGCGTCCTTCGAGTTCTGCGGCGCGCGCGGCATCCCCGCCCTCTCGTGGGTCTGCCCCTCCGCCTACCTGCGCGACTCCGCCCTCCCCGCCATGCAGCGCGGCGCCGAGAAGGCCGGCGGCGACACCCCGCCCCTCATCGCCCACGTCCCCGTCTGCATCAGCGAGGACCGCGACGCCGTCCGCGAGGCCGTCCGGGCGCAGCTCGCCAACTACCCTCGCGCGCCCTTCTACGTCCGCATGTTCACCGACGCCGGCTACCCCGAGGCCGCCGAGGGCACCTGGAGCGACGCCATGATCGACGGCACAGTAGTCTGGGGCAATCGAGAGGCGGTCGCCGACGGCCT
>CAZCPU010000190.1:0-1892 GCA_964499855.1 uncultured Dehalococcoidia bacterium | reverse complement strand
TCACGCCGCGAGTATGTCAGAAAAGCCCCGAGATAGCAATATAATTTTGGTCACTATCCTAAAGCCCGTCGGACCGCATTCAAGAATGTAATAGTCGAATACAGAGATTTTCGAGCAGCGCGGTCGTGCTCCAGCGTTTGCCGGTGGCGGTGGCGATGAAGACGCACCACTCGACGAGCTGCGAGCGGCCAACTTGCCGTTCCTGCTCGACATCCCGTGGACGGACGACCTGCCGACACGACGACCGAATGGGTCGGACGCAAGCTCACCGAAGACACTACGCTCGCGGCAACTCCCAGGGCTCGAGCGCCTCGACAGGCGCGACAACTAGCCGGCGCTGGGGGACCGCAGCAACGGTGACGTTCGCGGCCTCGGCCCTCACGTGCTGAGCGAGAACCACACGGAGGAGCGGTGCTCCAACGGACCGCGGCCGGCGGATGGACGCCCAGAGTGCGACGCGGCCCGGCACCACGGGGTCGCCGACAACGCCAGACCACCATGACCGACATGCGCCCGACGCACGATGCCGCCTACAAGCAGCTCTTCTCCCAGCCGCGGATGGTCCAGGACCTGCTGGAGGGCTTCGCAGCCCGGGGCTGGAGCGACGCCCTCGACCTCGAGAGCCTGACCGCGCTGCCCGCCAGCTACGTCGGCCACGACCTGCGACAGCGCCACGGGGACCTCGTGTGGCGGGTCCGGTTCCACGACGACCGCTGGCTCTACCTGGTGCTGCTCCTGGAGTTCCAGTCCGACGTCGACCGGTCGATGGCGGTACGGATCCTGACCTACACGGGGCTGCTCCACCAGAGGCTGATCGACGAGCGGGTGCTCCAGGAGTACGGCGCGCTGCCGCCGGTACTGCCGATCGTCATCTACAATGGACGCGGCCCCTGGACGGCCCCGAGGGACGTGGCCGACCTGATCGCCGCCACGGAGGCGGCGCTGGCGCCGTATCAGCCGGCGCAGCGCTACTTCCTCCTGGACGAGGGGCGCACGCGGCCGGCCGACCTGCCGCCGGGGAACCTCGTCTCGGCGCTCGTAGCCCTGGAGACGACGCGTGACCGCCAGAAGATCGTGCGCCGTCTCCGGACGCTGATCGGCCTGCTCGCAGGACAGGAGGACGCCGAGCTGAGGCGGGCGTTCAGCGCGTGGACGAGACAGGCGTTGATGCCAGCTCCGTTCCGGCCAGCCGAGACCGACCCGCTGGCGCAACTCGAGGAGGTACACAGCATGCTCGCCGAAACTGTGCGGGAATGGACCAAGGACTGGGTCGCCCAAGGGCACGAGGAAGGGCTCCAGAAGGGCCGTGAAGAAGGGCGAGCCGAGGAACGCAGCTTGCTCTGCCGGCTGGCGGCCCGCAAATTCGACGCCAGCGCCGCCGAGCAGCTGGCCGAGGCACTCGCCGGAATGGACGACCCCGCACACTTGGCCCAAGTGGGCGAGTGGATCATCGAGTGCGGAACCGCAGGTGACCTGCTGGCCCGCGTCCGCGGCGCGGAGACCGGAGGCAGCTGAGGACCGCCCGCCCGGCGGGGGGGCACCGAGCACAACCAGCGGCTCCGGAACGGAGCGACCCGCGGACCCGGAACAGCGACCGACGTACGGACCCCGAGCGGAGAAACCGCTGATCAGCCGCGGTCCCGGAACCACCGGAGGGCCTTCTTCGCCGTGTGGAGATCGACGCCGAAGTGCAGGGCCACCGCGCTCACCGAGGCCCCCCGAGCGCGCATTTCGGCCGCTTTTGCGGCGATTTTCTGGTAGATTGGGGTTCTGACGGGACCGCGGATCTCAACACGGACCGGGACGTGAGCGAGGGTTCGGGCACATTGCGGTAGCGTCCACCATTTCAAAGTTGCTTGTTTGGAAGGCTTTGCGCGGTTCGCGCAACGCCC
>CAZCPU010000189.1:0-1903 GCA_964499855.1 uncultured Dehalococcoidia bacterium | reverse complement strand
GCGCTGAGGCCGACGGGGCCCTGGCCGAAGACGGCGAGGGTATCGCGGCCGTTGACGTCGAGGCGCCTGACGGCCTGGAATGCGGTGCCGGTTCCGCAGGCGCAGGCGGCGGCCTCCTCAAAGGTGAGGGCATCGGGCATGGGGACGCACATATAGTCCTCGACGAGCTGGTAGTCGGCGAAGCCGCCGTGGGCCTGGGCGCCGTAGATGACCTCGCCGTGAACGCACATGTGCCACCAACCGGAGAGGCACTGGGGGCAGCGGCCGCAGCCGGCGTAGTGGTAGACGATGACGCGGTCGCCGACGCGGACGTTGCGGGCGTGGGGGCCGACCTCGATGACCTCGCCGGAGGGCTCGTGGCCGGCGATGACGCGGGCGCGGAGGCCGAGGTTGCCGGGGGCGTTGCGGTAGGAGGAGAGATCGCTGCCGCAGATGCCGGAGGCGCGCATCCTGACGACGACCTGGCGGCCGGTGGGGCCGGAGGGCGTGGGGAACTCGCGGAGGGTGACGCGCTTGTCGCCGAGGAAGAGCATGCCTCGCATATTGGCGGCCTCCTGCGCGGGTGTGGGGGCATTATAGGGCGCGCGGGGAGGGCCGGCACACGGAGGGTGTGGAGGAGCCGCGGCGCCTCCCGGCGAACGAAAATCACGTTGGGGTGTCGAGGACTCGGAGCAGCGCACTACGCAGCTACGGACTGATACGAGAGAGGGGGGCCGCTGTGCGGGCTTAGACTCGTAACGGCAGACCGAGGATGGTCACACCGTCCCGATTGGACGGGGCGCGGCTTGACTACTATCAAAATAATTGGTAATCTGATTGACATGAATAAGCAAACGAACTCGGCAGAAAAGATCATCCAACGGTTTGGGGGGCAGACGGCCCTGGCGCAGCTCATCGGGAAGCGGCAGAGCACGGTGCAGCACTGGGCGAAAACCGGGCGGGTGCCGGCGCACTGGCACGAAACGCTGGTGTCGCTGGCGCGGAGCAAGGGAATGTCGCTGGAGGCGAAGGACTTCCTGCCGTCGACGGCGCCAGAGATCGCGCCGGCGAACGGCCGGCTGGGGGTGCTGCTGGTGGGGCTGGGCGCGGTGGCGTCGACGCTGATCGCGGGCGTGGAGCACGTGCGGCGGGGGATGGGACAGCCGATCGGCTCGATCACGCAGATGTCGACGGTGCGCGTGGGCAAGCGGACGGACGGGGCATCGCCGTCGGTCAAGGACCTGGTGCCGCTGGCGAGCCTGGAGCAGCTGGTGTTCGGCGCGTGGGACCCGATATCGGACAACGCGTACGAGGCGGCGCTGAAGGCGGGGGTGCTGAACCAGTACGAGGACATCGAGCCGATTGCGGACTTCCTGAAGGGCATCGAGCCGATGCCGGCGGCGTTCGACAGCGAGTACGTCAAGCGCATCTCGGGCGAGAACGTGAAGACGGGCGACACGAAGCTGGACCTGGTCGAGAGCATCCGCGAGGACATCCGGGCGTTCAAGAAGGCGAACGGGTGCGACCGGGTCGTCATCATCTACGCGGCGTCGACGGAGAAGTTCATCACGGAGTCGGAGGTACACCAGGACATCGAGGCGTTCCTGGGCGGGCTGCAGGAGAACGACGAGAACATCGCGCCGTCGATGCTGTACGCGTACGCGGCGATGCTGGAGGGGGCGCCGTTCATCAACGGCAGCCCGAGCCTCACGGTGGACATCCCGGTCATCGAGCGGCTGGCGGTCGAGAACGGGGTGCCGATCGGGGGGAAGGACTTCAAGACGGGGCAGACGCTGGTCAAGACGGTGCTGGGGCCGATGCTGAAGGCGCGGATGCTGGGGATGGAGGGATGGTTCTCGACGAACATCCTCGGCAACCGGGACGGCGAGGTGCTGGACGAGCCGGAGAACTTCCGGACGAAGGA
>CAZCPU010000188.1:0-1909 GCA_964499855.1 uncultured Dehalococcoidia bacterium | reverse complement strand
ACGCCGTCACGGTCCGCGCCGGCGACATCACCAACTTCGAGGACGTCGTCAAGGCTGTCATCGACGCCCGGCCCGACCGCATCATCAATCTCGCCTACATGATCGGCGGCGGCGAGGACACCCCCCACTTCTCCTTCCGCCTCGACCTCCTCGGCATGGACAACTGCTTCGAGGCGGCCCGCCTGTGCGGCGTCAAGCGCGTCGTGTACGCCAGCTCCTTCGCCGTCAGCGGCCTCCAGCGCTACTTCGGCGACCGCGCGCTGAACGAGGACGACCCCGCCTACGGCACCAACATCTACGCCATGAACAAGCGCTACAACGAGTTCCAGGCCGCCCAGTTCAACCGCGTCTACGGCATGAACATCATCGGCATCCGCCCGCCCATGGTCACCGGCTACGACAAGGAGCGCGGCTCCATGGCCCACGTCCGCATGGTCACCCTCCCCGCCCAGGGCCTGCCCGTCTCCTTCCCCCAGAGCGGCGTCATGCAGATCCCCCTCCACGTCGACGACATCGCCGAGACCTTCACGCGCATCACCCTCGCCGAGGCCCCGAAGCACACCCTCTACAACACCGGCGGCACCCCCGTCAGCCTCGCCGAGCTCGCCGCCATCGTCCGCGGCTACATCCCCGACGCCGACATCTCCTTCGACGGCGACGGCGGCCTCGAGGACTCCCCCAACTACCTCATCGACAACTCCCGCCTCATGAGCGAGTTCGAGCTGCAGTACGCCCCCTACACAGACCGCGTCCTCCAGATGATCAACGAGGTCCGGGAGCACCACGGCATGCCGCTCGTGGACGCCAACTAACCCAAAGCAAGGCCCCATCCCCCGCGCTTCTACCGCCATTCCCGCGGAGGCGGGAAAGGGCGAGGCAATTTGACTAGCGCCCTCAGGTACTCTTGGACGATAGCCCACCAGAACATGGGCCACCGAAGTCTCAACGGGTCTGGTGCGCCAAACCCAGGTGAGTCCGCGTATCGACAGGTCCTATAGACGTGATGGAATCTAGTGCCTTCAATGTGAGTTTCGTTCTGGAAATCTGGTCAGTCTCCTATCCCACTGCCTCGCGTTTCATTCACCACGCATGATAGGCGCAAGCGCTCTTGCTTGCGCCTATGGCTGATTGTCAGGTAGGCTGCCGACACAGTGAATGTTGCGGCGATGGCCAACGAGATCAGTCTGGGCGAAACAATGTCCGCGGAATGAAGTAATGCACCAACGAAACAGAGATTTACCTGGAGAGCTGCTGGAAGAGGCAATGAAGCCGGTGGGCGAGGCGCGTTCTCTTCCCTTCGCTGTCTACCGCGACGAGGCGTTCTTTGCGCTGGAGATGGAACGGGTTTACCGCCGTGATTGGGTGGCAGTTTGTGCCGAGGCGTCACTGTCCGACCCCGGCGACTACCTCGCCATCGACATCGGCGGCGAGCCCGTAGCGCTGGTCCGCGGCGAGGACGGCTCGCTTCGCGCGCTGTCAAACGTTTGCCGCCATCGCGGTACCCTCCTCCTTGAACCGGGGGCTGACCGTCTCGACGGAGGCCGCATCGTTTGCCCGTATCACGCCTGGAGCTACAGTGACACGGGAGCGTTCCGAGGGGCGCCCTACTCGCAGGGTGTCGCCGTCGATTCGGGACTGCACAGCCTACCCTCCTTCCGCGTGGAGACCTGGATGGGCATTGTCTTCGTCTGCCTCTCAAATGAGACGCCGCCGCTGCAGGCCCGGCTGGAGGGGATCGCCCCGCATCTCGCAGAGTTCAATATGGAGTCGTTCGGGGCTGCGGGGCCCTTGACGGCTCCGGAAGAATGGGCAGCCAACTGGAAGCTGGTCGTCGAGAACGCAATGGAGAGCTACCACCTGTTCCAGGTGCATGCTGACACGCTGGAAAAGCTAACTCCTACACGCGGGG
>CAZCPU010000187.1:0-1943 GCA_964499855.1 uncultured Dehalococcoidia bacterium | reverse complement strand
GGACTACATCGCAGGTCGCGTCAGAGAGAGCAGGGGCGTCAGGAACGTGGTCGGCCTCGCACGGCGGATCGTGGAGGATGTGCTGCGAACCGGCGAGGGGTATGTCGAGCGGTTTCAGGCGCCGGTCTCGCGCTCGCCGCCGCCTGAAACTGTCGCGGAGCCTGTGCCCGACTGGGAGCTGCTGCACCTGGCGCACGTGGAGCAGGTGTCCCCGGCGGCGGAGGTGTGGGACTCGGTCCTCGAAATGCTGAGAGCGGAGGTGCCCAGGCCGGCGTTTGAGACGTGGCTTGCCGAATCCAGTGGTTGGGCTTATGCAGACGGGATGTTCGTCGTGGGCACGCCGAACAGCTTCGTGGTCGAGATGCTGCGGAACAGGATGCACCCGCCAATCGAGCGCGCCCTGAGGGACGTGACCGGCGCCGAACTCTCCATAGACTACACGGTTGCGCCCCGGGGCGATGAGACCTGCCCGCGCTGCCAGGCAGAGGCGGTAGCTTCCTGAGCGACCATTACGCATCGCGAAAAGGGAAGAAATTCAGAAGTGAGGAGGAACATGTTCAGCAAGAACGGCAAGAGCAAGAGCGAACCGGTACCTGATGGACGGCTGGCGCTGTTCCGGGTGATACCGCCGAAGTCGGGCGAGTTCAGCCTGCAGGGCTTTATCAACGCGCTTGAGGCGCTGGACCTCGTGGACGAGGTGCTGAGCCTGGAACTTGCCGCCACCGACGATCGCGTGAGGATGTACGTGCGCTCGGCGAGGCCTGACCATGTGCTGTCCGCGCTGCAGGCGCACTACGCTCAGGCTCGCTTCGCGACCGTTCCGCCGGAGGATGACCCGCTGCTTGTGTCGGGGGGAGAAGGGACGGTATTCAGGCAGGTGCTGTGGCCCGCCGGAGAGCGGTGGCTTCCCTTCCAGGTGCAGGACGAGGCGTACGAGGACGGCGACCCGTTCGTGGACATGCTGGCCGGTCTGTCGGCGGAGATTCCCCCGGGTGGAAGGGTCGTGACGCGGGTACTGCTGAGCGAGAAGGACCGGGACTGGAGCGAGCGCTGGCGGACGCAGGCCATGTCGGGGAGCGGCAGCGCGAACCAGATGGCCGTGGACTCAATGCGGCGCGAGGGTAGCGGATCTGCCGGCGGGAAGGGTGAGCCTGCAAACGCTGGCGGGCAGATGCTGCAACTCGCGCTGATCGTCGCCGGTATGCTGGCGCTGGTCGCCTACGTCTACCTGCACCGCTGGTTCATAGACTTGTGGAACGAGCACAGGATCGAACTGGTCTTCCTCGGCGCGCTGGTGGTTGCGTCGCTTGGGGGACTCGGCTACATGCTGCACCGCATCGGCGTGTTCCGGGCACTCTTCGGCGGCAGCCCTGAGCCGAAGTTCTACGACCCCGATCTTGTCAGGCTCAGGGTCTCGGGCGCCGCGTTCAGGCTGGAGGTGCAGCTGTACGCGCTGCTTGCAGGTGGCGGCGTGCGCACGGACGTGGCGGAGCGTGCGCTGCGGCCTATGGTCGCATCCTACCGCCGCTTCGACAGCCCGATGGGCGCTCGATTTGCGGCTGGTCCGGTGGAGAGGCTGCCCGGCTTCGACCCCACCGCAGACGTCCTTGGTTTCGTAGGAGGGCGCAGGAGACTTCTCGGAGGGAACGGGAACGGAGAGGGAGTCGTGGGCACGCGTGAGGCGGCAGCGCTCTGGCACGTACCCGGTGACGCGGTGGAGGTGTCGGGGCTCGTGCGCGCGGGAAGCCGCAGGCTGCCCGTGCCGCAGGAGATGTTTGCGCCTGATGATAGGCGACAGGACGGCCGCGCTCCGGTGGGCGTTGAGGCGTACGGTGACGGCGGGCTGCGCAGGCTCTCCTTCCCTGACGAGGTGACGCGCCTGAGCGGCCTGATCGTGGCGCGCACCGGCATGGGAAAGACCACGCTCGCAAGGCATATCTGCC
>CAZCPU010000186.1:0-1972 GCA_964499855.1 uncultured Dehalococcoidia bacterium | reverse complement strand
CGCCACGTACGTCGAGCGCATCACGGCCTGGTTCTCGCCCACGCGGAAGGGCCTCCCCTCCAGCTCCGAACGCACCTTCGCGTAGAGCTCCATCCGCTGCCGCACCCGCAGCGGCGGCGGCTGCCAGTAGCACGCGCTGAGGCCCATCTCCGCCGCCGTCGTCACCGATCGGTCCGTGGAGACCGTCATCCAGAGCGGCGGGTGCGGCTGCTGGTAGGGCCTCGGCGTCACCCTGAGCTTCGTCACCCGGTCGCCCTCCTGCCACGCGGGGTTGGACGGGTACCTGGGGTGCGAGAAGACGGTGCCCTCGACGGGAAAGGTGAAGTTCTCGCCCCGGTGCGAGAAGTACTCCTCCGTCCAGATCTTCCGGACGACCTCGACGGTCTCGCGGAACAGCTCCCGGCTCTCGGCCTCCTTGCGCGGGTCCGCGTTGGGGTGGAACTGCGGCCCCTCGTACGGCCAGATGCCCCGGCCGAAGCCCACGTCGATGCGCCCGCCCGTCAGGTTGTCGAGCATGGCGATGTCCTCGGCGAGGCGGATCGGGTGCCACCACGGCGCGATGTTGGCCATCTGCCCGATGCGGATGCGCGACGTCCGCGCCGCCAGGTCCGCTCCCAGCAGGATCGGGTTCGGCAGGTCGCCGACGCCGTACGGCCCGAAGTGGTGCTCGCCCAGCCAGATCGTCTCGAAGCCGAGCTCCTCCGCCAGCGCCGCCTGCTGACGGATGTTGTCCACCATCTGCGCGGCGTTCGTGGCCTCCCCGGCCGACGCCGCAACGGTCGTGAACGCCGCAAACTTCATGCCTTTCCCCTGCGTGGCGGGTATGGGACTCGAGTGACTCCGGAGACCTGGAACCTGCGGGGGCGCTGCTTTGCCCCCGCTTCGCGTTGGTGATACATTGCGGCCAGCTTACCGCAAGGAGAGGCAACATGCCATCAGGCGAGAACCGGGGGCTCGTCCAGACCGTGCTCGGCCCCGTCCAGCCGTCGGAGCTGGGGCCCACGACGACCCACGAGCACCTCTACATCGACTTCTCGTTCATGTTCCGCCCGGCGCAGGACTCGCCGCGCCCGGAGCTGGCCGACGCCACCATCGCGCTGGACAACCTCGGCTGGATACGGCGCAACTACTACAGCAACCACTTCAACCTGACCCTCATGGACCTGGACACCACCATCGCCGAGGTCAGGAAGTTCCGCGACCTGGGCGGCGGCGGCATCGTGGACGCGACCTCCCTCGGCATCGGGCGCAACCCGGAGGCCCTGGCGCACATCTCCCGCGAGTCGGGCGTCCACGTCGTCATGGGCGCCGGTCACTACGTCGCGGCCGTCCACCCGCCCGACATGGACCGGCGGAGCGCCGAGGACATCGCCCTGCAGATCGTCGGCGACGTCGTCGATGGCGTCGACGGCACGGGCGTGAAGGCGGGCATCATCGGCGAGATCGGCTGCACGTGGCCGCTCGCGCCCAACGAGCGAAAGTCCCTGACGGCGGCCGCCATCGCGCAGCAGGAGACGGGCGCGGCGGTCCTCATCCACCCCGGCCGCGACCCAGACGCGCCAAGGGAAATCCTGGACGTGCTGTCGGACGGCGGCGCGGACCTCTCCCGCGTCATCATGGGCCACCTCGACCGCACCATCTTCGACGTCGACGAGCTCCTCGCCCTCGCCGCGACGGGCTGCTACCTCGAGTGGGACCTGTTCGGCAACGAGGGCTCCTACTACCCCCTCGCAGAGCTCGATATGCCGAGCGACGCCCAGCGCCTGGGCTTCCTCCGCCGCATGGCCGACGCCGGCTACGGCGACAAGATCGTCATAGGCCAGGACATCTGCCACAAGCACCGGCTCGTCCAGTACGGCGGCCACGGCTACGGCCACATCCTGGAGAACATCGTCCCCAAGATGCGCCGCAAGGGCTTCTCGGAGGACCTCGTCCACGCCATCACCATCGACAACCCAGCCCGCGTCCTCGC
>CAZCPU010000185.1:0-1991 GCA_964499855.1 uncultured Dehalococcoidia bacterium | reverse complement strand
CCGATCGGGGTCAACCCGCTGTCGGTGTTGAAGTTGGGACGATTTCCAGGGCTCACGTCTTTACTTATGTTAGTGAACGACTGTTCAAAAATCAAGATCCGGGCTGGTGCGGTGAGGCTGTCCCATAAAGCGGGTTATGGGATAGGCACGGCCGAAGGGGCTGGCCAGCCGCGGCTCACTCGCTCCGCAGCGCGGCTGCGGTGTCGAGACGCGTGGCCCGCCAGGCCCGGCAGGTCGCTGGCGAGTCCACCGGCCGCCAGCAGCCCGATCAGGCCGGCGGCCAGCGTCGCGGCGTCGTGGGGAGCGATGCCGTAGAGCTGGCTCTCGAGCACCGCGACGCCGAGGGTGCGGAAGTAGTCGGCGGACACCGCGTTTCCCCAGCACCACCTGCAGGGGGTCCCCAGGGATTTCCACCGATGCTGAACGCGAGGGCCAGCGTGAGCACCGCGGTCACCGCGAACGTGCGGCGGCGAGCCAGC
Source organism: uncultured Dehalococcoidia bacterium (assembly GCA_964499855.1). GTDB lineage: Bacteria > Chloroflexota > Dehalococcoidia > Lucifugimonadales > UBA1127 > UBA1127. Next base: position 1,512 of record CAZCPU010000185.1, on the reverse strand, counting down.
GTTCGCAAGGCGCGGCGGAGATTGCGCCAACGCCCGAGGTCCCGGCCGCGCGGTCCAGGCGCGAACGGGACCCCGGGTCGCTCCGCCGCGTCACGCCGGCGGCAGCCCCGCCAGCACCTCCCGGATCAGATCGGGAAGGGTGGGAGGAATGCCCGGGAAGCTGTCCTGCGATGCGCCGGGAGGAAGCGCAATCTCCTGGAACCGCCCCCTGGGCCTAACCAGGATCCTGCCGTTCTCGTCGACGAGCACGTAGGTGGGATACGCCTGGACACGCAGGAGCCGGGCGATGTCGCTCCCCAGGCCCGCGTGCCAGTTCGTCCACGGCATCGGCTCGTCCTCCATGAACCGGGTCACCGTCTCAAGCTCCTCGTCCACGCTGATCGCGACGAGGGCGAACCGGTCCGCCGGCAGCTCCTCGACGAGCTTCCTGAGGTCCGGCAGGACGGCGATGCACGGCACGCACCAGGTCGCCCAGAAGTCGAGCAGCACGACCCGGCCCCGATAGTCCGACAGCAGCTCCTCCACCCCATCTACCCGCGTGCCGGTGACCTCAGGCAGTGTGGCGCCGACGGTCCCGTGTCGAATGCTGCGAACCAGGTCCTCCTCGGCCTCGGCCAGGGTCATCTCGGCCGACGGACTGCGCTCCGGAAACGCCCCCAAGAACGGCTCCTCCTCCACGCCGGCGCTCAGACCCGTCGCCGCCTCGAGGGCTTGCTGCCGCTTGGCCTCACTCTCCGCCAACGACGCGGACAGGGACGTCCAGCCTGAGAGCAGACCGAACCGTCCGTTGGCCGCCTCCGTGAGCCCGGCCGCCACGTAGTACCGGCCGGTGGCGCGCAGCGCGGGGTCCTCGGCCCGGGACGACATGTCCTCGAAGAACGCACCGATTTCCGGTCCCAGGAACGAGCGGCCCTCCATCGCGCTCAGCACCCGGGGCCAGCCCTCGTAGTCGGGCGCGTGCCTGAGCAGCGCCGTCGCCCCCGCGACCATGTTCTGGGCGACGCTTCCGCCGGACTGGACGCGCAGGGCGAGAAACTCCGCCGCTTCGACGGTCTTCTCGTGCGTGCCGTCCTGCTCCAGGATGGCCCTGGCCGCCGCCGCGGCGCGTCGCACGTTGGGCCGGTCGGCGAGGCGTTCCGTCATGACCCGGACGCGTTCCTCGCTCGTGACGTCCCCGGAGGGGCGCGCAGGCTGTCGGTTGCTCTCCATCCACGCCCGTTGCCGGTCGAGATATTCCTCCACCACCGACCAGTCCGGGCCGACGTCGGCCGGCGACGGCGCGGCCTCGACATTCGGACCGCGTCGGCCGGGCAGTCTCTCCGCCACATCGGCCGGCAGCGAGCCCCGGTCCTCCATCGCCTGCAGGAAGGCGACCGCGAGCTCGGGCGGCAGCTCCTCACCATTCAGGATCACGCGGTCCGAACTCGGGGCCTCGTCCGACGGGGACCCGTCGGGCGACTCCGCGGCGGCGGTCGGACCCGCGTCCGAGGGCGCCGGGACGCCGTCTGCCGG
>CAZCPU010000184.1:0-2029 GCA_964499855.1 uncultured Dehalococcoidia bacterium | reverse complement strand
GAGTCCAGAGGGGCGGAGTGGCGGGGAGGCCGTCCCCACCACCTGCCATTCCCGCAAATCTTGCCCCGTACTCCGATACGGGGGCGGGAACCTCACCCCCCGCGTACGACAACCCCTGCACCCCCCATCCCCCACCTGTGGACGCCCGCGCCACCGCGAGCCCATAATTGAACCAGCGGCAACCATCTCTGCCGCAACCTCACCGGGGGGACGCGCCCGTGCCCTACAACGACATCGGCAGCTACGGCGCCATCGGCAACATGCACTCCGCCGCCCTCGTCGGCCTCGACGGCTCCATCGATTGGTGCTGCATGCCCCGCATCGACTCCCCCAGCGTCTTCGCCGCCATCCTCGACCACCAGCGCGGCGGCAGCTTCCGCATCGCCCCCATCGGCGACTACGAGTCCTCCCAGCGCTACCTGCCCGACACCAACATCCTCGAGACCACCTTCGTCACCCCCTCCGGCACGGTCACCGTCACCGACTTCATGCCCCTCTCCCCCGTCCGCGGCGTCGACGTCCTCCCCCAGGACATCCACCGCATCGTCGAGTGCTCCCAGGGCTCCGTCCCCATGCAGGCCATCTTCCGCCCCCGCTTCGACTACGCCCGCGCCTTCACCCACCTCCACCTCATGCCCCACGGCGTCCTCGCCTCCGGCGGCCCCCACGAGATGACCCTCTCCGTCAACGTCCCCATCACCGTCAACGCCGGCGCCGCCGAGAGCCGCTTCACCGCGACGCCCCGGCGCGCCGCCGTCTTCGTCGTCTCCTACGGCCGCGACGAGCCTATGGTCGTCTACCCCGAGCGCAGCGCCCGCCGACTCGACACCACCGCCCGCAACTGGCAGCACGTCGTCGAGGAGCTCCACTACGACGGCCTCTGGCGCGACGAGGTCGTCCGCTCCTTCCTCGCCCTCCACCTCCTCATCTACGCCCCCACCGGCGCCATCGCCGCCGCCCTCACCACCTCCCTCCCAGAGCACGTCGGCGGCGTCCGCAACTGGGACTACCGCTTCTGCTGGCTCCGCGACTCCGCCTTCACCCTCGGCGTCCTCTATCGCCTCGGCGACCTCCACGACGCCCTCCACTTCCTCAACTGGCTCCTCGGCAAGTGCTCCCTCTTCCGCGACCGCGACGTCCTCCAGGTGCTCTTCGGCCTCAAGGACGACACCGGCACGGACGAGGAGGAGCTGGACCACCTGGAGGGCTACCGCCAGTCGAAGCCCGTCCGCATCGGCAACGGCGCCGTCTACCAGCTCCAGATGGACATCTTTGGGGAGGTGCTCCTCAGCATCAACACCTACCGCCGCTACGGCGGCTACATCTCCCACGAGATCTGGTCCATCGTCCACGACTTCGCCGAGGTCGTCTGCCGCCGCTGGCGCGAGCCCGACAAGAGCATCTGGGAGGTCCGCGGCCGCGACCGCCACTTCACCTACTCCAAGGCCATGTGCTGGGCCGCCCTCGACGCCGCCATCGCCATCGGCGAGAACACCGGCTGCGAGGGCGACTTCGCCCGCTGGCGCGCCGAGGCCGACACCATCAAGGAAGAGGTCCTCGCCCACGGCTGGAACGAGGACAAGCAGGCCTTCGTCCAGAGCTACGACAGCGACGCCCTCGACGCCAGCAGCCTCATCCTCCCGTGGACCAACATGCTCCCGCCCGACGACCCCCGCATCCTCAGCACCATCGAGCGCACCATCCAGGAGCTCGGCCACGGCCCCTTCGTCAACCGCTACAAGGTCGACGAGGCCGACGACGGCCTCCCCGGCGAGGAGGGCGCCCTCACCATGCTCTCCTTCTGGCTCATCGGCTCCCTCATCGGCTGCGGCCGCATCCAGCAGGCCAGGGAGCTCTTCGAGGAGATGCTCGGCTACGCCAACCACCTCGGCCTCTACTCGGAGATGATCGACCCGCACACCAAGGAGGCCCTCGGCAACTTCCCCCAGGCCTTCAGCCACATAGGCCTCATCCACACCGCCCGCAACCTCTCCGCCGCCCTCCGCGACTAACCCGCCCGCGTATCCAT
>CAZCPU010000183.1:0-2100 GCA_964499855.1 uncultured Dehalococcoidia bacterium | reverse complement strand
GAACAAGTTGAGGTCCTCCGCGGCGACAAGGTTGCCCAACTCCGGGGGGATCTCCCCGCTCAGCAGATTGACGTAGAGGGTTATCTTCGTCAGTTTGACGAGCCTACCCAACTCCGGAGGAATCTCCCCGCTCAACTGGTTGGAGGCGAGTTCCAGACTCTCAAGGTTGACGAGGTTGCCCAACTCCCCAGGTATCTCTTCGCTCAACTGGTTTCTTGTCAGCACCAGTTCTTCCAGCCCGGCCAGATTCCCCAATTCTGGCGGTATTTCACCAGACAACTGGTTATACGACAGCCACAGTTCTTTCAGACTGGCGAGACTGCCTATCTCTCTTGGGATCACGCCACTAAGCTCATTGCCGCCTAGCACCAGCGACTCCAGGTCGCCGAGGTCGCCCAACCCCGGGGGAATGCTCCCCCGCAACCGGTTTCCGCCAAGATTCAGCTCCTTCAAGCGAGGCAGCCCCCCAACTTCCGGCGGCAGCTCACCGCTCAGCCCGCTGGACGAAAGGTCCAGCACTGTGACTGCGCAGTCGTCCTCCGCGGCAACGCCGTACCATTCGCCGAGGGGCGCGTCGCTCAGCCAGCCGTCATTGCGCGACCAATTCGGTCCGTCGGTGGCGTTGTAGATGGCGACCAGCGCGTCCCTGTTTGACAGGCACACCTCCAGGGTGGTGTCGGCCTCGATTACGAGGCCGACGGGAGTCGGATTGGGGATGGCCGTGGCCGTCGGCACGAGCTCCGGCGCGGGCGTTGCCGTGGTCTCGACGGGCGTTGCGACCGGGGTGGGCGCGTCCGTGGGTGTTGCGGCGGCGGTGGGCGTCGGCACGGGCGAAGGTGACGGAAGGGGCGCCGGCGCCGATGCGGGTTTGGCGGTGGCCTCGACCTGCGCCGTTGGGGCGGGCCCGGGCGTGGCGGTGTCGATGGGCACCACCGTGACCTCCAGAGGCTCCGGCAGCGGCCCGCAGTTCGCGAGCGCCACAGTCGCGACCACCAGCGCCAGCGTGACGGCGAGCGCCGCCCGGGGCCGCCGTGGCGCAGGGTGGCAACTCTTGATTGATTCGTCTTGCATGCTCACAACCAGCCCCGGGCTTGGCGATGCGCAACCCGGTCACGCGTCCCGCGACGCCAGGGGCAAAGTCTGGCAAGCCTAGCGCATTGGGGTCATATCGTCCAACAGGCCAATTTTGTCGCAGTTAGTGCAATTCACGCCTTTTTGGCTGAATTGGCTGGGCCTTGGCGTCAGTATAATCGGCGGCATGATTCGAGCGATTCTGACGTGCGTCGCGGCCGCGCTCATCCTCGCCTCCGCGGCGGCATGCGGCGATGTCATCGACAGCGTCACGCCGTTTCCGCCAACGCCCGCTCCCGTCGACCTCGTCCTCACCGTCGCGGAGCCGCCCGACGACCTGCCGGCCTACGACCGCGACGACTGGCGCCACTGGGTCGACGATGACGGCGACTGCCAGGACACGCGCCAGGAGGTGCTCGTCGCGGAGAGCCTGTCGCGGGTGACGTACCGGGACGACCGGCAGTGCCGCGTCGAGGCCGGGGAGTGGCTGGACCCCTACACCGGCAACACCTTCAGGGACCCTGGCGATCTGGACATCGACCACCTGGTGCCGCTGGCCAACGCGCACCGCTCCGGCGGGTGGGCGTGGTCGGCCGAGCGCAAGCGGCAGTTCGCCAACAGCCTCGGCGACGACGCGCACCTCATTGCCGTGACGGCCTCCGCCAACCGGCAGAAGGGCGCGAAGGGGCCGGAGGAGTGGCGGCCGCCGGACATGGCGCACTGGTGCGAGTACGCCACGGCGTGGGCGCGAGTGAAGCGGGCATGGGGCCTGACGGCGACCGCCGCGGAGGCAATCGCCCTGCGGGACATGCTGCGGACGTGCGACGGGCCCGTGAACTTCGAGGCGACGGGCGAGGCGCCCGTCGCGCCGCAGCCGACGCCGCTGCCCGCCGGCACGTACGCGTCGTGCGCCGAGGCCGAGGCTTCTGGAGAGCAGCGCGTGAAGGGGGGCGTGGGCGAAGGGTGGGGCTTCCCCGCGTCCCTCTTGCCGAACAGCGGCGACGGCGATGGGGACGGCGTCGTGTGCGA
>CAZCPU010000182.1:0-2160 GCA_964499855.1 uncultured Dehalococcoidia bacterium | reverse complement strand
TGGGCGGGCTACATGAGCCCTAGCACCTCCAGGCGGGGGAAGCCGTTGCCGCCGAGGTTGGTCTCGAGGACGTGGAGGACGGGCGGGGACTGCCCCTCGGGCGTCAGCGCCAGCATCTCCCGCTGCACGTCCGCACCGAAGGCCGCGTCGCCCACGAAGGCCGTCACCTGCGTGACGTTGGCGAAGCTGCCGCCGCCGTCGCGGAACATGGCGTCGACGTTGGCGAAGACCATGGCCGTCTGCTCGGCGAGGCCGCCCTCCCGGCTGCCCGTCACCACGCGCGACGACGTCACCAGGTTGCCCGTCAGCGCGCCCATCGACATCGGGTCGTTGTGGACGACGCCGGGGACCTCCAGGCATTTCCTCGGGCCGGCGCCGACCAGCGCGATCACGTTGGCGGCCATGAGCAGACCTTCAGGCAGGGCGCTGGGCACGTACTTGTGCGGCGGCCGGTCGTCCATGTCCGGGTACCACTGCACCCAGAGCGGGTTGAACTTCAGCCGCTCCGACAGCTCCGGCAGGAAGTGCGTGAAGCGCGCCAGGTCGTCGAGCCCCAGGCCGTTGACGTTCAGGAAACGCTCCACCTCGGCGAACATCGCGGCGAGCTGGCCGTCGAAGTCGGTAGCAGCCAGCGCCCCGCTGCACGGGTCGACGGGGGTCAGGAGCGGCGCGACGACGACGTCACCTATGCGCGCGCCGTTCGGCTTGGCGTTGCCCTCCTCGCAAGAGTACAGCTCCACGAACCGTTCGCCGGTGGGGCCGTCGTTCTCCGGCAGGAGCGCCATCATCTCGATGGCGACGTTCATTCGCGACGAGACGACGTTGACCATCTGGTGAAGCGCCGGACGCGTCGCGGGGTCGGGGAAGCGCTCCTCGAAGACACGGCGGGCGACGTCCTTGTACGAGTCGTCGCGGCCGAACATGTTGAGCTGGACGATGTGCGCCTCGCTGCCGCCGGCCAGCCCGACCAGCGTCGCCAGGTTCTCCAACGTCTGGCGCGCCTCGGCCTCGACGCCGCCCTCGACGATCACGCCCGTCGACTGGTCGTTGCCGTGGCACCGCGAGGTGAAGAAGACGTTGCCGACACGGACGGCGGGGTCGCGGGCGTGGACGTTGGGAATGTCGATGCGCGTTCGCTTGCCGCCGATGAGCCCAAAGGCGTCGAGGTGCACCAGGTGCCCCTCCGGGAGCGGCGTGATCAACGCCTTCAGGCCGGGGCGGTCCGCGGCGTCGGGAAAGAGCGTCTCCCACGGCCCGTAAATGGTCTCGCGGTCCTCCATGTTGGTCACGTAGGCCGCGCAGCGGACGACGCCGTCGAGGTTGCCGCCGGCCGCCTCCATCAGGCGGCGCAGGTGCGAGAGGATGAGCCACATCTGCGCCTCGATGCCGGCGGCGGGGGCGCAGGTGACGGGGTCGACGCCCGCCAGCCCGTTAGCGTAGACGACGTCGTTGACGCGCATGCCGAGGGGCCTCGTCGCCCGCGAGTCCGCCGGGTAAATTTCGAAGAACTGCCGCAGTGGTTCAGCCATCAGCAAGCCCCCTTGTCCGGGATTCCTCAACCGAAGCGAGCACCTCTAACATCACCTGCAGGGCTCCGCCGCCGTAGCGGAGGTGGTGCAGCACGGGCCGCGAGGCCTCGTCCGGGTAGAGCGCGGCCCACCGGTCCGTGACAAGCGGCAGGTTCGCGAGGTCGGCCACGAAGGCGCGCCCCTGCCTGACGTTGCTCCAGTCCATGCCGCCGGCCGTCAGCAACGCCTCGGTGTTGCGGAAGAGGCGCTCGGCCTGCTCGCGCACGTCCTCCGGCGGGCGGCCCGTCGAGGGGTCGTAGGGGAGGACGCGGGAGGAGAAGAGGTACGGGCCCATGCGCACGCCGAGGGGGATGGGGTTGGTGTGGGCGACGCCCTCGACGTTGAGCACCTGCCGGGGGTGGTCCAGCACGGCGAAGTAGTCCATGTAGACGAGCATATCGCCGGGGAGGTCGGCGGTCAGGAACTTGTAGGTCGGGCGGTCGTTCTCGTCGGGGAAGGCGTCGACCCACGGCGGGTTCATGGCCTCGCGGTCGCGGGCGAAGTCCTGGAAGTACATGCTGACGTGGGCGATGTTGGCGCGGCTGCCGCCGGCGCTCTCGATGCTGCGGCGCATATGCTCGTGGGCGAACCG
>CAZCPU010000181.1:0-2186 GCA_964499855.1 uncultured Dehalococcoidia bacterium | reverse complement strand
AAACGTACTACTTCTGCGCCCCCGGCTGCCGCGAGGAGTTCTCCGCCCACCCCGAACAGTACGTGTAGGGCGCGGCAACCGAGTCCTCACCAGAGACGCCGCCATGCCCGCCATCGCCCCTTACGGTTCCTGGAAGTCTCCCATCACCACCGACTTGATCGTGTCCGGCGCGGTGGGACTGGGGCGGATCGCGCTGGACGGGCGCGACGTCTATTGGGTCGAGATGCGCCCTTCGGAGGGCGGGCGCATGGTGATCGTGCGGCAGCGCGCCGACGGCTCCATCACCGACGTGACGCCAGAACCGTATAGCGCCCGCACACGAGTCCACGAGTATGGAGGCGGGGCGTTTCTGGTGGCGGATGGAGTAGTGTTCTTCTCCAATTTCGCCGACCAGCGAATGTACCGGCAGGACCCCGGTCGAGCGCCAAGGGCCATCACGCCGGAGGCGCCCCTTCGTTACGCAGACGGCGTGTTCGACGCCCGCCAAGGCCGCATTATCTGTGTGCGGGAGGACCACAGCGGGGAAGGCGAGGCGGTCAACGCCATCGTAGCCGTGGACGCGGAAGGCGCAAACCCGCAGGAATTGCTGTACGCCGGCTCCGACTTCTGCGCCGCTCCTCGCCTGAGCCCCGCTGGCGACTCCCTGGCTTGGCTGGCCTGGAACCACCCCAATATGCCATGGGACGGCACGACGCTCTTGCTGGCGAGCCTTGCCCCGGACGGGCGACTGGGCGAGGCGCGGGCGATTGCAGGCGGGCCTCAAGAGTCCGTCCTGCAGCCTGTCTGGTCTCCTGATGGGGAGCTGTACTTCGCGTCCGACCGCAATGGATGGTGGAACTTGTACCGGCAGCGCAACGGAACGGTGCAACCGGTCCTCGAGATGAATGCCGAGTTCGCCCGCCCGCCGTGGGGTTTCGATCCGGCGGCCTACGGCTTCCTCGAAGATGGACGCATCGCCTGCAGTTATGTAGAGAGGGGCTTCTGGAGTATCGGAATCATTGATGCTGAGATCGGCGTTCTGACCCGCCTGAACACGCCCTATTCGGAGATGGGGCGGGGTGAGCTGCGGGTCTCCGGAAAACGGGGCGTCTTTACCGCAGGCGCGCCCGACAAGCCTATGTCCCTGCTCGCGCTGGACGCAACTACCGGTGTAGTGGAAGTTCTGCGGCAGGCCCACGACCTGGAGGTGGACTCGGCCTACCTGTCGGCCCCGGAGCGCGTGGAGTTCGAGACCACGGACGGGAGGACCGCCCACGCCTTCTACTACCCGCCGCGCAACCCCGACTTTGCCGCGACCGAGGGTGAGAAACCGCCGCTCCTGGTCAAGAGCCATGGCGGGCCTACGGCTGCGGCCTCGACAGCGCTGGACATGGGCATCCAGTTCTGGACCAGCCGGGGCTTCGGAGTGGTTGACGTGAACTATGGCGGCAGCACCGGGTACGGTACGGAGTACCGCCGCAGGCTCAACGGGGCGTGGGGAATCGTGGACGTGGACGACTGTGTGAACGCAGCGCTGCACCTGGCGGCCCGGGGAGACGTGGACGCGGAGCGGCTGGCGATAGACGGCGGGAGCGCGGGCGGCTATACGACCCTCGCCGCCCTCACCTTTCACGACGTATTCAAGGCCGGAGCAAGCTACTACGGAGTCAGCGATCTCGAGGCGCTGGCCCGGGAAACCCACAAGTTCGAGTCGCGCTACCTGGACACTCTGGTGGGGCCGTACCCCGAATGCAGCGGCCTCTACGAGGAGCGCTCGCCCATTCACCATACCGAACTGCTGTCATGCCCTCTGTTGTTGCTGCAAGGACTGGAGGACGAGATAGTGCCGCCCAACCAGGCGGAGATGATGTTCGAGGCAGTGCGCGCCAAGGGCCTGCCCACGGCCTACGTCCCCTTTGAGGGCGAACAGCACGGCTTCCGCCGGTCGGAGAACATCAAGCGGGCGCTGGAAGCGGAGCTGTACTTCTATTCGCGAGTCTTCGGCTTCAGTCTGGCCGAAGACGTGGAGCCGGTGGAGATAGAGAACCTGCCCGGTTGAGCGGTACTGCTGCGGGCTGCCGCGAGGAGTTCTCCGCCCACCCCGACCAGTACGTGTAGGGGCGGCGCTTGCGCCGTATATCATGGAGGGAACACGCACGCGCGGCCAGCCGACGCGCGAACTGCGAAGGAGGGCCCATGGCCGCGTA
>CAZCPU010000180.1:0-2187 GCA_964499855.1 uncultured Dehalococcoidia bacterium | reverse complement strand
GGGGTAGAATACTCACGGGGGCGCGACCCCAACCCAATCAACACCTAAAGGACACATCATGGACTTTTCCCAGGTTGCTCATGTTTTTCCGGACTCGGCGGGGGTGAATGCGGCGGGGCGGCTGAGCATTGGCGGGTGCGACGCGGCGGAGCTTGTGGCCGAGTACGGGACGCCGTTGTATGTGCTGTGCGAGGACACGCTTCGGGCACGGTGCCGGGCGTTCACGGAGGCGTTCAGGTCGCTGCACGGGGACACGCGGGTGGTGTATGCGTCGAAGGCGTACATCGGGCCGGCGCTGGCGCGGCTGATGGCGGAGGAGGGGCTGGGGCTGGACGTGGTTTCGGGCGGCGAGCTGGCCGTCGCGAAGGCGGCGGGGGTCGCGCCGGAGGGCATCTACCTGCACGGCAACAACAAGGGTGCGGAGGAGCTGTCGGACGCGCTGGACTACGGGATCGGGCGGATTGTCGTGGACAACCTGCACGAGATCGAGCTGCTGGAGCGGCTGGCGGCGGAGCGCGGGGTGACGCAGCGGGTGCTGCTCCGGGTGACGCCGGGCATCGACCCGCACACGCACGCGAAGACGACGACGGGCATCGCGGACAGCAAGTTCGGGCTGAACATCGGGAACGGGCAGGCGGCGGAGGCGCTGCGGCGGACGCTGGACTGTGAGCACCTGGAGCTGATGGGGCTGCACTTCCATTTGGGGTCGCCGATCTTCGAGGTGGAGCCGTACGTGGACGCGATGGGCGTGGTGCTGGAGTTTGCGGCGCAGTTTCGCGAGGAGGGGCTGGAGCTGCGGGAGCTGAGCCCGGGCGGCGGGTTCGCGATCCCGTACCTGCGGCACCAGCGGGCGCCGGCGCCCTCGGAGTACGCGGGAGCCATCGTGGCGGCGCTGCACGAGGGGTGCGAGCGGCACAACCTGCCGCTGCCGTCGATGACGGTGGAGCCGGGGCGGTCGGTGGTCGGGCCGGCGGGGGTCGCGCTGTACACGGTCGGGAGCATCAAGGAGATCCCGGGGGTGCGGACGTACGCGGCCGTCGATGGGGGCATGGGCGACAACATCCGGCCGGCGCTGTACGAGGCGCGGTACGAGGCGGTGACGGCGGCGCGCATGAACGACGCCGAGAACGTGGACTACACGATCGCGGGGAAATTCTGCGAGTCGGGCGACATCCTGGTGGAGCAGTGCGCGCTGCCGGAGCTGTCGCCGGGGGACCTGATAGCGATGCCGGCGGCGGGGGCGTACAGCCCGTCGATGGCGAGCAACTACAACTCGAACCCGCGCCCGCCCATCGTGATGGTGAAGGACGGCAAGTCGAGGCTCATCCGCCGGCGCGAGACACCGGCGGACCTCATGACCACGGACATCTGGTAGCCGCCATGTGGCGCGTCGTGGGTCACACCGGGGCCGTGCGGCTGCTGGACCGCTCGCTGAGCGAGGGACGGCTGGCGCACGCCTACCTGTTCACGGGCCCACCGCACGTAGGCAAGACCACCCTCGCGATGGACCTCGTCGCGGCCGTCAACTGCGAAGGGCCGGAGCCGCCCTGCGGCGAATGCTCGCAGTGCCAGCACGTGCGGGACGGGCGGCACGCCGACGTGCTGCACCTGGGCGTCGCGGAGGAGGAGGGGCGAAAGGCGGTCGGCATCGACGCGGTGCGGGACGCGGCGCACCAGGCGAACCTCAACCCCTTCGAGGGACGCTACCGGGCCATCGTCATCGAGGGGGCGGAGCACCTGACAGACGAGGCAGGCAACGCGCTGCTGAAGCTGCTGGAGGAGCCACCCGAGCGGCTGATGCTCGTGCTGCTCTCGACGAGCCCGGACCAGGTGCTGGGGACGATACGGTCGCGGTGCCAGCGCATCGACCTGCGGCCGCTGCCGACGGCTGCGGTGGCGGAGGCGCTGACGACGCGGTGGGAGGCGCCTGAAGCGACGGCGGGCGAACTGGCGGCGCTGAGCGCGGGGAGGCCCGGCTGGGCCGTGCGGGCGTTGGAGGACCCGGCGATCCTGGAGACGCGGGACCGGCGACTGGAGCGGCTGACGGCGGCGGCGGAGGGGGGCGTCGAGGAGCGGTTCGCGTACGCGGCGGAGCTGGCGAACCTGCTGCCGCAGCAGCGGACGGCGGTGCGGGAGACGCTCGACCTGTGGGCGGAGTGGTGGCTGGAGCGGCTGGAGGCGCAGGCG
>CAZCPU010000179.1:0-2208 GCA_964499855.1 uncultured Dehalococcoidia bacterium | reverse complement strand
TGCGCGGCAAGCCGTGTGACGGAGGGTACGATGGCGCACTACAGGGCGCATGAAGCACAGGACTGGGCTTGGGAGACGCTGAAGGGGCAGTGGACGACGCTCATCACCCCCTTCACCGACGACGGTGACCTCGACGAGGAGGGCCTCCGCCGCAACGTGCGCCACGTGCGCCGCCTCGGCACGCGGGGCGCCGGCTGCACCTGGGGCATGGGCGAGTTCTGGAGCCTCACCCACGACGAGCGCGTCCGCGTCATGGACATCGTCGCGGAGGAGGCCGCCGGTCGATGGCCCGTCGGCGCCCACGTCACGCACACCTCCGCTCGCGAGACCCTGGACCTCGCCCGCCACGCCGAGGACGCCGGCTTTGACCTCCTCATCGTCGCCGCCCCCTACATGGAGGCCAAGACCGAGGAGCAGGTCATCGATTACGTCAAGACCCTCAGCGACAACACCAACCTCGGCATCATGTTCTACAACTCCCCCCAGTTCGGCATCGTCATGAGCCCGCAGGGCCTCCGCCGCATCTGCGAGCTCCAACAGGTCGTCGGCGTCAAGGAAGCCAGCTTCAACCAGCAGCTCTCCATTGAGACCCACCTCTCCCTCGGCAAGGACTACGTCATCAGCACGCCCGACGAGTGGATCTACCCCTTCGCCCAAGACCTCGGCTTCCAGCAGCAGGTCATGTTCGCCAACACCTCCGATTGGCGCTTCGACACCCCCGAGTGCAACTACTACGTCCAGTTCATCGAGAAGGCTTCCGTCGGCGACTACGACGACGCCTTCTACGACAAGCACCTCCGCCGCCTCAAGGAGCTCAACGACACCTGGTGGACGCGCACCATGGACAAGAACGGCGGCGCCCTCCCCGTCGCGATGGTCAAGTACTGGGGCGAGCTAATGGGAATGGCCGGCGGTCCGACCCGCCAGCCCCTCCCCCAGCTCACATTCGCCGAGAAGGCCCAGCTCAAGGCCGAGCTCGAGCCCCTCAAGCCGCGGCCGCCCCAGCCTGCCGTCTCCGTCCAGCCCAGGGCCGCGTGGCTCACCGGCAACAACAGCCCCTTCTTCGCCACCGGCATGCTCCTCATGGTCAGCGTCCAGGACGTCGCCGAGGCCCTCGAGGCCGAGCGCGGCGGCGCCGACGTTGTTGACGTCAAGAACCTGCAGGAAGCCCTCGTCGGCTCCGGCCACCCCAGCACCGTTCGCCAGGTCCGCGCGGCCATCCAGCCCGAGAACCACGTCAGCGTGACCCTCGGCGTCGTCCCCAACCAGGCCGGCACCGTCGCGATGGCCGCCTACGCCGCCGCCGTCATGGACGCCACGTCCGTCAAGGTCGGCTTCATGCAGGCCGACTACGACGTCGCCGTCGAGGTCCTCCGCGAGTCCCGCCGCGCCATGGAGGGTTACAACACCAAGCTCGTCGGCTCCCTCTTCGCCGACAACCTCCTCTACGATGGCGGCCTCGACCCCCACCTCATGGTCCAGCTCGCCAAGGACGGCGAGTGCGACGGCTTCCTCATCGACACCCTCATCAAGGACGGCCGCAACCTCTTCGACTTCCTCAGCGAGGAAGAGCTCCGCGACATCGTCATCGAGGGCAAGAAGCTCGGCATGAGCACCGCCCTCTCCGGCCACCTCAAGCTCGCCGACCTCGACGAGCTCGCCCGCGTCAACCCCGACATCGTCGGCGTCCGGGGCGCCGTCTGCGCCAGCGGCAGCCGCGACCGCGCCGTCGCGTGGGAGTCCGTCGCCGAGTTCAAGCGCCAGCTCGATCTCCGCAAGACCGGCGAGATCAGCGTCCGCCCCGAGCAGAACGGCAATGGCAACGGCCACGCGCCGGTGATCAGCGCCGGTGGCGGTTGGGTCGTCATCGACGGTCGCGGCAAGTCCTGCGCCGGCGTCATCGCCGCCCTCGCCAAGCAGACGGAGGCCGACCATCACTCCATGGTCGAGGCCATCCTCGGCGACGCCCTCAACGTCTTCGACGTCAAGTACTGGACGGAGAAGGAGGGTCACGCCTTCGTCAACCAACGCGACGAGGGCGACGGCACCGTCCGCGTCCTCATCCAGCCAAAGGCGTAGGGAAACAGCGAATCCGGCCAAACTCGGTTTGGCCCGCACAGGCGATTGGAATGTGCAGCTTGGCAGCGGACGAAGACCGTCAAGCCAGGCCCTTGGGTGGTGAGGAGGAAATCGCCTCAAACACCACGC
>CAZCPU010000178.1:0-2283 GCA_964499855.1 uncultured Dehalococcoidia bacterium | reverse complement strand
TGAACCTGCGCTCCAGGTTCTCTTCCCGGTTTGCGAGCCTGCGCTCCTGCTGCTGAACCTCGCCGCGGCGCTCCCTGATCTCCTGCTCCACGGCGGAGCGGGCCTTGAGGGTTTCCTCTTTGGCCTCTAGCAGCAAGCTGGCCTTCTGGCGATCGGCGGCATCCAGGACCTGCTGAGCCTTCTGCTCCGACTCCTGAAGCCGCTTACCCAAGAACGCGTTCCGGGTCCAGAACGTCACCATCGCCCCTACGCCCAGGGCCGCGAGGACGGAAAGCAAAAGAATGACAATCCAAACAATAGATGACATATCGTCACCTGCCTTTCGTCCAAGCTATTAACGTGCCCCATGGCAAATGGGCACTATTCATCATATGGATTTGCCCGTACTATGTCAAACTGGACCGGAGGCGGAGGGGCATACTGCGACGCAGTTTCAGAAACAATCACAGCGAATTCGCACAGGACGGGGCATTGACTGACGAATATCGTCGACGCGAGGGGGAAAAGACCGTCACCCTGGAGGTGTACGGGAGCGAGCCATTGGCGCGCATGGCGGCGAGCCGGCTGGAGGCGGAGGGGATCCGCTGCATGGTGCGGTCGGTCGGCGGCGGGCCGGGCATCTGGGGGCTGGCGGCGAACGTGCCGCACGCGCTGGACACGTGGGAGGGGGACGCGCTGCGGGCGCGGGACGTGCTGAACCTGATGCCGGCGGAGATCGAGGAGCGGACGCGGGAGCCGATCGGCGGGGACATGAGCCTGGGGCGGCTGCTGGTGATGGGGGCGCTGCTGATCGTGGCGATCGCGCTGGTGGTGCCTGTGGCGGACGCGGCGTTCGGGTGGCTGCTGGGGTAGGGGGGCAGGGCGCGACGCCGAGCCCGTGAATATCGGGGTTCCCGTTTCCCGCTCGGCACCGGTTCATGCCCTTCGAGGGCGTCGGGGGCGAAGGGCGCCCTCCCCTGGATCCCGGCCCCGTTTCGGGGTAGGGGACATGGCTTCGCCGGGATGGAAAGGTTGGGGCGCGGGGACGTCGATGTAAGTAGGCAGGAGGCGAGTGGTGGAGCAGTTGCCACGAGGGGCGCAGTTCCAGCGGAGCAAGATGCTTTGGGAGATTGCGCTGGGGATTGCGGGGGACCCGAACATCCGGTACTACGAGGACCGGGACGTGTCGATCGTCATCGGGAACGGGAGCGGGGAGACGTTCCGGCCGGCGCTGCGTATGGCGCCGGGGTCGCCGGCGCTGGCGCACGCGGTGGCGCGGGGGGACCTGGACCTGGCGTTCGTGAACCCGTCGGCGATGCTGACGCAGGCGTACCGTGGGACGGGGCTGTACAGCGAGCGGCTGCCGGTGCGGGTCATCGCGTCGTACCCGTCGTACGACCGGTTCGTGGCGGCGGTGCAGCCGCGGCTGGGGGTGACGTCGCTGGCGGAGATCGGGGAGCGGAAGCCGGCGCTGCGGGTGTCGGTGCGGGAGGACGCGACGCACTCGACGCGGGTGCTGCTGGAGCAGCTGCTGCCGATGTACGGGTTCACGCTGGAGGACATGGTGTCGTGGGGCGGGAGCCTGCAGCTGAACGGGCCGCCTGGGGACGCGCGGCGGCTGGCGGGGATCGAGGACGGGAGCGTGGACGTGGTGTTCGACGAGGGGATCCCGACGTGGCTGGACCACGGGCTGGCGCACGGGCTGCAGCCGCTGGAGCTGGAGGAGGGCATTCTCTCGCAGATGGAGGCCATCGGGTGGCGCAGGGTCGTGTTGCCGAAGGAGCGCTTCCCGCTGCTGGACCACGACATCGTGACCATCGACTACAGCGGGTGGCCGCTGTACACGCGGGAGTCGCTACCGGAGGAGACGGCGTACAAGGTGTGCGCGGCGATAGCGCAGCGGGCGGAGCACATCCGGTGGGAGGAGAGCTACACGGGGATCGGGCAGATAGGGGTGGAGACGGAGGCGACGCCGCTGGACGTGCCGCTGCACGCGGGGGCGGAGCGGTGGTATCGGGAGAACGGGTATCTGTAGGTGAGGGGCGCCCCGCCCGGCCCCGTATCGGGGTACGGGGCATGCCTTCGCCGGTATGGAGGTTGGGATGGGTGGGAAGGCGGAGGTGGTGAGCGGTGGGGGTGCCCCGCCGCGACCGTTCGTACTTCGATTTCCCTCAGCACGAACGGTCGCCCCCGCCCCTGGATACCGGCCCCGTATCGGGGTACGGGGCATGCCTTCGCCGGTATGGAGGTTGAGGAGGATTGGGCATGGCGATATACATCGACAATGAGCAGGTGCGGGAGCTT
>CAZCPU010000177.1:0-2290 GCA_964499855.1 uncultured Dehalococcoidia bacterium | reverse complement strand
GGCGTGGGCTTTGGTGGGCTTTGGGTTTGGTTGGGTTTTTGGTTTTGTTGTTGGGTGTCGTGAATTTGGGGGTGGGTTGGTTTTACTCTGGGGTGCTTTATGATCTGGCGCTTGAGGTGAAGGAAGACGAGGTTGAGTACGACGTGGTGGCTACCGGCATCGGCGGCGGGCTGGTGCGGCTGGAGGATGGGCCCGACGACGGGGCGTGGCGGTTGCACGGTCGATGGGGGCTGGTGTGGGACGGCGGGAACGGGATGATGGGCGACATCGTCGAGGAGGGGGAGACGGAGGTGGTTCGCCGGTTCGAGCTGGTGGAGGGCGAACCGCCGCGCTCGTCGCCGGCCGAGGTGACGAGCGACATTTTTCCGCATGACCCGTACCTTGCGTTCGGGATCGAGTACGAGGAGGTCGAGTTCGAGTCGCCGCTGGGGGCGCTGGACGCGTGGCGGTTTGGGGGCGAGCTCGACACGTGGGCGATCTTCGTACACGGGCATCGCGGGACGCGGGGGGACGGCCTGCCCACGGTGACCACGCTGCACGCGTTGGGCATGCCGGCGGTGTTCATCAATTATCGCAACGATGAGGGGCAACCCGGGGACCCAAGCGGCATCCACCTGTACGGCGTAACCGAGTGGGAGGACCTGCACGCCGCGGTGGAGTACGTCCTGTCGCAGCCGGGCGCAAGGCAGGTTGTGCTGCTGGGCGCCAGCATGGGCGGCGGCATAGTGACGAAGTTCCTGTACGAGTCTGATCTCGCCGAGTCGGTGGCCGGCGTGGTGCTGGACTCGCCGGTGATGGACTTCAACGCGCCGGTGGACCTGGGGGCGGAGGAGCGCAACCTGCCGGGCTTCGTGGTGGGGACGGTGAAGTGGATCGCCACGCTGCGGTTCGGGGTGGACTGGGGCGCGATGGACTACCTGAAGGATGCGCACCGGTTGCAGGTACCCATTCTGCTCATTCACGGAGCGGACGACACGGTTGTGCCGATAGAAACCAGTGATGAACTGGCGGGACTGCGTCCCGACATCGCCACGTACAGCGTCTACGGGGACGCGACGCACGGCGCGGCGTGGAATACGGAAAGCGAGCGGTACGAGCGGGAGCTGAGGGAGTTTTTGCTGGGCGTCGTGCGGTGAGGGTGAAGCGACTGGGGACGGTTTCCGTGTTTGTCGCGAGGCTGTGAGAGGGGGCCCGCCTCTCCCTGGCGCCTCTGGATTCCCCTGTCCCCGTATCGGGGCACGGGGCAGGCTTCGCAGGGGCAGGCTCTGCTTTCGCAGGAATGGCGATGAGGTCAGGAATGACCTGAATCACGTACGGGGCAGGCTTCCCGACCGCCCTTCGACAGCCTCAGGGCGAACGGCGGGAGGGGCTCAGG
Organism: uncultured Dehalococcoidia bacterium; assembly: GCA_964499855.1. Lineage (GTDB taxonomy): Bacteria > Chloroflexota > Dehalococcoidia > Lucifugimonadales > UBA1127 > UBA1127. The sequence continues at coordinate 915 of CAZCPU010000177.1, read as the reverse complement.
GCGAACGGTGTGGAGGGGCTCAGGGCGAACGGCCCCGCGGCCCCGCCTCTCTGGATACCGGCCTCCGCCGGTATGGAGAGGCGGCTACATGCCGTGGCGGAGGAGGGTTTCCACGTCCGCGAGGGTGTGGACGGTGGGGACGCCGTCCGGGGGCGGGTCCTCGGGCGGGGTGTCCGGGTAGCGGTTGATGAAGACGGGGGTGATGCCGACGGACATGGCGCCCTCGATGTCGCCGGAGACGGAGTCGCCGACGTGGATGGCGTCGGAGGGTTCGACGTTGGCGCGGGCGAGGGCGGCGAGGTAGATGGGCGGGTGGGGCTTGCCCATGCCGATCTCGCCGGAGGTGATGACGAAATCGGCGAGGGCGTCGAGGCCGGTGTCGCGGGCGACCTCGGCGCCGGAGGAGGCCATGTTGGTGATGACGCCGACGCGGTAGCCGGAGGCGCGGAGGCGTGGGAGGGCGTCAGGGACGTCGTCGAAGAGGGCCATGCCGTAGGGGATCTGTCGGACGCGCTGCCAGATCTGGCCGGCGACGGAGGGGGGGACGTCGACGCCGGCGCCCTCGAGGATGAGGCGCTGGTACTCGGTGAAGAAGGCGAGCTGGTCGGCGGAGGAGCGGCGCTGGACCTGGCCGCGGGCGTTCTCGCGGGACATGAAGGCGTCGGCGCGGAGGTAGCCGCGGGCGATGCCGTCAGGGGTGACGGTGTAGCCGAAGTCGGCGCAGGCCTGGGCCTGGATCTGCTCGCGCGGGGGCCAGAAGCGGGCGAGGGTGTTGTAGAGGTCGAAGAAGACGGCCTTGATGCGGTGGTTTCCGTTGGTGGTCATGGGGGTAGGGTAGCAGGGGGCGGGGGCGAGGGTAAAGGGCGGGGTGTGGAGGGCGTTGGGGGCAAGGGTGCCCCACCCCTGGATCCCGGC
>CAZCPU010000176.1:0-2292 GCA_964499855.1 uncultured Dehalococcoidia bacterium | reverse complement strand
CTAACCTTCCCCCGCTCGCGGGGGGAGGGATCAGGCTCGGTTCGGTTCAGGGCGAACGGGGCGTGAGAGAGGCTGCAGAGGGGCAAAGGTGGTCGAATGCGAGCGCCCCCATCCTAACCTTCCCCCGCCAGCGGGGGAAGGGATCAGGCTCGGGTCGGTTCAGGGCGAACGGGGCCGCGACCGTCGGGGTTCCTGCCCCGTATTTGAGTACGGGGCAGGGTCCACGGGGACGGCTGCGGGAGTGGTCGGCATAGCGGGAGTGGTTGGGGGAGAGCGCCCCCATCCTAACCTTCCCCCGCTCGCGGGGGGAGGGATCAGGCTCGGTTCGGTTCAGGGCGAACGGGGCGTGAGAGAGGCTGCAGAGGGGCAAAGGTGGTCGAATGCGAGCGCCCCCATCCTAACCTTCCCCCGCCAGCGGGGGAAGGGATCAGGCTCGGGTCGGTTCAGGGCGAACGGGGCCGCGACCGTCGGGGTTCCTGCCCCGTATTTGAGTACGGGGCAGGGTCCACGGGGACGGCTGCGGGAGTGGTCGGCATAGCGGGAGTGGTTGGGGGAGAGCGCCCCCATCCTAACCTTCCCCCGCTCGCGGGGGAAGGGATCAGGCTCGGGTGGGTTCAGGGCGAACGGTCAGGGTGGAGGAGACTGCCCATGCCGATTTCACGGCTGCAGTTTGAGATGGGGATTGACGCGGGGATTGAGGCGTTGATGGTGTCCGTGTGCGACCTGCTGGAGGCGAACCCGGACTCGGCGTACTCCGAGGAGGAGCTGTACGACCTCTTCACGGCCAACGCGCCGGGGAGCTACATCGACGCGTCGTACCTGGACATTGCGCTGCAGAAGGTGGTGGAGCTGGGCGCGGTGGAGGCGCGGGCCGTCGCGAACGCGAAGTACTACGCCTTCCTGCAGGTGATCGACCGGGAGACGTGGGAGCTGGCGCCGGACGAGTCCGAGGACGACTCGGGGGATGAGACACCGGCTGACGGCGAGCACCCCCATCCTAACCTTCCCCCGCGAGCGGGGGAAGGGACTTGGGTTGGGAAGGGTGAAGCTCCGGGTTCACAGCCCGAGGCCGCCGAGGACTCTGCCGGCGAACCGGCGTCCGCATAGCACCGAGGTCCCCTCTCGTGACCGTGCCACCCGCTCAAGCTGCCCCGCTCCTCGTCATCGTCGGGCCTACGGCCGTGGGGAAGAGCGCGCTTGCGGTGCACATCGCGCGGCGGTTTGGGGGGGAGATCGTCAACGCGGACAGCCGGCAGGTGTACCGGGGCATGGAGGTGGGGACCGCCGCGCCCACGGCATCGGAGCGGGCCGCCGTGCCGCACCACCTCTACTGCATCATCAACCCCGACGAAGGATTCAGCCTCGCGCGCTACCTGCCGCTGGCGACGGAGGCGATCGCGGACGTCCACGCGCGGGGGCGGCTGCCGGTGGTCGTCGGCGGGACGGGGCAGTACGTGAACGCGCTCGCGGGCGGGTGGCAGGCGCCGCGGGTGGCGCCGAACGCGGAGCTGCGGGAGCGGCTGGAGGCGGTGATCGCGCAGGAGGGCGTCGAGGCGGCGGCGGCGGAGCTGGTGGAGGCGGACCCGGAGGCGGCGTCGCGGATCGACCTGCGGAACCCTCGGCGGGTGGTGCGGGCGCTGGAGGTGGTCGCGGCGATGGGGCCTGGGGCGCACGGGGGGCAGTCGTCGCCGGGGTACCGGACGCTGATGGTGGGGCTGACGGCGAGCTCTCGCGAGGAGCTGTACGGGCGCATCGACGCGCGGGTGGACGCGATGCTGGCGGGCGGGTGGGTGGACGAGGTGCGGGGGCTGCTGGAGGCGGGGTACGCGGCGTCGCTGCCGGCGCTGTCGAGCATGGGGTACCGGGAGCTGGCGCAGCACGTGCAGGGCGACATGGCGCTCGAGGAGGCGGCGCGGCGGATCAAGGCGGCGCACCACCGGCTGGCGCGGCAGCAGTACACGTGGTTCAAGCCGACGGACAGGCGGATCTCGTGGCTGGAGGCGGGCGACGGCGTTGGGGCGCTCGCGGAGGGGGTGGTGGGGGCGTGGCTGGGGGGCGCGTCGGGGCTTGCGTGAGGGGGACACGCGGTGGGTTAGGGGCAGGGGAGCGCGGAAGTAGTTGCAGGCAAGCGCCCCCATCCTAACCTTCCCCCGCAAGCGGGGGAAGGGATCAGGCTTGGACTGGCCCTTCAAGAGCCTCAGGACAGGCTCAGGGTGAACGGGGGGCAGGGGAGCGCGGAAGGGGTTTCAGTCAAACACCCCCATCCTAACCTTCCCCCGCTTTGCGGGGGAA
>CAZCPU010000175.1:0-2327 GCA_964499855.1 uncultured Dehalococcoidia bacterium | reverse complement strand
TCGCCGACGCCCTGCTGATGATGCCCCTCGGCGTGTCGGCGGTCATCATGGGCTTCGGTTTCCTGGTCGCCTTCAACCGCGACCCCATCGACCTGCGGGCCACGTCCACCATCCTGATCATCGCGCACACGCTGGTCGCCTACCCCTTCGTCATCCGCAGCGTTCTGCCCGCCATGCGCGGGATGCCCCGGAATCTGCGCGAGGCCGCGTCCGTCATGGGCGCGTCGCCCATCCGCGGCTTCTTCCACGTCGAGCTGCCCATCCTGACGCCCGCCCTCATCGTCGGCGCGACCTTCGCCTTCGCCGTGTCAATGGGCGAGTTCGGGGCGTCGCTCCTGCTCGTGCGCCCCGAGTCGACGACGATGCCCGTCGCCATCTTCCGCATGCTCTCGCAGCCCGGCGCCGAGAACCTCGGCCGCGCGCTGGCGATGAGCACCGTGCTCATGCTGGTCGTGGCGGCCGTCTTCGCCGCCATCGAGCGGTTCCGATACCGAAACGCGGGAGGCTTTTGATGGCGTTGCTGGAGGTCTCCAACGTCTCCAAGCAATTCGGCGACGGTTTCGCCGTGAAGCGCGTCTCCCTGACGGCGGAGCGCGGCGACATCGTCTGCCTGCTGGGCCCCAGCGGCTGCGGCAAGACCACCCTCCTGCGCCTCATCGCCGGCCTCGAGTCGCCCGACGAGGGCGCCATCGCCTTCGACGGCCGCGTCCTCAACAGCGTCCCGTCGCGCAGCCGCGGCTTCGGCCTAATGTTCCAGGACCTCGCCCTCTTCCCCCACATGGACGTCGCCGGCAACGTCAGCTTCGGCCTGCGAATGCAGGGCCGGCCCAAGGACCAGGTGTCGGCGCGGGTGAACGCGCTCCTCCGCCTCGTCGGGCTCGAGGACTTCCAGCGGCGCAAGGTCCACGAGCTCTCCGGCGGCGAGCGTCAGCGGGTCGCCCTCGTGCGCTCGCTGGCCGCGGAGCCGCAGTTGCTCATGCTGGACGAGCCCCTCGGCGCGCTGGACCGCGCCCTGCGTGAGTCGCTGCAGGCGCAGGTGCGCGGCATCCTGAAGGCCCTCGGCCAGACGGCCGTCTACGTCACCCACGACCGCGACGAGGCCTTCGCCATGGCCGATTCCATGGTCATCATGGAGCAGGGCGAGGTCGTCCAGGCCGGCACGCCTGAGGAGCTCTACACCGCGCCCCGGAGCGAGCTCGTCGCACGCTCCATGGGCATCCGCAACGTCATCTACGGGCAGCGCGCGGGCCAGGCCGAGGCCGTGACCCACGTGCAGACAATCGTCGGCCTGCTCGGCGGCGTCCTGCAGGGCGGTGGCGAGCTCCGTCCCGCCGCCGATGCCCTCGCCTTCATCGACGAGCGGCGCATCGCCGTCGGCCCGCAGTCATCAGCGTCCGCCAGCGACAGGCCCGGCCTCAACCTCCTCGACGGCACGGTTGAGACCCGCCGCTTCCAGTCCGGCGAGCTGGAACTGGTGGTCGCCGTGGGCGGCGGCGCCCTCGTCTGCCTGCTAAAGCCGGGCGACGACGTCCCCGCCGCCGGCGACGCCGTCACCGTCGCCTTCCCCCACGACGCCGTCCGCATCGTCGCCCAGGCGCCCCGCAACATCGTCTCCGCCGCAGACGCCCTGGAGTAGGGGATCCCCTCGGCGTTGACGGAGTGGGAGTGAGTGGGTATTGTGATTGGCTTTGCGCCTATCGGCGGTCTGAGGCCCACCCATTCGCGAGGAGCCCGCTATGAACGTGTCTTTGGCAGAACTTCAGTTTTCAATCTTGGCCTTGCCGCAAAAGGACTATTTCTCGTTGTTGCGCTGGTTCCACGACAGGGAACTGGAAGATTGCCCGGAAGATCTAGATGCCGACGCGGAATGGGCAAGGCACGAATCACAGCGGACCATTGCGGAGGACGCCACACACCGCGGCGTGCTTCTGGACATATCCTTTGAGGCGCATGGCTGCCCTGCTTGGGCCCTATCGGCCAGGAGGGTAGCTGAGGGCGGCGTCTCCGAGGCGAAAGAGTCGCTGCCCTATCCCATGACAGCCGGGCAGATTGTTGCGCAGGCCAAGGCCTTGCCCAAGGACGAATTCTACGCGCTTCTGCACTGGTTCCTGTCGTATGACAACGACCTGTGGGACTGGGAGATGGAGCAGGACGCCGCAGCGGGAAGGCTGGACTTACTGCTGAAGGACTCCGAAGGCGACGAGCGCGTCTAGCCGTAACCCTACCCCAGGTGCACCACCTCGACGTCTCCCCAGCGCGCCTGCAGGTGCTCGGCCACCAGCCGCCGGTGGCACCGCTCCGGCGAGTCCTCGCTGCACAGCAGCGCC
>CAZCPU010000174.1:0-2344 GCA_964499855.1 uncultured Dehalococcoidia bacterium | reverse complement strand
ATCGGAATGCCCATTACGGTCCACATCGACCTCGACCGGGGCAAGGGCCCAACCGGGCCGCTCCACAGCTTCAAGTACGCCCAGGAACCGCCGGACGTCGTGCCGTTCCTCGGCCCCACGGGCGGGATGGTCGAGCAGGTAAGCCGCTTCGGACGCGCCGGGTCGGTGAACATCGTGCAAATGGTGCTGTCCGGCGTCTTCGACCGCTTCCCGGACCTCAAGATCTTCTGGGCCGAGAACCAGATCGGCTGGGTGCCCTTCTTCATGGAGATGGCGGATGTCCGGTACGGCCGCCACGTGCACTGGGCCAGCCGGCTGCTCGGCTTCCAGCCGTTGAAGCGTCCCCCGAGCGAGTACATCCGCGAGCACTGCATCTGGGGCTTCCAGCAGGACCGCTCCGGTGTGGAGCTCCGCCACCACATGGGCGTCGACCACCTGATCTGGGCGTCGGACTTCCCCCACCAGGAGTCAGACTGGCCGGACTCCAGGAACACGATGGACTGGAACTTTCGCGGCGTGCCGGATGAGGAGCGACAGCTCATGGTCGCGGGAAATGCGGTGCGCTTCTTCCACCTGGACGACGATTAATCAACACCGGGAGGCCCCAATGACCACTGACCCTCGCCAGGACGGTTTTGCGCCCACCGAGTACGGCTCCGACGTCATCGTGGACGCGCTCCGTGCCCTTGGCATCGAGTACGTCTCGATGAACCCCGGCGCCACCTTCCGCGGCATCCACGACTCCGTCGTCAACCACCTGGGCAACGAACGGCCGGAGTTCATCCTCTGCAATCACGAAGAGATCGCGGTCGCGCTCGCGCAGGGGTACGGCCGTGCGGCGGGCAAGCCTATGGCGGCATTCGTGCACGATATCGTAGGGCTGCTGCACGCGTCGATGGCGATGTTCAACGCGTGGATGGGCCGCTCTGGCGTGCTGGTCCTCGGCGCGACCGGCCCCCTCGACGCCAACCACCGCCGGCCGTGGATCGACTGGATCCACACCGCAAACGTGCAGGGCGAGGCCGTCCGTAACTTCGTGAAGTGGGACGATCAGCCAACCAGCGTCGAGGCCTCCGTCGAGGCCCTTATCCGCGCGTACAACCTCGTCGTCAGCGAGCCGCAGGGGCCGGTGTATGTCTGCTTCGACGCCGACGTGCAGGAGATGAAGCTGACGGAGCCCTATCACTTGCCGGATGTCTCCCGCTTCCCCGCGCCCACGCGCCTCCAGGCGGATCCGGCGGCGCTGGAGCAGGTCGCGAGCGCACTCATGGCGGCGGAGCGTCCAGTGGTGCTCGCAAACTTCCTCGGCCGCTCCGAGGAGGCAGCGCAGGGTCTGCTGCGGCTGGCTGAGAGCCTCGCGCTGCCCGTCATAAACGGCGGAGACTTCTTCAACTTCCCAACGCGCCACCCGCTCTACGCCACCGAGAGCCGGGAGGAGCTGCTGTCGGAGGCCGATGTGGTGCTCGCCCTCGACGTATACGACCTTCAGCAGGAGCTGACGCGGCTGGACCGGGCGACGCGAAAAACGGAGGACATCCTGCGCCCCGACGCCATGCTCATCGACATCTCGCTCCGGCAGCTTCAGGTGAAGAGCTGGGCCGACGACCACGGCAGCCTGTACCCGACGGCCATGTCCGTCGCCGCGGACACGGCGCTAGCGACGCCGGCCCTCGCCGACCTTGTGCAGCGGCGCCTGGATGACGCGGCGGGCAGCGCCGCCGCGATCACCGCCCGCCGCGAGCGCGTCACGCAGTTGAGCGAGGCGGCGCTGGCCCGCAACCAGGCGACGGCCAAGGCCCACTCTGAGGACCACCCGCTGGCCCTCTCGACCATCGCGCAGGAGCTGTGGGAAGTCGTCCGAAACTACGATTGGGTCGTCGGCAACGGCGACTTGCGCGGCTGGGTGCAACGGCTCTGGGACATCAAGCACCCGTACCAGGACGTCAGCGCGCGGGGCGGGGGCGGCCTCGGCGAGGGCCTGCCGCACGCCGTCGGCGTGGCGCTGGCCAACCGTGGCAAGGGTCGGCTCACCATCAACATCCAGTCGGACGGTGACATGCTCTTCACGCCCGCCGCCATCTGGACCGCGGTGCACCACCGGATTCCGATGCTCATCGTCATGTACAACAATCGCACCTACGGCAACGACCTTGGTCACCAGGGCTCGATGGCGCAGGTGCGAGGCCGACCTATGGAGCGGCGCACCATCGGTATCGACATCGACGACCCGGTCGTGGACTTCGCGGGTCTGGCGCGCTCCTTCGGTGCGTACGCGGAGGGCCCAATCGAGCGGGCGGAGGACCTCCAACCGGCGTTCCGCCGCGCGGTGGACGCCGTCGTCAAC
>CAZCPU010000173.1:0-2350 GCA_964499855.1 uncultured Dehalococcoidia bacterium | reverse complement strand
TCCCTCGACGGGAGAGGACTGAGGTGAGGGTGACTCCCCCCGGCGTAGCCGGGCCTCCCCTCCCAATCATCCCCATCACCCCAATCACACGAATCACAGTTCAGACACACAAACGAAAGGGGCGGCGCCCCAAAGCACCGCCCCTCCCACTAGAAACTCGAAACTAGAAACTTCCCCGGCCCGCTCCTACCTCTCGATCGGCGCTCCAACGATCGACCCGTACTCCGTCCACGAACCGTCGTAGTTCCGCACCTTCGGGAAACCCAGGATCTGCGACAGCACGAACCACGTATGCGACGACCGCTCGCCGATCCGGCAGTACGCGATCACCTCATTGTCCTTGCTCAGCCCCGCGTCCTTCTGGTACAGCTCCCGCAGCTCCTCCACCGACTTGAACGTCCCGTCCTCCTCGTTCACCGCCTTCAGCCACGGCACATTCGCCGCCCCCGGGATATGCCCGCCGCGCTGCGAGCCCTCCTGCGGAAGGTGCGCCGGCGCAAGCAGCTCCCCGCTGAACTCCTCCGGCGCCCGCACGTCCACCAGGCCCGTCTGGTTCGCCGTCGTCGCCGTCTCCAGCACGTAATCGCGTGTCGCGCGGATGCTCGTGTCCGCGTCCGCGGCCCGGTACGTCCGCTTCGTGGGCGACGGCGCCTCCGTGCTCAGCTCGCGCCCCTCCTTCACCCACTTCACCCGCCCGCCGTTCATGATCTTCACCTTGCGGTGGCCGTACAGCTTCATCTGCCAGAACGCGTACGTCGCGAACCAGTTGTTGTTGTCGCCGTACAGCACAACCGTCGTCCCCTTCGTGATGCCCGACCCGCCCAGCAGGCGCTGCATCTGCTCCCGGCTCAAAATGTCCCGCGTCACCGTATCGTTCAGCTCCGTCGTCCAGTTCCACCCGATCGCCCCCGGGATATGGCCCTGGTCGTACGCCGCCGTGTCCACGTCCACCTCCACTACCACCACGCCCTCGTCCCCCAGGTTCTCCGCCACCCAGTCCGTCTCCACAATCGACTCCGGATGCGCCACTCTAGCAGGCATAACTCCACCCTCCTCCTTGTTAAGGCCAATCTCCCGCTCGCTAACCTTAGAAAACCGAGCCATCTACCTACCCGTCCATCTCACTAACCCAGGGAGCCTGCCCTGAGCCTGTCGAAGGGTCATTCCGGCCCCCGAGCCGGAACCCAGTGCTCCCGTCCGTCATTCCGGCCCCCAAGCCGGAACCCAGGGGTGGGGCGGGGTCCCCCTCCTCTCCCTCGACGGGAGAGGACTGAGGTGAGGGTGAACTCCCCCCGGCGTAGCCGGTCCCGTCCCCTCCCAAATCATCCCCATCACCCCAATCACAAGAATCACAGTTCAGACCCTCCCCGGCTCTCTAATCGTCATTCCGGCCCCCAAGCCGGAACCCAGTCCCCGGCCCCCTCCCAATCCTGATAATCCTCTAATCCCCAGAATCCTGATTCAGACACTCCCGTCCCCCATCATCCCCCTCTTCCTCTGCGCCCTCCGCGCCCTCTGCGGTTTAGCTCCCCGGCACCCCGCAAAAGACCTCATAGTCGATCAGCTCCGTCACCGTCGGCTCATCCCCGCACAGCGGGCAGCTCGGGTCCCGCCGCACCTTCACCTCGCGGAAGTCCATATCCAGCGCGTCGATCAGCAGCAGCCGGCCCACCAGCGGCTCCCCCGTACCCAGCAGCACCTTCACCGTCTCCGCCGCCTGGATCGACCCCACCATGCCTGGCAGCATCCCCAGCACGCCCGCCTCCGAGCAGTTCGGCACCTCCCCCGGCGGCGGCGGGTCCGGGAACACGCACCGGTAGCACCCCTTGCCGGGCACATACGTCGTCGCGCGCCCGTCGAACATCAGGATGCTCCCGTCCACCAGCGGCTTCCCGCTCAGGAACGCCGCGTCATTGATCAGGTACCGCGCCGCGAAATTATCCGCGCCGCTCACCACCACGTCGAACCCCGCCATCATCTCCATCGCGTTCTCCGACGTGATAGGCTCCTCGAACGTCACCACCTCCAGGTCCGGGTTATACGCCAGCAGCGTCTCCCGGGCCGACTCCACCTTGCTCCGCCCGATATCCGCGTCATGGTGGAGGATCTGCCGCTGCAAATTCGTCACGTCCACCACGTCATAGTCCACGATCCCCAGCGTCCCGATCCCCGCCAGCGCCAGGTAAATCGCCACCGGCGACCCCAGCCCGCCCGCGCCGATAATCAGCACCCGCGAGTCCAGCAGCCTCCGCTGCCCCCCGCTCCCAACCTGCGGCATAATGATATGCCGGCTATACCGCCGCACCTGGTAAGGCGTAAGCGCCCCAGTCCGAGCCTCAGTAACCGTAGC
>CAZCPU010000172.1:0-2352 GCA_964499855.1 uncultured Dehalococcoidia bacterium | reverse complement strand
CTCAGGACAGGCCCTTCGACAGGCTCAGGGCGAACGGGGGCGGGGGGCCCTTCGACAGGCCCAGGACAGGCTCAGGGTAAACGGGGGGGTCGCCTCGCCGCTGGTTTCCGCACTTTTCCAGGGCGCTGTCACGTATGCACGGCGCGCATATCTGCCATTGACTTTCACGCATGGTCTGGTACCCTTGCCGAACCCTTAGCGCTTGACATCCGAGGTGTTTCGAGAGGGGGTGCATCGTGAGTGTTCCGGTGGAAATCACCATCAACGGGCGGTCGTACAGCGGGGAGGTTGAACCCCGTCAGCTGCTCGTTCATTTCATCCGCGAGAACGCGGGGTTGACGGGGACGAAGGTGGGGTGCGACACGAGCCAGTGCGGCACGTGCACGGTGCAGTTGGACGGGGCGATCGCCAAGTCGTGCACGGTGCTGGCGGTGCAGGCGTCGGGGTCGTCGGTCACGACCATCGAGGGGCTCTCGGACGGGGTGGACCTGCACCCGCTGCAGGAGGCCTTCTGGAACAAGCACGGGCTGCAGTGCGGATTCTGCACGCCGGGCATGATCATGGCCTCCGCGGAGCTGCTGAGGAACAATCCCTCGCCCTCACGGGAGGAGATCCGGCATGCGCTGGAGGGCAACATCTGCCGCTGCACGGGGTACCAGAACATCGTGAGCGCGGTGGAAGAGGCCGCCGGCGCGATGGGAGGGAGCTAAGCCATGACGACGCGCTCATTCGGATCGGGCATTCGGCGCCGAGAGGACCCGCGGCTGATCACGGGCCGGGCGCCGTACACGGACGACATCAAGCTGCCGGGGATGGTCCACGCGGCGATCCTGCGCAGCCCGCACGCCCACGCGAACATCAGGAGCATCGACACCAGCGGCGCGGCGTCGCAGCCGGGGGTGGTGGCGGTGTACACGGGCGCCGACACGGACGGCGTCCTGGCGGGGATGCCCTGCGCGTGGCTGATCCCGGGGTCAGACCTGAAGACGCCGGAGCACCCGGCCATAGCCAAGGACCGGGTCCGCTACGTGGGCGACGCGGTGGCGGTGGTGGTGGCGGAGACGCGCTACCAGGCGGAGGACGCGCTGGAGCACATCGACGTCGACTACGAGCCGCTGGGCGTGGTGATCAACCCGAAGGCCGCCGCGCAGCCGGGCGCGCCGCAGCTGCACGACGACGTGGAGAACAACATCGCCTTCACGTGGGCGGTGGCGGGCGGCGACGCGGACGCGGCCTTCGCGGCGGCGGACGTCACGGTGAGCGACACGATCACGCTGCCGCGGCTGATCGCGAACCCGATGGAGCCGCGATCGGCCATCGCCTCGTACATGTCGGCGATGGGCGAGCTGACGCTGTGGAGCACGTCGCAGAACCCGCACATCGCGCGCTTCCTGACCTCGGTGGTCACGGGCGTGCCGGAGCACAAGGTGCGGGTCATCGCGCCGGAGGTGGGGGGCGGATTCGGCAGCAAGATCCCCTACTACCCGGACGAGGCGATCACGGCCTTCTGCGCGATGAAGCTGGGCGTGCCCGTCAAGTGGACGGAGACACGCAGCGAGAACTACCTGGCGACGACGCAGGGCCGCGACCACGTGGAAGAGGTGGAGATGGCGGCCACGTCCGACGGCACGATCACGGGCCTTCGGACGACGGTGTACGCGGGCATGGGCGGCTACCTCTCGACGGCGGCGCCGGGGGTGCCGACGATCCTGCACGGCCTGATGTACTCGGGCGCGTACAACATTGCGAACATCTCCGGGACGATCCACGGGGTGTTCAACAACGGCACGCCGGTGGACGCGTACCGCGGCGCGGGGCGGCCGGAGGCCACGACGCTCATCGAGCGGCTGGTGGACCTGACGGCGGCGGCGCTGGACATGGACCCGGCGGAGCTGCGCCGGAAGAACCTGATCCCGAAGTTCGAGAACGGCCACGACGTCGCGACGGGCATCATCTACGACAGCGGGGACTACGAGCTGACGCTTAACACCTGCCTCGCGAACGCGAACTACGAGGGCCTGCGGGCGGCGCAGGCGGCGGCCCGCGCGGACGGGCGGCTGGTCGGCATCGGCATGGCGACGTGGGTGGAGATCTGCGGCCTGGGCCCGTCACAGGTGGCGGGCGCGGTCGGATTCCAGGGCGGCCTGTGGGAGAGCGCCATCGTGCGGTTCCACCCCACGGGCAAGGTCAACGTCATGGTGGGCTCCTCGCCGCACGGACAGGGCGAGGAGACAACGTTTGCGCAGATCGTCTCGGAGGAGCTGGGCGTGCCGGTGGAGGACGTGGAGATCATCCACGGCGACACGGACAACACGCCGATGGGCTGGGGCACGTACGGCAGCCGGACGACGG
>CAZCPU010000171.1:0-2417 GCA_964499855.1 uncultured Dehalococcoidia bacterium | reverse complement strand
CGCCCCGTCTCCGGGTCCTTCACCGACCCGTTCGCCGGCTTGTCCGTCCCGAAGATGCACCGGTCCACGCCCACCACCTTGATCAGCAGCTCCATCGCCTCCCCGTCGTACAGCACCGTGTCGTAGTACAGCCGCCGCATCGACTCGTCGAAGCTCTCCCAGTTCGCCTCCGGCTCCCGCACCTGCGAGTTCATCCGGAACGCCCGCCCTCGGCCCGCCTGGAACGGGATGTACCCGCCCCCGTGCCCGATGATGATCTTCAGGTTCGGAAAGTCCCGGAACACCTGCGGCGACCGGATCAGCGCCCACGCCGCCACCGCCTCCTCCTCCACGAAGTACCCCAGCTCCGGCTCCCGAGAGAACCGGAACGGCCCCCCGTGTACCAGCGCCGGCACGTCCAGCTCCACCATCTTCTCGTACAGCGGGTACCAGTACTCGTCACCCATGTGCGGCGTCTCCAGCGACCCCTCGCCCGGGTCCGGGTTGATCTTCAGCCCCACCATCCCCAGCTCCAGCACGCACCGCTCCAACTCCTCCAGGCAGAACGAGATCGGCTGCCCCGCCGCCTGCGGGATCGCGCACGTCCCCACAAACCGCTCCGGGTGCAGCTTCACGCACCGCGCGATCATGTCGTTCACACCCTGCGTGATCCGCAGCACGACCCCCTCCCGCCGGTCCCCCGTCGGCACCGCCCACGGCCGAGGCGACACGATCTGCACGTCCGTCCCAACCTCCGACACCTCGGCAATGTGCGGCACCAAACTCTCCTCGATCCGCTCGTCCGAGATCTCCGGCGCAGAAGGCCGAGGCAGCGCCCCAGACCCGCTCGACAGCGACCGGAAGTAGTTGTAGTACTCCACCGGCCCCGTTATATGCGCATGCGCGTCAATGTTCATCTCAACCCTCCGTCCCAAGTGCCGCCAGTCTACTACACCCGAGCATCCTGTAGGGGCAACCCTAGTGGTTGCCCTCGTTTGGCCCCTTCCCCCACAAGTGGGGGAAGGTTGGGATGGGGGCGACCCCCGTTCACCCTGAGCCTCTCGAAGCGCCGCCCCAAACCCGTCCTGAAAGGCTCGACGAGCCTTGCCAACCGCGCGGGGAGGGGACGCGGGGCCGTTCGCCCTGAGGGAAATCGAAGGGGGAACGGGGGCCGACAGGCCCGCGGGCAGGGTGGGGCCGAGGGGCCGCTCCCCCTGAGGCCGCCAAAGGGCCCTGCTTGCCCCTTCCCCCACAAGTGGGGGAAGGTTGGGATGGGGGTCCCCCGATCGCCCTGAGCCTGTCGAAGGGCGCGCATGGGGCCGTCCCAACCGCGCGTGGGGGTGGAGAGGGGCCGTTCGCCCTGAGGGAAATCGAAGAGCCTGCCCCGTACTCGATACGGGGGTGAACGGGGGCCGGCAGGCCCACGGGCGGGGGCGCACCACCCCCCCTACCGCACCCGCCGCCCCGCCGTCGACCTCACCTCCAGCGGCAGCTCCGTCCCGATGCCCATCTCCTTCGCCTTCCGCAGCACCACCCCCGCCGCTGCCGTGTCCTCCATCGCCACGCCCAGCCCGTTGAACAGCGTGATCGCCTCCCGGCTCGGCCGCTTCCCCGCCAGCCCCAGCACCAGGTGCCGCATCTCCACCGCCTGGCTCCACTGGAACTGCCCCCGGTCCTCGGCCACCATCAGCTCCCCGCACTCCACCTTCGCCTGCGCCACGCTCTCGACGACCACCACGTCGCACCGCCCGACCGTCGCCTCGTCGATCTCCCGCCGACCCGGCGTCGTCGCCCCGATCGCGTTGATGTGCGCCCCAGCCGACACCCACTCCGCCGCGAACACCGGCTCACGCGACCCCGTCGCCGTCACGATGACGTCCGACCCCCCGATGCACTCCTCCCCCGTCTCGACGGCCACCGCGTCCAGCCCCAGCTCCGACCGCAGCTGCTCCGCGAACGTCTCCCGGTTCTCCACCGTCCGCGTGTACACCTTCACCTTCTCGATCGGCCGCACCGCGCAGATTGCCTGCACCTGCGCCAGCGCCTGCAAGCCCGACCCGATCACCCCGATGCTGCTCGCGTCCTCGTTCGCCATGTGCTTCGTCGCCAGCCCCGCGACGGCCCCCGTGCGGATCTCGCTCAGCACCCGGCTCTCCATGATCGCCTCCAGCCGGTTCTCCGACGTCGAGAACACCATCATCAGGTTCACCCCGCCCCCGTACGTCTTGAACCCGTACGTGTCGAACCCCGGCGAGCTCCCGATCATCAGCCGCTGCCGCCCCCCCGGATAGAACAGCGTCTGCCGCACAAGGCTCCCCCCCAACCCCCCGCCCTCGTCGCGAAAGGCGTCCTCCATCGCCTGCACGCACTCATCCATAGGCAAAAGCTCCCGCACCTGCTCATTGTCGATGTATATCGCCATGCCCAATCCTCCTCAA
>CAZCPU010000170.1:0-2464 GCA_964499855.1 uncultured Dehalococcoidia bacterium | reverse complement strand
CGCCGGGGCGCTCGATGGCGGGGCCGGAGGTGATGCGGACGTTGACGTCCATCTCGTGGCCGATGATGTGGGCGAGGGTGGTCTTGCCGAGGCCGGGGGGACCGTAGAGGAGGACGTGCTCGAGGGCCTCGCCGCGCTGGCGGGCGGCGGTGATGCCGACGGTGAGGTTCTCCTTGACGCGGCCCTGCCCAACATACTCGGCGAGGCGACGGGGCCGCAGGGTGCGGTCAACCCCCGTGTCCTCCATCTGCTCTGCGCTGGAAACCAGCCGCTCTTCCATAGGCTCCTGTGCGCCCTCAGTTGCTGCCATTCTAGCAGGGGCCGCGATGCGGATACACCCTGCCCGACGGCCCTTAACGCTCGATTGGTTGACATGCCCGGAATTAGGGCGTATACCTGCAAGCACCAATGTGTTACAGCCGTCTTCCTATGGCTGTCGCGCGAAACTTAGGAGGTTGGGAATGAAGATCGGCTTCTATGACGACTTCAAGGCGTGTGTCGTCAGGGACGACGGGGTAGTGGACATCACGGCGCAGGTGGGACACCTGGACGAGGGCGACCCGCAGCTGTACATGGAGCGGATCATCCGAGAGTTCGACGGGCTGCGGTCTGCGATAGAGCAAGCGGCGGCCTCTGGCTCGGCGACGCCGCTCGACCAAGTGCGGCTTCGCGCGCCGCTGCCGCGGCCGGGCAAGGTGCTGTGCGGCGAGGGGAACTTCAAGGAGGGTGTCGACATCGACCCGCCGAAGCCGCTGCGCACCTTCTTCAAGTCACCCGACGCGGTGATCGGCCCCGGCGACACGGTGGTCTTCCCAACGTTCCGGCCCGTCATCTTCAACCACGAGGCGGAGCTGGGCGTGGTGATCGGCAAGGAGGCCAAGCGGGTGTCGCCCGAGGACGCGCTGAACTACGTGTTCGGGTACACGACGGCGGTCGACGTGTCGGCGCGGGCGCCGGAGGCGGACGAGGCGGAGGTGCCGGGGACGCCGCCGAGCCACTACGACAAGAGCTTCGACACGTTCCTGCCGATGGGGCCGTCGATCACGACGGCGGACGAGGTGGCGGACCCGAACAACCTGCAGGTCAAGTACTACGTGAACGGGAAACTGCGGCAAGACTACAACACGAGCGACATGGAGGCGGGGATCGCGAACATGATCGCGTCGCTGTCGCATGTCATGACGCTGAAGCCGGGCGACCTGATCATGGGCGGCACGAACCACGGGAACCTGGGGCCACTGCAGGACGGGGACTTCGGCGAGGTGGAGATCGAGGGGCTCGGCCGGCACGGGCACACGATACAGGACGACATGAAGCGGACGTGGGACCCGGACGCGCTGCGGGACCCGGCGCTGAACGCGGCGAACCGCGAGGCGCAGCGGGGCCAGCCGAACACGGGCGCATGGCCATTCCAGGCACCGTACAAGCCGTAGGGGGGAGACGGACAACAAGGACTACACCAATCTCCCGCCAAGGCGGGGAAGACAGCAAAGGAGACGAGCCATGAAGATTGGGTTCTACAACGACTTCCAGCCGTGCATCGTGAAGGCCGACGGCGTGGTGGACATCTCAGACACGGTGGGACACCTGTCGATTTCATCGCCGCAGCGGTACATGGAGCGGATCATCAACAACTTCGACGAGCTGCGGGGGAGCCTGGAGGCGGCTGAGAGCGGGGGGACGGTCATCCCCATGAGCGACGTGCAATTGCGGGCGCCGGTGCCGCGACCGGGCAAGGTGCTGTGCGGGAACGCGAACTACAAGGAAGGCGTAACCATCGACCCGCCGCGGCCGCTGAAGACGTTCTTCAAGTCGCCGGACGCGGTCATCGGGCCGGGCGACACGATCGAACTGCCGGCGTACAACCCGGTGATCTTCAACCACGAGGCGGAGCTGGCGGTGGTGATCGGGAAGACGGCGCACAACGTCTCGGAGGACGACGCGCTGGACTACGTCTTCGGGTACATGACGGCGGTCGACGTATCGGCGCGGGCGCCGGCGGAGGGTGAGTCGCAGCTGCCGGGGGACTACGGCAAGAGCTTCGACACGTTCCTGCCCATCGGGCCGGCCATCACGACAGCGGACGAGATCGCCGACCCGAACAACCTGAACGTCCGGTACTGGGTGAACGAGGAGCTGCGGCAGAACTACAACACGAGCGACATGGAGCACAGCATCAAGTACGTGATCGCGGCGCTGTCGCACGTGATGTCGCTGAAGCCGGGCGACGTGATCCTGGCGGGGACGAACCACAGCGGGCTGGGGCCGCTGCAGGAGGGGGACTTCGCGGAGATCGAGATCGACGGGCTTGGCCGGCAGGGGCAGACGGTGTCGGACCCGTACGGGCGGTCGTGGGACCCGAAGGAAGTGCGGACGCCGGCAGACATGGCGGCGCGGCGCGAGGCGCTGAAGAGCCAACCGAACAACGGCACGTGGCCGTTCCAGCCGCGGGGCGGGTAAGGGA
>CAZCPU010000169.1:0-2489 GCA_964499855.1 uncultured Dehalococcoidia bacterium | reverse complement strand
CCCATGCCCTACCTAACCCTCCCCGGCGTTGACCTCTACTACCAGGACTCCGGCGGCCCCGGCGCCCCCGTCGTCTTCCTCCACGCCCTCACCGGCACCGCCGACTCCTGGGTCTACCAGCTCCCCGCCTTCACCGCCGCCGGCTACCGCTGCGTCACCTTCGACCGCCGCGGCTGGGCCCGCTCCCAGCCCACCGGCCCCGAGCCCGCCTCGCAGTCCGCCGCCGACGACCTCCACGCCCTGCTGGACGCCCTCGCCCTGCCCCCCGTCCACCTCGTCGCGACGGCCGCCGGGGGCCTCATCGCCCTCGACTTCGCCCTCGCCCACCCGGAGCGCGTCCGCAGCCTCGTCGCCGCCAACACCATCGGCGGCGTCCAGGACGAGCCCTACCTCGAGGTCCAGCGCCGCGCCCGTCCTCCACAGATCCAGGACCTCCCCGTCGAGCTCCGCGAGCTCGGCCCGTCCTACCGCGCCACAAACCCCGACGGCGTGAAGCGCTGGCTGGAGATCGACCACGCCGCCCGCCCCGACGGCACGCGCCCCTTCCCCTCCGTCGGCGAGCCCGTCACCTACGCCCGGCTGCGGACCATGCAGCCACCCACCCTCGTGCTCTCGGGCGACGCCGACCTCCTCGCGCCCCCGGCCCTCATGCGCATGCTCGCGGCCCACATCCCCGGCGCCCGCTTCGAGACCCTGCCCGACGCGGGACACGCCGGCTTCTGGGAAAGGCCCCATGTCTTCAACGGCCTCGTGCTGGAGTTCATCGGCATGCACTAGGGCGACGAGCGACAGCCCCCGCCCCTCAACGCGGCGACGGCCCCGGAAACGACCACTGCCGCAGCGCAGGCGCCGCCGCGACGCCCCCTAACCCCCCATCGATTCCGTCCGTTACCTCTCTTGGTGTCGGCGCTCATTTGCCCGGCGCCAATCCTCGAACCGAAAGAGGTCCCATGCGACAAACCGCCTTCCTCGCCCTTCTCCTCGCGTTCGCCCTTGCCCTTGCCGCGTGCGGCGACGACTCAACCGACGCCGTCACGCCCTCCACCGGCGCCGCTCCGGCGCAGGCCCCCGCCACCCCCGTGCCGCCGCCCACGGCAGCGGCCGCAGTCCCCAGTGACGCCGTGCCCACCGAGCCCGCGGAGCCGGCCGATCCCGACCCTGCTCCCACGGAACCGGAGCCCGCCGCCGCCAAGCTCTCCGCCAACGACGCCTCCATCGACGAGCTCGCCGCCGCCTTTGAGGCCGCCGGCATCGGCAACGCCCGCCGCTGGGCCCGTGAGGTCGACGAGTACCGCCCCTACGACATTGACGACACTAACTACACCAAGCTGCGCGGGGAGCTCGCCAAGTACAACCCCGCGCCCGGCGTCGTCGACGCCATAATCGCTGAGCTGGAGCTGCCCTGATGAGGCTCTTCGCGGACGAGGGCACGGCTGGGCTCCTGCGGGGCGCGCTCGCGCTGCTCGTCGTAATCGGCCTCGTCGGCTCCGCGGTCACCCTCGCCTACGATCGCCACTGGGAGGAGCCGTGGCAGTTGGCGCCGTGGATTACCCTCGTCCTGGTCGCTGCCGCCCTCGGCGCCGTGGCGTTGCGTGCATCAAGGGTCACCGTCCGGCTTGCCCGCGTCATCGCAGTGCTCGCCGTTGTCAGCGCCCTGCTCGGCCTCTGGCAGCACTATGACGAGAACTACAACACTGCTCCGCTCGACGGCCGCTATTCAGATCGTTGGGACGCCATGCCCGTGGTCGAGCGCGTATGGGTCGTCGCCAACGGCGATGTCGGCCACGTCCCCGTGCCGTCCGCCGCCGTCCTCATCCCCATCGCCCTCGCCCTCTGGATGACGACCCTTGGTCTCCGTGAAGAAGTGAAGGATGGAGACGGCTAGCCCGGCGCGACCATCACGCGGGCTCAGCAGACTCGCCCATGTAGAACGCCGTCGTGCGCACCACCGCCGCGTGGGCCCCGCCGGGGTCGGTCCCGGCCGCAATCGATGCCGTCCCCCACCCCTGGCTGCTCCCGCTGATGAAGGCCCTGCCCTCCGGCGTCGTGACGAACTCCATCTCGTCCGGCATCGCCACCTCTGGGTCCGCGATGTGCATCGCGAGCCCCATGAACCCCATCTCCCAGCCGACGCCGGCCGCGCCCGCTCCGTAGTCGTCCCAGAACGGCGAGACTATCGCCGTGTGCGTGAGCGCGAGCCTGACGCTGCCCGCCCCGTCCTCCGCGAGCTCCACGTCCACCCAGCTGACGTCCCCCATGAACTCCCACGTCAGCGAGAATCGTGACGGCGGCTCGCACGCAGTGACCGTCCCGCTCGCGTTGCCCTCCACCTGGTACCGCCCACCAAGCTCGAGATCGCCGGTGACGGGCGCAAACCATCGCGGGATGCGCTCACCCCTCGTCACCGCGTCCCACACGTCCTCGATGGTCGTCTTGAAGCTGCGGGCAACCGTCACCGCGGAAGCAGCCTGCCCGTCCCGCTCCAAATA
>CAZCPU010000168.1:0-2491 GCA_964499855.1 uncultured Dehalococcoidia bacterium | reverse complement strand
GCGGGACGCATCACGCAAAGGAGGCGAACCAGGAGATGAACAAGCTCAGCAGACGTGGATTTCTCAAGGCGAGCGGAAGCGGGGTCGCCGCCGGCGCCGCCGTGACGGTGGGCGCGGTGGTGGCGAGCCCGGAGGCCAGAGCGGCGGGCGGGGCACTGCCCGCGTACGAGAAGAAGATGGTCGGCCACGCCGGAAAGCTCGCCGTGGGTCAGCCGGTCACCTTCGCGTACCCCGACGACACCTCGCCCTGCACGCTCGTGAAGATCGGGAACGCGGTCCCGGGCGGGGTCGGTCCGGACGGCGACATCGTGGCCTACAGCAGTCTCTGCACCCACATGGGATGCCCGGTGGTGTACGACGGCGGCTCCGCCACGTTCCGCTGTCCCTGCCACTTCAGCACCTTCGACGCCGAGCTCTCCGGCCAGATGATCTGCGGCCAGGCCACCGAGAACCTCCCGCAGATCGTGCTGGAGCACGATTCGGCGGACGACAGCGTCTCCGCGGTCGCGGTCAACGGCCTGATCTACGGCCGCGTCTCCAACATCCTTTGAGGGAGGACGATCGATGAGCATCAACAAGGACACAATCCCGCTGCCTCCCACCGACGCCGCGAAGTCGCTCATGACGTGCCACTTCTGCATCGTCGGATGCGGCTACCACGTCTACAAGTGGGATGCGAACCGCGAGGGCGGTCGTGCACCGGAGCAGAACGCTCTCGGGCTCGACTTCCGCTCCCAGCTTCCCGCCCAGTCGGTGGTGATGACGCCGGCGATGCACAACGTCATTTCCGGCAAGGACGGACGCCGGCACAACATCATGATCCTGCCGGACAAGGACTGCTCGGTGAACCAGGGGCTGTCGTCGACGCGCGGCGGACAGCTCGCCTCGGTGATGTACACGCCGGACGGCGTCGGGGCGAACCGGCTGAAGCACCCGAGGCAGTCGACCGGCGACGACTGGATCGACACCACTTGGGACCGTGCCCTCGCCATCTACGGCGGTCTCGCCAGGCGCATCCTCGACGAGCACGGCCCCGACCAGCTCATGTTCAACTGCTTCGACCACGGCGGTGCGGGCGGCGGCTTCGAGAACACCTGGGGCAGCGGCAAGCTCATGTTCTCGGCCTTCCAGACCAAGATGGTCCGCATCCACAACCGCCCCGCGTACAACTCCGAGTGCCATGCGTCGCGCGACATGGGGGTGGGCGAGCTCAACAACTCCTACGAGGACGCGGAGGTCGCCGACACCATCATCGCGGTCGGCACCAACGCCTACGAGACGCAGACGAACTACTTCCTCGCGCACTGGATCCCGAACCTGAACGGCCAGAGCGTCGGCAAGAAGAACGAGTGGTTCCCCGGGGAGTCGGCCGAGCGGGCGAAGGTCATCATCGTCGACCCGCGCCGCACCGTGACCGTCACCGTGGCGGAGCAGGTGGCGGGCAAGGAGAACGTGCTGCACCTCGACATCGAGCCGGGCACCGACATCGCGCTGTTCAACGGGCTGCTGACCCACGTGGTCGAGCAGGGCTGGCACGATGCGGACTTCATCGCCGAGCACACCAGCGGATTCGACGCCGCACTCGAGGCGAACCGGATGAGCCTGGAAGAGACCAGCAGCATCACCGGCATCTCGGTCGACAACCTCAGGAAGGCGGCGGAGTGGGCGTATGCGCCGAAGGCGTCGGGGCATCGCAAGCGCACGATGCACGCCTACGAGAAGGGGATCATCTGGGGCAACGACAACTACAAGATCCAGTCGTCGCTCGTGGACCTGGTGCTCGCGACCCACAACGTGGGGCGCCGAGGCACCGGCGTGGTGCGGATGGGCGGTCACCAGGAAGGATACGCCCGCCCGCCGTATCCGGGCCCGCGCCCCGCCCCCTACATCGACCAGGAGATCATCAACGGCAACGGCATGATGCTCACCTCCTGGGCGTGCAACAACTTCCAGACCACGCTCAACGCCGAGCAGTACCGCGAGGCGGTCCTGAAGCGTTCGCGGATCGTCAAGGCGGCGCTCGCGGGTGCGAAGGGCGCGACGGTCGAGGAGACCATCGACATCGTCCACGAGGCGGTGAAGAACGGCGGGCTGTTCGTCACCGTCATCGACCTCTATCCGGTGAAGTTCATGGAGGCGGGGCATCTGGCGCTTCCCTCGGCGCACCCGGGCGAGATGAACCTCACCTCCATGAACGGCGAGCGGCGCATGCGGCTGTCCGAGAAGTTCATGGATCCGCCCGGCACCGCCAGGGCCGACTGCCTCATCGCGGCGGACATCGCCAACACCGTCAAGGCGCTCTACGAGAAGGACGGGAACGCGGAGATGGCCGAGCGCTTCTCCGGCTTCGACTGGAGCACTGAGGAGGACGCCTTCAACGACGGCTTCCGCCAGCCCGAAGGCATCGACAGCCAGGGAGGCGGCACCGGCCACCTCGTCACCTACGACCGGCTGCGGGCGATGGGCAACAACGGCGTGCAGCTTCCGGTGC
>CAZCPU010000167.1:0-2574 GCA_964499855.1 uncultured Dehalococcoidia bacterium | reverse complement strand
CGCCGCCGGCCTCAACGCCGCCCGCTGGGACCTCAAGGCCAGCATCCTCGAGTACGTCATGGCGGACCCCGACATGGTCTGGCCCGACCGCTTCGGCGTCGACGTCAAGACCACCCCATTCATGTCCAACATCTTCCGCCGCCTCGTCGCCGTCTGCCTCAAGCACGGCGGCGTCGCCATCGGCGGCATGGCCACGGCGCTGCCCAGCCGTGACGAGGCCGTCAACGAGGCCGCCGCCGCGTCCATCCGCGCCGACAAGGAGTGGGAGGCCGCCCAGGGCTTCTCCCGCGGCTGGGTCGCCCACATCTTCCACATGGGCGTTGCCGCCGCGCCCTTCAAGACCCTCTCCGACAGCGGTTGGCGGCCCTCGGCCGACATGATGGACCCCGACAACTACCCCATCGAGATCGTGCGGCCCGAGGGCAACGTCACGCTGGAGGGCACCCGCCGCAACCTGCGCACCCTCATCGAGTACGTGGAGGGCTGGCTCAACGGCCGCGGCGCCAAGGGCATCGACAGCCTCGCCGGCCGCCCCGGCCTGCACCCCGCCCTCATGGAGGACCTCGCGACGGCCCGCATCTCCGCCGCCCAGACCGGCCAGCGCATCATCCACGCCGCCCCCGACGCAGAGACCGGCGAGCCGCACACCCTCGAGGTCGTGAAGCGCATCCTGCTCGCCGAGGAGGAGGACATCCTCGCGCGCCTTGCCGAGGACGCCCCCGACGTCGACGCCGCGGCCCGCGAGGAAGCCGTCGCCCGCTACCGCGCCGCGACAAAGGTGGTGATGCGGTGGATCAGGAACTACACGGAGTTTGACTTTCGGAGCCTGGGCTCGTATACCAGAGAAGACCTCGCGGCCATTGCCGCAGCCCCGGACGCCTTCTAGGCGGCGGGAGCACTCGACTGGAGGACACGTCATGGCCACCGGCACTCAGGCGCAGACACTTCGGGAGGTCCTGGACCACGGCGCGGGAGACCACGCCGCCCTCGTCGCCCCCGACGGCCCCACCATCACCTACGACGACCTGCGCGCGCAGGTCGACCGGCTGCGGGAGCAGCTCCGCTCCCTCGGCATCGGCAAGGACGACCGCGTGGCCATCGTCCTCCCCAACGGCCTCGAGTCCATTGTGACCTTCATGGCCGTGACGGCCGCCGCCACCGCGGCGCCCCTGAACGCCGCCTACAAGATCGACGAGTTCGCCTTCTACCTCGACGACACCAACGCCTCCGCCGTCATCACCGGCCCCGAGGGCGGCGAGGCCATCGTCGAGGTCGCGCCCCCCGGCGCCCTGCACATCGTCGCCACGATGGACGACGCGGGGCAGGTGAGCTTCACCGCCGCGGGCGCCGGCAACGCCGCCGCCGCAAGCGACTCCCCCTGGCCCGCCACCGACGACGTCGCCCTCGTCCTCCACACCAGCGGCACCACGTCGCGGCCCAAGCGCGTGCCGTTGACGCACCGCAACCTGACCACCTCCCTGCGCAACATCGCCGCCACCTACGACCTGACCGAGGACGACGTGGCCCTCTGCGTCATGCCCCTCTTCCACGTCCACGGCCTCGTCGCCTCCACGCTCTCGACGCTTCAGACCGGCGGCACCGTCGTCGCGCCGCCTCGCTTCAACCCGTTGAACTTCTGGCCCGTCGTCAAGGACCACAACGTCACCTGGTACTCCGCCGTGCCCACCATGCACCAGGCCCTCCTCGCCCGCGCCCGCAGCACCAGGCCCGAGGTCCCCGAGACCCTGCGCTTCATCCGCAGCTGCTCCGCCGCCCTCCCGCCCGTCGTCATGGATGAGCTCGAGCAGCAGTTCGGCGTGCCCGTGCTCGAGGCCTACGGCATGACCGAGGCCGCCCACCAGATGGCCTCGAACCCCCTGCCGCCCGGCAACCGCCTCCCCGGCGCCGTCGGCCCCGGCACCGGCGTCGAGGTCGCCATCATGGACGAGGAGGGCACGCTCCTCATTGCCGGCGAGCGCGGCGAGGTCGTCATTCGCGGCGACAACGTCATCTCCGGCTACGAGAACAACCCCGAGGCCAACGCGACCTCCTTCACCAACGGCTGGTTCCGCACCGGTGACGAGGGCGTGCTTGACGCCGATGGCTACCTCACCCTGACGGGCCGCCTCAAGGAGATGATCAACCGCAGCGGCGAGAAGATCTCCCCGCTGGAGATTGACAACGCCCTCCTCGACCACCCCGCGGTGGCCGAGGCTGTCGCCTTCGGCGTGGCCCACCAGACCCACGGCGAGGAGGCCTCGGCGGCCGTGGTCCTCAACGGCGAGGTCACCCCGCAGGAGCTCGTAGCCTACTGCCGCACCAAGCTCGCCGACTACAAGTGCCCGCGCGTCATCCACGTCATGGACGAGATCCCGCGCGGCCCCACCGGCAAGATCCAGCGCCGCTTCCTGACGGAGATGTTCTCCAAGTAGCGCCTAACCCCTTCCCTCTGGCAGTGGGAATGCCGGAACCTTCCCCCATGAAAGCAGGGGATGAGGGGCGGGGCGTCCAGTCCCTTCCCCCTGGCAGGGGGAAGGTTAGAGCTTGCCCCGTACTTGATACGGGGATGGGGGT
>CAZCPU010000166.1:0-2649 GCA_964499855.1 uncultured Dehalococcoidia bacterium | reverse complement strand
CAGCAAGAGGCGCCTGGCCGCATCGCCGTCACCACCCCATGCTGCCGTGCAGCTGGATGGCATGGTCCGCTGTCCGATAAATGCTGTCTCGGCGCCCCAGCTCAAGTCCAGCCTGAACGTTTGCAGCCGGTGTGAGCTGCACCCCCAGCCGCACGGCCCGCTGGCCGTTGCCGGAGGCCGTCCCGACATACGGGAGCCACAGCACACGCCCCTGCGGCCCTTTCAGGCCGTACCGCAGTTCGGCCTGGAATTGTTGCGCCAGCGTGAGGGCCGTACCGATCCGGGCCAGTTGGCGGACATCTTGCCGCGACCACAGGGAGTCCACGCCGCTTTGCACCACTCCCCAGGTGGAGCCGAGGGTCATCGACAGCCCCTGACCGTCACTGCGCGGCTGGTACGCCACCAGACTACTGAAGCCCCATTCCTCGTACTCGGCGGCCTCGTTATGCTCCAGCAGCGCGCGGGCGTTGACCTTGCCCGCCAAACGGCCCGCGGTGTATCCCACCCCGGCACCGACTTCCACCCCGGCACCCGTCTCGCCGTCCCCGCCGTCATACCGCACGCCAATCTCGATCGACGGCGTGAGGGTGGCCTCCGAGGCAAGTCGCCGGGTGTATAGGCCCTCGACCATCAACCGGTGCCGGCTGGCGTCCAAGGTCATGCGTTGGAGGGACCCCGCTGCGTCGATGTCGGCCTGCGTGAACGCTGTGTCGCCCTTGAGTCTCAGGCTCGTGGTGCCGCCGCCAATCAGTTGTTCGCTTGACACCAGTGACGTGCTGACGCCCGCCGCGACCATCCGTTGCCGCAGGTCGCTCGCGTGTGTATTCGCCGATTCCTCGAGCGCAATCTCGCCCCAGCCATACCCGGCCGTCGCCCACAGGCTCGTGCCGCCCGCCGGCCGCCAGCCCACGTAGGGGTTGATGCTCGACAGCCTCGTGGTGAATGCACCCGTCACCGATTCAGGGTCCGTATACTCCACCGTCCCTTGCGCCAACGCCACCGACACGCCTCCCAGCAGGGCCTCGCTCAGCCTGGTGTCGATGCCGAAGCTGCCACTCACCACGTCGCCATCGTAGGCTATGGTCTGCTGGTTGCCGTCGGCAAGATTGCGGTAGTCGGCGTTGCCCCAGAGCGTAAGGGTGCCGCCCCTCGGGCCACTCCCACCCTCCTCCGCGTCTGCCCCGTTGAGCGGCAGGGTGAAGGACGAGCCCGTGAGCAACTGGGTGAGACTGACGGTGCGGTTGGCGAGTGTCCCCCCGGTCGCCAGCAGGGCGTCGGAGAGCGTGGAGGCGCCGCCGACACTGACCCCTGCGGGCGGCGGAGTACCGGAGTGTGCCTGCTGGATCCGGCCCGAAATGGCATCGACCGTGCTGGCGGTCATGGTCCGCATGATTTGGGGGAGCACGGTCTCAATGACGTCGTTCTGGCGAGCGGCAGCCACCTCGGGTGCGCTCAGATAAAACCCCGAGCCAATAATGAAGCTAAAGGGCGTCTCGGCTCCGTCCGCTCTCCGCAATGAACCGGTGAACTCCCGGGCGTAGCCCACCTTGGGGATGTCGGCGATGTCCGTGTCGTCCGCCGGATCGTCCCAGAAATACCGCAGAAAGCCGCCTTCCGGGCTGCGTTTCGCCGCCTCAATGACCTGGGGCAACACGAGTTCGCCCGTGACGACGTCGCGGACGGTGGGCACCAGCGGTCGGAGTTCGAATCTGTCCGGAAACGCTCCGTGAATGAGGATGACGTTGCTGAGAGTATCCAGGACGTAGAGGTACACCGACCCGTGTCTCCAGGGGCCGCTCGGATCCCGGAAGGCGACCCTGGCCTTCGGCACAGCGATGGTGCCGTCCGTCCTATACAGTTCGATCAAGCACCGCTGTGCTTCGATGACGAAGGCCCGCAAGGTGTCGCGGTTCACCACGTCCCGGGCCGTAATGTCCGGGTTGCCGCAGTCGATGTCTTCTTGAATCACGTGCGAGGCGTTGAGCTCAAATCCCGCGAGCAACACGATTGGGATCCCCCTCCGAGTGGCCGAAAAATATACGGCTGCATAGCCGGAGGCACCGGGTAGAGCGGCCACGTTGAATGGGGCATCCGGTTCTTGCCGCAATCTTGCGATGATGGCGGCCTGCGCGGCGGCGGCCGTGTCAGGATCTGGAGACGCCAGGTTGGCCAGAACGGTGGCCGGCACTCCTAGCGCCGCAAGGATCCGGGCATAAATCACGGGGTTGAGTTTCCGGCCCGACAAGGCCATGTCCTTCGCGTGCAGGATCACCCGCCCCTCGGGCGTCAGTTGCACAAGGTAGGTGGAGCCGGACCGGTACAGGCTCCCCTCTTGCCGAAGGAGGCAGCCTAAGTACAACGTTTGTTCAAACGACCCTGGTCCCTGACTAAACCGGCGCAGATGATCTCTCATGGCCAGTGCGTAGTCCCTCAGGCTGGCAGTGCCGTCTTCCACCTGCTGCGCCGTCACACTCGGCTCCGCAGGCAGCGTTACGCCGGAAGGGAGGATACACGCGTCCTGCGTCTGCGCCAGCGCGGGTCGTGCAACGGCCAAGACACCAACCAGCACGAGCAGGCCAACCACGCGTGTGGACCCGCACGCCGGGCGGGAGCATTCACCGGCAGATCGGCGGTCGCTCGCCATTACTC
>CAZCPU010000165.1:0-2666 GCA_964499855.1 uncultured Dehalococcoidia bacterium | reverse complement strand
TCAAGAACGGCAACGAGGCGGCGAAGGACGCACCCCCCAACCCGGACGGCGGGAAGCAGTCCGGCAAGACCCACGGGGAGACGGACCGATGAGGCCCGGAGGCTGCGGGGCGGAGATGCTCAACAGGCTGGCCTGGACGCCCCTCCTCGACCGGCAGGAGCTGGCCGCCGTCACGGGCCGTTCCAGAAGCGCGGTCTACGAGGCCGTCCGCAGGCTGGAGGAGGACGGGCTCGTCGCCTCCTTCCCTCACGCCGCCGACCTGACCCCCCCGACGCGGCGCTACTTCCTCACCGCCGAGGGGCTGGAGCGGCTGGCCCGGGACGAGGGCTCGACCGTCGACGGCCTGCTCCGCTCCCGCCCCGTCTCGGCCCAGTGGCGGCGCATCCTGATGGAGCGCCTCGACGCCATCGCAACCATCTACCGGCTGGCCTCCACCGTCGCCGCCGTCGCCCGACCCGTGCGCCTGCGGCTGTACCGGGCCAACCCCCTGGACGCCGCCCTCATGCTCCCAGACAGGAGCGTCGTCGGCGTCGTCAGACAGGGAACCGCCGCCGACCGCACGGCCTTCTCCCAGCGCCTGTGGAAGCTCGGCGAGGGGCCGCTCCCCGCCGCCGTCCTCGTCCTGGCGTCCGACGACGTGCGGCTCAGGCACGCCCGCACGGTGCTCCGGCGCACACACGTCAACGCCTTCCTCGCCCCGGAGCGGGACGCGGCGGTGGCCGGTCCCGACGCCCGCGTGTGGCGCTCCCCCACCGGCAGCGCCGACCTGGACCTGCGCTATCTTCTCGACCGGTCGCCCGCAGGGGGCGAGCTTCCCTCGGAGCCGCCCCTCGCAACTCCCGCCGTCCCCGGCGACATCGCCCCCGGCGCCGACCACGCCCTGCCCACCATCCTGAAGCCCGCCGAGAAGCGCGCCCTCAACCTGCTGGCCGACTGGCCCTGGATGTCGCAGAGGGACATGGCGAGCCTGATGACCCTCTCCGAGGCGCGGGTCTCCCGGCTGACCACGCCCCTGGAGAGGTTCGGCCTCATTGCCCGCGTCCCCGCCGCAGACGGCCGGCTGGCCCTCACCGACCGGGGGCTGGCGATGCTGGCCCGCAGGGACCGCACGTCGGTCGCCCTGGCGAAGAAGCGGTGGAGCGTCTCCCCCATAGACCCCGAAGGCCCCGACATGTGGCGCAACGTGACGGGCGGCAGGAGCAGGCAGCTGCTCAGGAACATCGAGCACACCGCCGCCGTCCACGCCTTCATCGCGGCCCTGGCGGAGCAGTGCGGCGACCTGGGCTGGGAGCTGGCGCAGATAGACCCGCCCCACCGGGCGTCAAGAAGATTCCGGCACGGCGACACCCAGCGCTCCGTCAACGCCGACGCCTTCGGCGTCCTCCGCCGGGGACCCGCGACCTGGCCCTTCTTCCTCGAATGGGAGCGGAGGGCCGTCCGGCCCGCAACCATGTCGGAGCGCCTCGCTCCATATCTTCGCTACTACTCGTCCCACCGGCCCACCGACGATCACGGGACAAGGCCCTCCGTCCTCATCGTCTTCGAGGACGACATCGCCGCGACCAACTTCCTCGGAGTGGCCCTTGAGGAGACGGCGCGGGCGAGGGTGACGGTGCCCCTGTGGGTCTCCCACGGTGAGGCAGTGGAGCAGCTCGGGCCACTGGGACGGGCCTGGCGCACCCCCGGCGACTGGGAACCCGCGCACCTGCCCCTGGGCGGGTGAACGATGAATCGAAAACAAAGGGGAGAGCGGGAGCCCCCGCGCTTCCCTTTCCCGATAGGAGAACGAAAGGATATGAGTCAACACACCGGCGAATCGAGAGGCCCCCGGAGGCGTCGAGGACGGACCGTCGTCCGGCTCGACACGGCGGCCCTCTGGGAGCGGCTGGCGCTAATGAACCGCTCCCAGAACTGGCTCGCCAGGGAGATCGGGGTCAGCCCCGGCTACGTCTCCATGCTGGTCAACGAAGGGCGAACGCCCTCGGGACGCGTCCGCAAGCGGATGCTCAAGGCCCTCGGCCTGAACGACTTCAACCAGCTCTTCAGATTGGAGGTACAAGATGACGAACCGTAACACCGAACCCCGTTTCGACGGGAACGCCAACCGGAGGAACCGCCACGGACGCCTGCTGCCCTACGAGAGCGGCGTGCTGCCCGAGGACTTCCTCCACCGGCTCCTGGGCCTCAAGAAGGCCAGCGGACTCACCTGGGCCGGCTTCTCCGACGCCATCGCCGTGGACCGAAAGCAGGTCCGCAGGTGGCGAAAGGAGGGCGTAGAGCCCTCCGGCGGACCGATGCACTCCCTCTTCCGCTTCGCCAGCCGGATGCCCGGCGGCCTGGAAATCCTCATGGGCGAGGGCTTCCAGATGGACCTCTTCGATGAGGACGACGAGGAGGACGAGGGCTAGACCCAACCCGTAGCGCCGCCGGGCAACCGCCCCAGGTCCGTCCGCGCCCGGCGGCCATGTGACCAGACCGACGAGAGGCCAGCGGCCCCACAGAGAGGCCGCTGCGACTGTGAACCATGAAAGAGAACAGCGAACAGCACGGAGACGGCGGAGGCGACGCTCCCGTGGAGGCCCCCCGGGATGCGCCTGCCGTGTCCTATACGCCGGAGCAGCAGAGGCTGATCCGCAAGGGGCTGCGCATCTGGGCAAGGGTCGCCA
>CAZCPU010000164.1:0-2705 GCA_964499855.1 uncultured Dehalococcoidia bacterium | reverse complement strand
TGGTGGGCCCGGATGGATTCGAACCATCAACCCAACGATTATGAGTCGTTTGCTCTGCCCTTGAGCTACGGGCCCCAGATTCGATGATAGCACAGGCGCACGGTGGAAATGGCATGCGGACTGCGCCATGGCGACGTCGGGGACGCCGACGCAGCCATGGAGTGGGGCGGCGGCAGGGAGGGAGTCGCTAGCGGGCGGGCGCGGGCTGCCGGCCGGTGGGCCAGGGCTGGCGGGTGAAGCGGCGGCCGAGGCCTCGCTCGATCTCGCGCCACTTGGACTCTTCCTCAGCCGTGATGAACGTGACGGCCTCGCCGGCGCGGCCCATGCGGCCCGTCCGCCCGACGCGGTGGGTGAAGAGCTGCTCCGAGTCCGGCAGGTCGAAGTTGATGACCTGGCCGATGGAATCAAAGTCGAGGCCGCGGGCAGCGACGTTTGTCGCCACGAGGATGGAGGCGACGCCGGAGCGGAAGTCGGTCATGACGCGCTCGCGGGCGCCCTGGCTGAGGTTGCCCTGGAGCGCGCCGACGGGGTAGCCGAGCTCGGAAAGCTGCTTCGCCAGCTTCTTGACGCCATGCTTGGTCCTGCCGAACACGATGACGGGGGCGCCATCACGCCGGTCGAGGAGGGTGCGGAGGGCGTTCAACTTGTCGCTCTTCTCGATGGAGTAGACAAGGTGCTCCACGGATGGAGGCGCCTGCAGACCGGCGTCCACCTCGACGCGAGCGGGCTGCCGCAGGTCTTTGGCGGCGGTCTGGGCGACCCACGAGGGCATCGTCGCCGACAGGAGGGCGGTCTGGCGGTCCTTTGGCGTGCCCGCCAAGATGGCCTCGACGTCGCGGGCGAACCCGCGGTCGAGCATCTCGTCGGCCTCGTCGAGGACGAGGAAGCGCACGGAGCCGAGGTCGAGGGTGCCCTGACGCAGGTGGTCGAGGGTCCGGCCCGGGGTGCCGATGACGATCTGGACGCCGCTCCGCAGCGCGATGTACTCGGGGCCCAAGGACCGTCCGCCGTAGAGGAGGGTTACGCGGAGGTTGTGCGCGGAGGCGAGGGCCTCGACGACTCCCGCCACCTGGATAGCGAGCTCCCTGGTGGGGACGAGCACGAGGGCCTGGATGCGGGGAAGCGCGGGGTCGCAGCGCTCGACGAGGGGGACTGCGAAGGCAAGGGTCTTGCCGGAGCCAGTGCGCGCCTGGCCAATCAGGTCCCGGCCCTCCATGAGGGGGGGAATGGCCATGTCCTGGATGGGGGTGGGGTCCGAAATGCCCATCCGGGCAATCGCGGCGCTGGTGGCGGGCTTCAGGGGCATGTCGGGGAAGGCGGCGCCGACGGTAAATGTCCCTGGGGCGACATCGACGACTCCCTGGGTCTCTGAGCGCGGCAGACGGGGGCGCCGCCTCCGGGGGGCTTTGGCGCGCGGCGCGGCGTTGGGATTACCGGGAGGGGGCGCCGGCTGGCGGTCGCGGGCCGTCGCGGCGAGACTGCTGCGAAACGGCTGGGCGAGAGGGTCGCGGACGACGCCGGTCAGGATGCTACGGAAAGGGGCGGACTGGGGGGAGCGCTTCGAGCCGGTCGATTGCCCCTGGGGCGTCGCGTTCTGGCGGCGTGCCCGGAAGCAATTTTGACAGTACACGGGCTTCCCCTTGCTGGGGCGGAAGGGGACGGTGGCGGACACACCGCACTGGCTGCAAGTAACCTGGTGCTGCGTGCGATTGGACTGGGCGCCGTCGGTTGGACGCGCGAGGATGGAAGTGAACGTGGATGCCATACGTGAAGGGACTCCCTACTCTACAGATTGCAACACAGGTGAATGAGCGGAGGGTGAACAAGAAGAGAGTGGGGCGGATCCGTTCTTGTGTCAGGCCTTGACGCGCTATTCATGCGTTGCAGTGATTATACGCCATGGCGACGAAAACCGAAAGATCCGGTTGCGCTGGCTGCCGGAGAGCAACGAAGCGAGGGGGTGCAGTGATGGCGGGAACCCTCGCACAAGTCAGCACGCGAATGAGGATTTCGGCGCAATTTGGGCGGATCCAGAGCGGTAATTGGCGGTTGCGACTGGATGGCAGCAGATTGCCCCCGCGGACTCAATGAAACGGGGAACGCGGTCTGCTGCTATCATGGTTGGCGGGGGTAAACGATTTGATTGAGAGCCGAAACGACGCCATACGCAACCTGGCCATCATCGCACACGTCGACCACGGTAAGACCACGCTGGTCGACGCTTTGCTGAAACAGGGGCAGGTGTTCCGTGCGCACCAGCAGGTGGGCGCGCTGATCATGGACACGAACCCGCTGGAGCGGGAGCGGGGCATCACGATCCTCGCCAAGAACGCCTCGGTGTCGTACGACGGCGTGCGGATCAACATCATCGACACGCCGGGGCACGCGGACTTCAGCGGGGAGGTCGAGCGCGTGATGAACATGGCCGACGGCTGCCTGCTGCTGGTGGACGCCGTCGACGGGCCCATGCCGCAGACGACGTACGTGCTGCGGCAGGCGCTGGAGCAGAACGTGACGCCGATGGTGGTCATCAACAAGATCGACCGGCCGGAGGCGCGTGTCGCGGAGGTGGAGGGGCTGGTGCAGGACCTGTTCCTGGAGCTGGCGACCCGTGACGACCACCTCGACTTCCCGGTGCTGTACACCTCGGCCAAGCAGGGATTTGCCAGCAAGGAGGCCGAGGCATCGGGCGCGGACATGAAGCC
>CAZCPU010000163.1:0-2764 GCA_964499855.1 uncultured Dehalococcoidia bacterium | reverse complement strand
CCCCCTACCCCTCCAGCTTCAGCAGCGCCGGCCGGATCCGCGAATTCCAGTGGTCGCTCTCCCCCGCCTGCCGCAGCTCCTCCACCAGCGCCGCCGTCTCCACGCCCACGCTCTCGCCCAGCTCCGCCGCCGACCGGCTCCCCGCCAGCGCCGTCACCGCCGTCCGCAGCTTCATCACGTACTCCGCCACCTCGAAGGCCGCCCGGTTCGACGCCGACCGCGCTTGCAGCGCCTCCAGCTTCTCCAGCCACTCCAGCCCCCGCTCCGCGTCCTCGTACCGGTCCATCATGTCGTTCGTCGTCGTCACGTCCCGACCTCCACCCTCTTCGACTGTGTCGTACAGCAAGAATAGAACGCCCCGCGGCCCCGGTGAAGCCCGCGCGTGGCGGACCGACCCGGCCGAGCGTCCCGCAGTCCCGCTACGAGCCCGGCTCGCTCGCCGCCGTCACCGGCCACTCCACCACCTCGAACGACAGCAGCGTCGAGTGCGTGGCCACCGGCGTCCCCCCGTCCGACCGCGCGTGGCCCCGCTTGAACTCGTCGCTGTTCACCCAGCGAAGGAAGTCCTCCTCGGACCGCCACCGCGTGTACACGAAGTACCGGTCCTCGCCCTCCACCGGCCGCAGCAGCTGAAACCCCTCGAAGCCCTCCATCTGCTCCACTTCCCGCACCCGGTTGCCGAACCGCGCCTCCAGCTCCGCCCCCGCGCCCTCGGCCGGCGTGATCGCGTTGATCTTGACTACGCTCATCGTCGTCCTCCTATTGCTCGTCCACGGCTCCCCACGCGCCGAATGGCGGCGGTGCCCCGACCCGACTGTCGCTCCAGTCTTTGATTGTGACCACCATCATACCCCGTGCCGCCGCGTTCCCCCACACCCGCTCCCGCGCGCATGACGCCCCAACCCCCCGCGGTGTAAACTAGGGCACTACGCAAACCCCCAAGGAGTTGCCTGTGTGCGGAATCGCGGGATACGTCGGGTCGGCTGACGCCCTCCCCGTCCTGCTCAACGCCCTCAATCGCGTCGAGTACCGCGGCTACGATTCCTGCGGCGTCGCCATCCTCGACGGCATCGCCTCCCCCGGCGAGGGGCGCATCGAGGTCGCCAAGGCCGTCGGCTACGTCGACGACCTCCGCGCCGCCATTGCCGGAGCCAATGGCCCTGCGGCCGGTCCCCTCCCCGGCGCTCTCGGCATCGGCCACACCCGCTGGGCCACCGTCGGCTCCCCCTCCGAGCTCAACGCCCACCCACACCTCGACTGCACCGGCCGCATCGCCGTCGTCCACAACGGCAGCGTCGAGAACCACTACGAGCTCCGCGAGGAGCTCCGCCAGCGCGGCCACCGCTTCCACTCCGAGACCGATACCGAGGTCCTCGCCCACCTCCTCGAGGAGTCCGGCCCCGACCGCGTCGCCGACGCCCTCGCCCGCGTCCACGGCCCCTACGCCATCGCCGTCCTCTTCGAGGGCTCCGACACCATCGTCGCCGCCCGCCGCGGCAGCCCCATCATCGTCGGCCTCGGCCACGGCGAGAACATGGTCGGCTCCGACGTCCCCGCCGTCCTCGGGCACGCCCACGGCTTCGTCCACCTCGAGGACGGCGACATCGCCACCGTCTCAGCCGACAACGTCGAGGTCCGCAACCGCGGCCGCGTCGTCCGTCGCCGCGTCCACCACGTCGACTGGGACGCCGAGGACGCCGACCGCGGCGGCTACGAGCACTTCCTCCTCAAGGAGATCCACGAGCAGCCCCGCGTCCTCCGCGACACCCTCGCCGGCCGCATCACCCCCGACGGCCGCGTTGACCTTGGGCTTGGGCTGGACCAGCGCCGCCGCCCGGAGGAGCTGTTCCTGCTGGGTTGCGGCTCAGCCGCCCACGCGGCCATGGTGGGCGAGGCGTTCTTCGCCGCGCTGAGCGATACGCGGGTGCAGGCGCTGGAGGCGTCCGAGATGGTGCGGCCCAAGCGGCGCGGCCCCGGCGTGTGGAGCGTGCTGGTCTCCCAGTCGGGGGAGACCGCGGACACCGTCGACGCCGGGCGGGACGCGCGGCGGGCGGGACACTTCACCCTCGCCCTCACCAATGTGCCCGAGAGCAGCATCACCCGGGTGGCCCACGCCATCCACGCCCTGCGGGCCGGGCAGGAGATCAGCGTGGCGTCCAGCAAGACGTACCTGGCGCAGCTGGTCGGCCTGTACCTGCTGGGGCTGGAGCTCTACCCCCCTGCGGACCGCCGGCTGCGGCAGATTACCTCCGCCCTCCGCCGCCTGCCCGAGGCCGTCCAGCAGTCCCTCGCCATGGCCCCCCAGCTCGAGCGCCTCGGCACCCGCCTCGCCGCCGCCGAGCACGCCTTCATCATCGGCAAGGGCATCAACTACCCCACCGCCCTCGAGGGCGCCCTCAAGTTCAAGGAGATCGCCTACCTCCACGCCGAGGGCTACGCCTCCGGCGAGCTCAAGCACGGCCCTTTCGCCCTCCTCGGCCCCGACACCCCCGTCATCGCCATCATGCCCCGCGACGACACTTACGACCGCATGCTCGTCGCCGTCGAGGAGGTCCACTCCCGTGGCGCTCCCATCATCGCCCTCACCGACTGCGACAACGCCGAGCTCCAGAGCATCGCCCAGTCCGTCGTCTGCCTGCCTCCCACGGAGCCCTTGTTCACCCCCGTCGTTGGCACGGTCGCCCTCCAGCTCATGGCCTACTACTGCGCCCTCGCCCGCGGCTGCCCCATAGACCGCCCCCGCAACCTCGCCAAAAGCGTCACC
>CAZCPU010000162.1:0-2772 GCA_964499855.1 uncultured Dehalococcoidia bacterium | reverse complement strand
GGCGCCCGCTCCATGAGCTCGCCAAGCTCGGCCGGCAGGACTTGCCACGAGAGGCCAAAGCGGTCGCGGAGCCAGCCGCACTGCTCCTCCACGCCGCCGCCCCGCAGGAGGCCGTACCAGTAGTGGTCTATCTCCGCCTGGTCCGCGCAGGAGATCGTGAAGGAGACGGCGTTGGTGAAGGGGAACATGGGTCCGCCGTCGAAGGCGTTGAAGGCCTGGCCGTCCAGCTCGAAGTCCACGACGGCGCCGCCCTCGGCCGGGCCGGAGGGGATGGGGACGACGCTGGTAATCCGCGAGTTGGGGAAGAGCGAGACATAGAGGTTGGCGGCCTCCTCCGCGTTGTTGTCGAACCAGAGCGAGGGGGTGATCTTCTGCGCAATGGCCATGGACTCATCTCCTTTCAGCGAGCCAGCATCACCTGGGCGGCAGGGCGAGGGCTGTCGAGGCGGCGTAGGCCACCCACTCGTCCAGGGCGTCGTCGGTGGCCGTGCCCTCTTCGCCCACCAGGACCCAGCCGCGCATGGGCCGGCCGGAGTAGTCCATCTCGCGGACGTGGGGAAGCTGCAGGGCGTTCGCGTACTCGTCCCTGGGCACGCGGACGATGAGGTCGTCGTTGAGGACGCAGCAGGCGAGGTTGCCGCGCAGCATGAAGGCCATGCCGCCGAACATGCGCTTCTGCTCGAGCGAGGGCTCGCCCCAGAGGGAGCGCAGGACGCGGGTGGCGAGGTCCTGGTTGAACGGCATTCCGTCTTCCTTCCGCTCGGGGGCTCACTCCACGCGGCGGATGAGTTCCGGCGTGTTGTTCTTGACGGAGTTGACGAGGGGCGAGACCTCATAGGCCTGCATGTGCTCCGCCGGGTAGGGGGCGAGGATGTCCGAGAGGATGGCGGAGTCCTTCACGTCAGGGTCGAGCCAGAGGTCCTCGAGGTCCGGCGGGAGGATGACGGGCATGCGGTCGTGGATGTTGCCGACGAGCTCATTGGGCGTGGTGGTGATGATGGTGCAGGACTGGATGCGCTCGCCCTCGGGGTCGCGCCACGTCTCCCAGAGGCCGGCGAAGGCGAAGGGCTCGCCGGAGCCGAGGGTGATGCGCATGGGGCGCTTGACCTTGCCCTCGCGCCGCCACTCGTAGAAGCCGTCGGCGATGACGAGGCAGCGGCGGCGCTGGAGGGCGGTGCGGTAGGAGGGGCGCTCGGCGACGGTCTCGGCGCGGGCGTTGATCATGCGGTAGCCGATGGACTTGTCCTTGGCCCAGGAGGGGATGAGGCCCCATCGCATGAGGGCGGCCTCGCGGTGGAGGCCGTCGGCGTCGGCGCGGACGGTGAGGACGGACTGGGTGGGGGCGACGTTGAAGTTGGGGGCGAGGTCGAGGCCGCCGGCGTCGAAGGCAAAGCGGAGGGCGAGCTGGTCCGCGCCGGCGACGAGGCTGTAGCGTCCGCACATGGTCGCGCTCCTTCCGTCGGATGTGGGTATTGTGCAACGGGCCGGGGGCAGGTGTCACCGGTGAGTGGGGTGTGACACCTGCCAGTTTGGCCGTTTCGCTCCATTGCGGCTGGGTGGATTGTTTCCTGGGCGCCGTAGCTGACGGAGGGACTGTTTCAGGAACAACTCGTAGCTGGCCGAGGGATTGTTTCGGGAACAATTCCTAGCTGAGGGAGGGATTGTTTCGGGAACGATTCGTAGCTGACGAGAGTCGTCTCAGCTACGAATTGTTTTGAATCCTTTTTTCCTCGGGCGGGGTGAAGGTATGGAGGCTCCGGTCGACGCCGGCAGGGTGTCCCGGGACCCGCGGGTCGAGCAGGGCCTGGGCTTCGTGCCCGGGGGCCGGCGCGACGTGGCATTCGTTCGGCATGGCGTTCTCCTCCGTTGAGGATGGTAGCGAGGGGGCCCAACTACGGGCAAGGGGTTTGTGGCAGGGCGGGGGGTGCGGAACGACTGGGTAGGGTCAGCGCCAGTCATGGGAGGTGGGGAGGGGGGCGCGGGTGGGGATGCGCTCGACGCGGGTGACCATGATGTTGGTGGTGCCGTCGTAGCGGGAGACGGCGCCGTGGGCGAGGATGAGGTTGCCGGCGATCTCGCGGCGGTAGCGGGCGAAGACGTGGGGCCAGACGATGAGCTGGACGTCGCCGGTCTCGTCCTCGACGGTGACGAAGACGGCGCCGGACTTGCCGCGGGGGTGCTGGCGGGCGACGGGCCAGCCGGCGACCTGGACGACGGCGTCGTCGGGCGCCCACTCGACCTCGGCCGCCGGGAGCACCCGCGGCGGCAGGCCGGGGCGCACGAACCGCATGACGTGGCCGCGGGGGTACATGCCCATCGCGCGGTACTCGCCCATCATCTTCTCCTCGTCCGAGAAGTCCGCGAGCGGGGGCGCATTGCCGTCGTCGGGCAGGGGGAAGGCGCGCTGGCCGCCGCGGGCGGGGCGGATGGGGAGCCCGGCGTCCCAGAGAGCGCGGCGCCGGTTGGGAGTCAGGGCGTCGAAGGCGCCTGCCATGGTGAGGGAGAGGGCGGCCTGGGGCTTGAGGCCGGTGCGGCGGACGAGGTCGCCGGCGCCGGTGTAGGGGCCGTGCAGGTCGCGCTCGCGGACGATGGCCTTCGCGGACTCCTCGCCGACGTCCTTGATGAACTGCAGGCCCGTCAGCACCGAGCCGTCGCACGGCATGCATCGCGCCTGGCTTCGGTTGACGCAGGGGTTGAGCACGGGGACGCCGAAGCGGCGGGCGTCCTCCTTGAGGGTCTCCAGCGGGTAGAAGCCCATGGGCTGGTTGTTGA
>CAZCPU010000161.1:0-2853 GCA_964499855.1 uncultured Dehalococcoidia bacterium | reverse complement strand
GACGCTTAGCTGGCTCCGGCCCGCCGCCTGCACGGGAAACCGCCGTGTGTATGCACACCGCCGGCTTGTGTTTGGTGGTTTCCACTCCGACTAACCAGTTACGCAGGAGACCGCCACGTTGGGCCTAAGTTTGGGCCCGCTATGTGGACTAGGACAGAGTCGTTGGGTATGGTGTCTGTATGGCCCGGCCGTGGCAGGGTGGCCATCGGGTCCCGGGCGAGCAAGTGGAGTCCCGCTGGAGGGGGGCGAATATGACAACCGGAAGCTCACTCTCAAGGACAGACCGCAACCTCTGGAACGCCATCGTCACCGAGTCTGTCGCCAACGTGAAGTACCAGGCCTTCGCGCAGCAGGCATTGATCGAGGGCCATCCCGAGGTTGCCCAGATATTCCAGGAGGTTGCCGGCGCCGAGAACATTCACGGAATCAACCACCTGCGCGTCGCCGGCGACGTCAAGTCGACGACAGAGAACCTCCGCAGCGTGATTTCGGGCGAAGCCGAGGAGGCGGCCCGCGTTTACCCGCAGATGATCCAGGCCGCCCTGGATGAGGGCCGCCGTGACGCTGCCGATACCTTCCGCATGGCCATGGACCGCGAGCAGCACCACCTCAACATGTTCGAGTCCTCTTTGGAGCAGCTGGAGCAAAAGCTGTCGGAGCAGGCCCTCGCGCAGCCCACCCCGGCGCAGGTCCAACAGGCCGAGGCTGCCGCGAGAGCCGATACCGCCGAGCCGTTCGTCAACCGGCAGTCATGGGCCAGCACGGAGGAGGTCGATACCGAGCGCTGGCGCATCGCCGCTTCCGCCCGCATCCGCGAGGTGGTCTTCGGCGCGCAGGACGGGCTCGTCAGCACCCTGGCGCTCGTCACCGCTGTGGCCGCCGCCGTGACCGGCGACAACGCGTCGTTCGTGCTCGTGGCCGGGCTGGCCGGCGCCCTCGCGGGAATGATCTCGATGGCCACGGGCGCCTTCCTGGGTTCGCGCGCCGAGCAGGACCTGCAGCGGGCCGAAATCGAGAAGGAAGCGCGGGAGCTGGAGGAACACCCCGCGGAGGAGTTGGCTGAGCTCGTGTCGTTATACCAGCGGGAGGGGCTGAGCTTGCGAGAGGCGCGAGGCCTCGCTGACAAGGTTTCGGAGGATAAGGACCTGTGGCTCCGTACGCTCTTGGAGAAGGAGTTGGGCATCAGTCCGGAAATCACCTCAAATCCGCTCAAGGACGCCATCACGATGGGCGCCGCATTTGTCGTCGCGGCCATGATTCCCATTCTGCCGTACTTCTTCCTCGATATTGCATCGGCATTCCCGGTGTCGGTCGGCGTCACGTTGGCCGGACTCTATGGCCTCGGCGTTTACAAGGGGCGGCTGGTCAAGAAGTCACCCTGGATGCACGGTTTGGAAGTCTTGATCATCGGCACGGTTGGCGCCGCCTTGTCGTACGGCATCGGCGAGGGCGTCCCTCGGATCTTCGGGTAGCCGGCAGGAATAGGAGTAAAACAGGCGATGCCGTTTGGATTTCTGAGACGTAAGGGAGGCAAGGAAGAGGCGGAGCGTGGCTTGGAGCGCAGCCGCACGACCTTCTTTGGCCGGCTCAAGGACCTCATGGTGCGCGGAGGCGCCGGCGAGGACGTCTGGGACGAGGCAGAGGAGCTCCTCATCGAGGCCGACGTCGGCGTGGGGCTCACGATGGAGCTGCTGGACCGCGCACGCGACCGTGCCCGAGGCGCCCGCTCAGCCGACGAGGTCTTCGAGGCGCTGAAATCCGACATCCTCGGCGTGCTCACCGCCGTGGAGGGCGAGAGCAACGGCCCGTCTGCACACACGCCGCTGGTCGTGCTGGTGGTCGGTGTTAACGGCGCGGGCAAGACGACCAGCATCGCCAAGCTGGCCGCGCTCTTCCGCGATGAGGGCAAGCGCGTCGTCCTCGCCGCCGCGGACACGTTCCGGGCCGCCGCTATCGAGCAGCTCCAGCACTGGGGCGAGCGAGCGGGCGCCGACGTCATCGCGCACAACCAGGGCGGCGACCCCGCGGCCGTCGCCTTCGACGCCATGCAGGCGGCCCGCGCTCGCGGCGCCGACGTGCTCATCGTCGACACGGCCGGGCGGCTGCACACCAAGAGCAACCTGATGGAAGAGATGAAGAAGATCGGCCGCGTCCTCGGCCGGGTGGACGACGCCGCGCCCCACGAGGTGCTTCTGGTGCTGGACGCCACCACGGGTCAGAACGGGCTCACGCAGGCCAAGGAGTTCACGCAAGCTGTCGGATGCACGGGCATCGTGCTGACCAAGCTGGACGGCACGGCGAAGGGCGGCGTGGTGCTGGCAATCGCCCGGGAGCTTGGGCTGCCCGTCCGTTTCGTTGGCACCGGCGAGGGCATGGCTGACCTCTCTCCCTTCGCGCCGGAAGAGTACGTGGACGCCCTGTT
Source organism: uncultured Dehalococcoidia bacterium (assembly GCA_964499855.1). Taxonomy (GTDB): domain Bacteria; phylum Chloroflexota; class Dehalococcoidia; order Lucifugimonadales; family UBA1127; genus UBA1127. The sequence goes on along the minus strand of CAZCPU010000161.1, from coordinate 431 downwards.
CAGCGCCAGCCGCTGATGACGCACGCCATCCTCTGGCTATTCACCATCGAGGCGTTGGGCCTACTCGCGTTGCCTGTCGCCTTTGCGCTCTTCCCCGCGCTCCGTGACCGCGGCTTTGGCTTTGCGAAGCCGCTGGGCATGCTGATGCTCGCGTACCCGGTGTGGGTTCTCGGGAGCGCGCACTTTCCCCTCGGGCCGCGCGCGACCGCCGCATTGGTCTTCGCTGCGCTGGTCGTCGCCGCTGCCGCGATCGCGCGTCGCATGTGGCCGGAGTTGGTCGACTTTGTGCGACGCGAGTGGCGGTTGCTGCTGGCGACGGAAGCAGTTTTCCTCGTCATCTTCGCCCTGTGGGCGCTGTTGCGGGCGGGCATGCCCGGCATCGGCCACACCGAGCAGCCGATGGACTTCGCCTTCCTCAACGCGTCGATGAT
>CAZCPU010000160.1:0-2900 GCA_964499855.1 uncultured Dehalococcoidia bacterium | reverse complement strand
GAGTCACGCGCCAGGCGCATGCTGGTCATCCAGCGCGATGGCAAAGAGTTTGAAGCGGTCAACGAGGGCGAAACTCTCGAGTCGTTGACGGAACTGTTTCCCGAGGACAGGTTCGACTCCGAGCTGATAGCGTCGCCGGACGGCGACTACTGGCTCGTGAAGGAGCGGTAGGGCCCCCTCACCGCTCCAGCCACGTCAGGAACCGCACGACGACCATCGCCTCCACGCCCGCGAGCAGCACCAGCGCGAGCACGTACGGGATGACGATGCGGAAGATCTCGCGCACCTCGTCGCCGAGGCCGGCGACCGTCGCGCCGACGACGACCTTCGCGGGCGCCATCGAGCTGCCCACGGAGCCGCCGATCGACTGAATGCTCGCGATGGTCACGGAGCCGATGCCCAGCGCTCGCGCCGCCTCCACCTGCAGCAGCCCGAACATGACGTTGGAGTTGGTGTTGCTCCCGCTCATGAACGAGCCCAGCAGGCCGATGAAGGGCGACGCCAGCGGGAAGAGCGGCCCGGACACGTTCGCGATTCCCTGCGCCAGCAGCACCGTCATGCCCGTGTCCGCCATCACGACGGCCATCGCCACCATGGCCAGCACCCCCAGCGTCGTGCCCGCGCACTGGTCGTAGGTGAACCGGAGCGCGCCCGGGACCAGCCCGCCGCGCCACCGCTTCGCCGCCACGTAGACCGCCGCGCTGATCGCCGTCGCGATGAGGATGAGGGGCCCGGGGTGCCCGAGCAGCCGGATGGCGGCGTAGTCGTCGGCGGGCGCGACGGCGAAGCCCTGCCCCGTCGTGAAGCCGGGGTAGTCGAGGGCCAGCCGCAGGCCGCTGACGGCCTCCTTCACGGGCCCCACCTGCGCGCCGAAGCTGAGGGCGATGATGACGAAGTAGGGCATGAAGGCGAGCAGCGGGGGCATGCCCGCGCCCTCTCCCGCCGGCTCCGGGACGGCCGCCGTCGATGCCTCGCCCCGCCGCGCGCCGACGAGCATCGGCGTGCGCGTCAGGACGACGAGCGCCGCCGTGCCGAGCATGCCCGCGCCCAGCGACGCCACCTGCGGCGCGCCCGCCAGCGCCAGCCCGTACATCGCGCCGCCCATGACCCCGCCCGCGACGACCACCACCGGCAGGCTGCGCCACACCGCTCGAAGGCCGCCCTGTATGTGCGCCACCAGCATGCCGCTGGCGATGGTCACGGGCAGGAAGAGCAGCGCCATGTGCGGCGCGATGACCGCCTCCTCTATGCCGGTCACGAGCTGGAGGGTGTAGTAGGAGGAGCCGAGGGAGCCGAAGGTGACCGCCCAGCCGTGGCCGATGAGGGACATCGCGGCGGCGCGGACCGGCGGGACGCCCAGCATGATGAGCAGCGGCGCGGACACGGCCACGGGCACGCCGAAGCCGGTGACCCCCTGGATCGTGCTGGAGAACCCCCACCCGATGATGAGGGCCTGGGCGAGCTGGTCGTTGGACAGCGCGGCCATGTGGCGGCCCACGGCGTCCACCGCGCCCAGGCGGTCCAGGATGTTGTAGAGGAAGACGGCGGCCCAGACGATGGTGAGCACGAAGACGGCGAGGTTCGCCCCCTTGGCGGCGGCGATGCCGACGTGGCCGAGCTCGGCGCCGAAGGCCAGCAGCGCGAGGGCGACGGCCAGCGCGAACGCGGCGGCGCCGGCCTGCTCGGACGGCCGGTTCAGCCACAGCATCGCCCCCGCGAGCACGACAAGCGGCGAGGCGGCCAGCAGCCAGTTGAGGACGGTGAGCTCAGGGCCCGTCATGGGGTACTAGTGTAGGGCCTGCGGAGGAGTCGTGCCGCAAACCGGGAGCTCGTTCGTGAGGCCCTTCGACAGGCTCAGGGCGAACGGGCGCGCCCCACTACTGCATCGCCAGCTCCGCGCCCATCCCCTGCTCGACCGCCTTGCGGTAGACGACGGACGCGGCGGCGAGGTCCTCCGTGCCGACGCCCAGCGCGTTGAACTGCGTGATGGCCTCCGCGGAGGGGCGGCCGGTCGCCTTGCCGACGACGATGTCCGCAAGGGCGACCGCGCGGGACCAGTCGAAGGCCCCTTCCTTCTCCGCATACAGGAGCTCGCCGCTGTCGATCCTTGACTGCTCCATGTTCTCGACGGCGACGAGGTCGGAGCGGCGGACGGCCTCGACGTCGAGCTCGCGGCGGTTGGTCCCCGTCGCGCCGATGCCGTTGACGTGCATGCCGGCCTGCAGCCACTCGCCCTGCATGACGGGCTCGTCGGCGCCGGTGATGGTGACGAGGATGTCCACGTCGCGGCAGGCCTCCTCGGCGGTGTCCACGGGGTCGACGTCCAGCCCGTGCTTCTCGCGCATCTCGGCGCAGAAGGCCTCGCGGTTCTCGGCGGAGCGGCTGTAGGCCTTGACGTGGGAGATGTTGCGGACGGCGTTCATGGCCGCGATCTGCGCGCGGGCCTCCCAGCCGGTGCCGATGATGCCGAGGGTCGTCGCGTCCTCCCGCGCCATGTACTTGGTGGCGAGGCCGCTGACCGCGCCGGTGCGAATCTGGCCGAGGTCGCGCGCGTCGACGATGGCGTCGAGGGCGCCGGTCTCGAGGCTGTAGAGGAGGACGAGGTAGCGCGTTCGGTTGGGGGCGTTGGGGCGGCGGTCGCTGCCGTAGGTCTTCATGCCGTAGACGCCAAAACCCTCCGCGACGCCCTGCACCGTCCGGTGAAAGCCCTTCGGCAGCGGCAGGTGCTGGCGGGGCAGGTTGACGGCCTTGCCGTCGGCCTCGTCGCGGAAGACCTGCTCCATCAGGTCGATGCACTCGTCCATGGGCAGCAGGGTGCGGACGTCCTCGTTGCTCAGGAAGATGGTCATGGCGCGCTCCTTGCGGCAGTTCCGCTGTACTGTGGGCGTTGCCAGTATAGG
>CAZCPU010000159.1:0-2960 GCA_964499855.1 uncultured Dehalococcoidia bacterium | reverse complement strand
GCATCTGCGCGTACCGTGTCGAATGGGTCTACATGTTGCACCGCTCGGGCCTCTCGAGTGCGGCGGGCTGGAAGTGGAACCATTTGCGGAACCAGGCCGGGTGCAGCAGTTCAGCCATGTCGTTTGCGAGATCGGCGGCGCCCACCTGCTCATGCAAGCGTCCGTCCCGTGTGAAGCTCACGATGAGGTCGGGGTTCTGCTGCAGACGCACAAGGAGATCGTAGTAGACGATGGCGTGCTCTTCTTGCCGGAACCACTCGAGCCCGGCGTCGCCGCCGCTGTCTTCGATCACCGCGACATCCTCGAGGTAGCCGAACGGGCCCGGCGGGTGCGGCAGGACGAGGTGATTGCTGACGCCGCCCTCGAGGCGCAGGTTCGCGAACATGTTGACCGCCTGGGCGGACTTGAGGCCCAGATACGGCATGGCGCAGTTGGCGAAGAACAGCACGGTGACCACGGATCCGATGAGGAGAGCAGCGCGATTGCGCCGCGCACCCCGTAGCCCCAGCAGGGGTTGCGTCGATCGGCCGTGGCGGACGACCAGGAGGCAGAACGGCAGCACGAAGGGTAATGCCAGAGCCGTGACCAGCGAATACTCCTCGAGGGCAGCGGCGAGCGCGAGGCATGCGATCAGGATGAGGCCGATGGCTGCGTAGAGCGGGTTGAACAGCCGCACCCGGAGGATCCTGATGCCTCGCGATGCGGCGATCCTCTCGGCGCCCTCGCCGCTCAGAAAGAGCGCGTGCAGGGAGATCGAGAGCATGGTGAAGGTGATGTACATCGCGTAGTCGCTGAATGCGATCAGGATGTGGAAGAGGATTCCGGCGACGATGCCGTAGTGGCGCAGGCGCGGGGTCAGGAGCATCAGGACGATGGCGCCTTCGGCGATGAACGTGCCGTAGATCGTCGCGTGGTGAACGAGCGGGCTATCAAGCCCGTGGAGCGGCTCCGGCATGAGCTTCCACAATGCCACCGCGCAGCTGGTCTCGGGGTTCAGGAAATCCGTGTTGATCTTGTGGAAGACGCCGAAGGCATACATGACCAGGAGAGCCCCCTGGCCGGCGACGGTGAAGTTGGCGAAGACCGCTGACCAGCGGCTTCCCCGGGCCATGGCATAGAAGAAGGAAGCCCAGTAACCCAGCAGAACGGCGCTGCGCACCATGGTGTGGTTGGAGTGGGCGGGCGCCTGCAGCACTGTGCTGACGGTACTCACCAGCATCAACAGCCAGAGCACGCGCGCCGAGTGCGGCCTGAACAGCAGCATGACGGCGGCCAGCACCAGCGCGATCTGGTCCCATTGGGGCGGGAAGCGGTTGTATTCGAAGGCGTAGTTGAAGAAGTGGAAGATGGAGAAGAGGGCGAAGAAGCTGGCGAATATCTCTGCGCGCGCAGCGAGTCCGGAATCCTCGGCGGCGAAGCCCTCGCGTCCGAGCAGGAACAGGGCTAGCCAGCGCCCGGACCGCAGGATCGGATAGATGAGGGCGGCAAGCGCGGGGGACGACAGCAGCAGGCGGTTCGTGCGGTTGAACAGACCTGAAGACGTGGACATCAGCGCCAGTGCATTGACCGCATCGGCCCCCCCGAGGCGGCGCCCCTCATTTTCGATGATCATGCCTTGGTCGGGATCGAAGCCGTCGTCTTCGAGCTCGCCGCGAATACCGGCGTGGTCGCGGAGATTGACGAGGTCCACCTCGCCCGCGGTTCGCCGCAGGCGGAGCAGCCGCACGTAGCGGGCGCAGAAGGGGCAGCCGCCATCGTAGTAGATCGTTACGGCCATATCCTTCCAACACTCCGAAGCCGCAGGCGTCAGCTGTCTTCGCCGGCGCAGACGAGGACGCGCCGGCGGGCCTCACGGTTGTCGGCATCGGGTATGCGGTTCCAGACTGCATTGTGGCCGTTGCTAAGGAGCGCGCCGTGAGCGAACGCCATCTTCATCAGGCGCAGGACATCGTCCCGGTCATGGACCTCGGGATCGTGGAAGCCTGAGAAGCGCGAGCCCAGCAACGGCGGGCCGAGGCGCATGGTCCGGCCGTCTGGATCCCGCACGGTGGCCTGCACGGGCTTTCCGTCGGGGAAGAAGCCGAAGAAGAGGGCCGCGTACAGGCTCCGCTCCGTGCGCCCGCACTCCACGACGAGGCCGATCCTGTCGGGCACGCCCGGGAGCGGGGCCGCAAAGCCGATGACGAGGCGCGCATCGTCGTCTGCCAGGGTCAGGATCTCCGTCGCCTCGGGCGTCGGCAGGGATCCGGCGTCTGCGGGGGCGGTCGAAAACGAGATCGACAGCGCGAGTACCGCTGCCGGGAGGACCGACAGGATCGCCGATCGCGGTCTTCTTCCAGGCATCCTACTTCTCCTTGCGGATGATGGCATCGGGACTTGCGGCAGGACGGGGGCTTGGCCATCCGCCGGGTCGTGACGCGCCGCTGCCACATGCCACGCCACACCCGGGCGGCGGGCTACCAATGGCGCAGGAGCGGCACGATGCCGGCATGGTCGTCGGTCCACACCTGCACCCGGTCGGGTGCGCCGAGCGCGACCCAACCGGTATCGAGACCGAGTTCCCGGATCGCGTCCTCGTCGCGGGCGAGGATCGCGACGTGGGACGACTGGACTATGTGGGGCGGCGAAACGTCCTCCGGGGCGCTGTAGCGCTTGACTCGCCCGGCGAGACCCATGCGTTCCGCCAGCGCCGCCAGCACCGGCTCCAGATCGAGATGCCGGTTGCTGATGTGGACCGCGATCACGCCGTCCGGCGTGAGGGTGCGGAGGTAGACCTGGAACGCCTCCAGGGTGAGAAGGTGGACGGGTATGGCGTCCGAGGTGAAGGCGTCCAGGGCGAGGATGTCGAGCCTGGCCTGCTCGCGGTCCAGGAGCAGACGTGCATCGCCAACAGAGACCGCGGCGTCGGGCGCACAGGTGCGGAGCGCGGAAAAATGCTCCCGCGCGAGCCGCACGACGGC
>CAZCPU010000158.1:0-2992 GCA_964499855.1 uncultured Dehalococcoidia bacterium | reverse complement strand
CCCCCTTGCCGAGTGTGCACAGGATAGCAGGGGAGGGGGTACGGGGGAAGAAAGGCCGGAGGAAGGGGCTCCGCCTCGGCTGGTGTATAGTGTGGGCCGGTCACCCCGGAAGTCCCCAAGGGAGGTCCCGCCATGCCCCGCATCGCCGCGCTCCTTGCCGTCGCGCTGACGGCGCTGCTCGCCGTTGCGGCGTGCGTGGGCGCGGACTCCGACGCCGAGGCCACGGGCGCCGAGGATGCCGGCGTGACCGTCTGCCCGGAGGGCACCGAGCACTGGGCCGAGTATCGACTCTACTTCGGCCGCAACAAGGACGGCCGGGAGGTTGTGAGCGACCGGGAGTGGGAGATCTTCGTCGACAACGTGGTGACGCCTAACTTCCCCAAGGGGCTCACCGTGCTCGACGGGCAGGGACAGTGGCAGACCGTCACGGGCGCCGTGGAGCGGGAGCGTTCCAAGGTCCTCGTCGTCTTCGCCCCGCTGGACAGCGACGCGCCGGAGAAGCTGGCCGTCGTGGCCAATGGCTACAAGGCCCACTTCGACCAGGAGTCGGTCATCCAGACGATCGACAGCGCCTGCACGTCCTTCTACTAGGCGGACGGGCTAGCCGCCGCCCACCACGGTGACCGCGACGGGCAGGTGGTCCGAGGCCTGCGTGAGCCTGACAGAAAAGTCCTGCGCGGAGAGGTCGGGCGTCACGAAGATGTAGTCGATGCGCTCGACCAGGTCGTCGGAAGCGTAGGTGTAGCCGTCCCCGTCGGCGCCCGCCTCCACGAGGGTATCCTCGAAACCCGCTTGCAGGATGGCCTGGACCTCGGGAGAGTCGGGCCTGGCGTTGAAGTCGCCGAGGAGAACCGTGCGCTCCTCGTTCTGCCAGCGTTTCAGGATTGCGAAGGCCTGCGGCAGTCGCAGGTCGCTGTCCCCCTCGCCGGAGTGGAAGTGCGTCGCGATGACGCGCAGCCGGGTGCCCATCGACGTGTCGATCTCAATCCAGAGGAAGCCCCGGTCCATGATGAGGTCGTCGTTGTTGGGCATGGAGTGGTGCTCGACCCCGGTTAGGGGATACCGGCTCAGGACGGCGTTCCCCCAGGCCGAGTCGGCGGCGGGGCCCCAGACGTACGGCATGCCCAGCCGCTGCGAGAGCCACTCGAGCGTGTCCACGGAGCCGTTGATCAGCCACCCGCGCGACACCTCCTGCAGGGCGATGACGTCCGGCTCCTCGGCCTCGATGGCTTCGGCCAGCGCCTCCATGTTCAGGTTGCCGTCAGTGCCGAACCCCTGGTGGATGTTGTAGGTCATGAAGCGCATCGGCAGGCCCTGGGCCGGCTCCGGGTTGTGAATGGCCCATGTCAACGTGAGCGCCAGCGGGGCTATCAGGAGCGCCGCCGGGGCCACGCCCACCCACACGTCCCACTGCGGCTTCGGCCCCTGTTGCCGCTGCGGCACGAGCGAGATCAGCATCACCAGCACAGCCGCGGCAAGCAGCGCCTGGGGCTGGCTGATGCCCACCTCGATGTCGTAGCCGGCGTAGTAGATGAAGGCGAGCGCAAGGAAGACCATGACGCCAACCGACGCCGTCCACGCTGCGCCGAGGCCCCATGAATCGCGGGGCATGGGCTCGCCGCCCACGGACTTCGCCACCAGGACGACCGCCGCCAGGTGCCCGGCGAGCATCGAGCCCGCCGCCTGCCAGCCGGTCCGTTCCCAGTACACGGCCGCGACCAGCACCACCCCCGCCGCGACGAGGACCGGCCACGGCAGGCGTTGACCCATGAGGGACGCCGCCACCAGCAGCCCGGCCACGTTGGCCCCGGCAATCCACGCCAGCACGGCCGGCTGGTGCCAGTCCGTGAGCGCGGCCTGCTGCGCGACGTTCTGGAACAGGAGCAGCTCGAGCAGCAGGAATGGGCCGAGCGCCAGCAGCGGCAGCGCGTCGCGCACGCACGGGACCGTCGGCGCGTCCGCGACGCTTCCCCGGAGCGCCTCGCGTTGGACGCATGCCAGGAGCGCGAGGGGCAGGCCCAGCCCGATGAGCCCCACCCAGGCGCCCGCCTGCCACGACGGGTCCACCGTGCCGAGCCCGCCCTTGACCGCCGTGTCCAGCGCGAGCCCCAGCAGCAGCCCGTAGCGCCAGTGCCCGCCGCCCGACGTCGTGGCCGTGTCCACGAGCCCCTTCGCCAGCGGGATGACCGGCAGGAACGCGATGACGCCCACGGCGGAGAGTATCAAGTCAATTTGCGGCTCGGTGACGCTCTGCTCCGCCAGCCGCGCCAGCGCCATGACGGCGATCGCTCCCAGCATCGTCCGCCGCGGGCCGAACAGCCGGACGGCGATCGGCGTCAGGAACACCGTCCCGAATACGAGGAATGCCAGCCCTCCAAGGCTGACGGTGCTGAACTCCCGTACCTCTCGGAGGTAGAAGACGATGCCCGTGATGAAGAGACGGACAAGTTGCACCCCCACCGCAAAGGTAAGGGCCACAAATACGATATCGAAGAGGCCGTTGAGCCTGAGGGCTGCTCTCATTGGCATCCCCTCAGTGGGTTGTTGGCGTTTGCGCGCCAGCGGTTTCGATCAAATCTCTGGGTCCTCTCTAGGCAATGCCGATTGTAACCACTACATCCTAACCCCAATGCGGAGATGTATGGCAACACCAATGTAGGGATTCCATGGGAGCCGGACAAAAGAGTGCACAGACTGATGCCCGATTTGTATTACGGTCTATAGCAGAAGCGTGGCAGTGCGAAAGTCCCGGCTGAGGTCTGCGGTACAGGCCCCTAGAAGAACCGCCCCCGGGGCTCCAGCCCGAGCAGGTGCTGGCCGGCGATCTGATAGAACTCGGGTCGGCCCTGGATCTGCTGGGTGATCGCGTGCGCGTCCTGGAACTTGCGCTGGATCGGGCTCGTCTCGAAGATGGCGTTCGCGCCGAAGACGCCGTACGCGATGTCCACCACGTCCGCCGACTGCCGGATCGCGTGCGTGCTCGCCAGCCGCA
>CAZCPU010000157.1:0-3005 GCA_964499855.1 uncultured Dehalococcoidia bacterium | reverse complement strand
GCGTGGCGGGCGAGCTGGATGGCGGCGATGCCGATGCCGCTGCCGGCGGCGTGGATGAGGGCGCTCTCGCCCATGACGAGATTGCAGCTGGTGAAGAGGGCGTCGTAGGCGGTGAAGAAGACCTCCGGGATGGAGGCAGCCTCGGTGAAGGACATGCCGTCGGGGATGCGCATCGCCATGCGCTCGTGGGTGGCGACACGTGTGGCATAGCCGCCACCGCCAATGAGGCCGAATACGCGATCGCCCTCGCGGAGTGACGTCACACGGTCGCCGACGGCGGCAACGACGCCGGCCATCTCGAGGCCGGGGATGTCCTGAGGGATGCCGGGCGGGGCGGGGTAGTTGCCGCGGCGCTGGGAGAGGTCGGCGCGGTTGAGGGCCGACGCCTTGACGTCGACGAGGACCTCGTCGGGGCCGAAGTGGGGGTCGTCCCGCTCGATGACCTTGAAGACCTCGGGGCCTCCGGGCTCGGTGACGACGGCGGCACGCATGGCGACCTCCTGCGGTGTGGGTGTGGGGATACTATACCTGACGTGAGGTTGATGACGGTATATAATCCCGGCATGCACTGGGGGGAGAGAGGAGTCCTGGTATGGCAGAGATAGTCTTGGGCATGGCCTCATCGCATGCGCCGCAGCTGGAGATGCAGCCGACGCGGTGGCGCGAGTACGGCGACCGGTCGCGGACGCAGAACGAGCACTGGTTCAACGGCAAGACCTACACGTACGGCGAACTGGCGGAGCTTCGCGCCGGCGACCACTTCGAGAAGGAGCTCTCCGAGGAGACGTTTGCCGCGCGGTTCGACGCGTGCCAGCGGGCGATCGCGCACCTGGGCGAGACGTACCGACGTGTCGCGCCGGACGTGTGCGTGATCCTGGGGGACGACCAGCACGAGCTGTTCCAGGATGACCACATGCCCACGTTCGCGATCTACCACGGCGAGAGCGTCGCGGACGTCGCGCGGCACGGCGGCCGGGGCCCGCAGGCGTACACGGACCCGGGCGTCGGCAACCACCCGGCAGAGCTCATCGAGCAGCCGACGGACGCGGAGCTGGGCATGCACCTGATCACGAGCATGGTGGCGGCGGAGTTCGACATCGCCCGGTCCAACAAGCTGCCGGTATCGCGCAGCGAGGGGAACATCGGGCACGCCTTCTACTACTTCTACCGGCGGCTGATGGACAACAAGGCGATCCCGAACGTGCCGATCATGGTCAACACCTACTACCCGCCGAATGCGCCATCGGCGGCGCGCTGCTACAAGTTTGGGCAGGCCATCGGGCGGGCGTTGCAGGACTGGGACACCTCGAAGCGGGTGGCGGTGTTCGCGTCGGGCGGGCTTAGCCACACGGTGATCGAGGAGGACATGGACTACCGGATCATCGAGGGGCTGAAGTCGGGCGACACGGACAAGCTGCTCGACTACCCGGACGAGCGTTTCCGGGCCGGGACGTCTGAGATCAAGAACTGGATTGCGCTGGCGGGCGTGATGTCCGTGACCGGGCAGACGATGGACCTGGTCGACTACGTGCCCTGCTACCGGACGGAGGCGGGCAACGGCTGCGCCATGGGCTTCGGCGAGTGGGTGTAGCCGGCGACTGACATAGATTGAGCGCCAAGACCCCTGCGCGAATGAGGGCCACAACCGTTCGCTAGACGCTTCGAGAGCCACAGGGCGAGCGGATGGAGCCCTGCGAAGGTCGCGCGGGGGTCTAAACACATGGGAGGAAATGCATGGAGTACCGTCGGCTGGGCCAGACCGGCCTGGAGATCTCGACCATTGGGCTGGGCACAAACAACTTCGGCGGCAGGATGGACTACGACGCGACGAAGAAGGTGCTGCACCAGACCATGGAGGAGGGCATCAACTTCCTGGACTGTGCCAACACGTACGGCGGGGGCAAGTCGGAGGAGTACATCGGCAAGGTGCTGGGGAAGAACCGGCAGGACATGATCATCGCGACGAAGGCGGGGGCAGGGCTCGGCCCGCCGGGAACGCCGGTCACGGGGCCGAACCAGCGGGGGGCGACGCGGCACCACATCATGCAGCAGGTGGAGCTGAGCCTGAAGCGGCTGGACACGGACTACATCGACCTGTTCTACATGCACCGGTGGGACGCGGACACGCCCATCGAGGAGACGATGCGGGCGCTGGACGACCTGGTACACAGCGGCAAGGTGCGGTACCTGGGGTGCTCGAACTACACGGCGTGGCAACTCGTCGAGGCGATCTGGGCGGCGCGGGCGAGCAACCTGTACAACTACTGCTGCATCCAGAACGAGTACAGCCTGGTGGCGCGCGACGTCGAGCGGGAGGTGGCGCCGGTGTCGGAGCGGTACGGCGTGAGCGTCATCCCCTTCTTCCCGCTGGCCAGCGGATTCCTGACGGGGAAGTACACGCAGGGCGAGGAACCCCCGGAGGGCACGCGCTTCGCGGGGTCGCCAAACATGGGCAACCGGTACCTGACGGAGGCGAACTGGAGCCTGCTGGGCAAGCTGCAGAGCTTCTCCGGAGAGCGCGGGCACTCGGTCGCGGAGCTGGCGTTCGCGTGGCTGCTGGGCAGCCCGGTGGTGCCGAGCGTGATCGCGGGGGCGACGAAGCCGGAGCAGGTTACGGCCAACGCGAAGGCGGCGGAGTGGCAGCTATCGGGTGAGGAGATGGACGAGATCCGGGAGATGTTTTGATCTGAACGGCGGTTGGCCCGGGTGAGCATCAGAGCACCAAGCGGGCCGTGCCGATGCGGGCAGGCGATTGAGCGATGTCGAAGCGAGCGGCCCTCTCCCTCGAGGTGAGGGCCGCGCTGCGTCCGTGGTACTCGGACGAGGTGATGGAGCGGGTGCCGGTGCTGCGGGGGTCGTTCTTCGGGTGGCTGTTCGGGCTGAACGGGAACCACGCGGTTACCATCAACGGGACGGTGCACGTGACCAAGCACGCGGCGCCGGAGGGATCGCTGAACTGGACCGTGCTGATGGGGCACGAGCTGTACCACGTGGAGCAGCAGGCC
>CAZCPU010000156.1:0-3011 GCA_964499855.1 uncultured Dehalococcoidia bacterium | reverse complement strand
ACCGCGCAGAACGCCGCCGGGTTCTCGTCGATCTCCCCCCGGTGCGCCTCCGCCCACGCCCGCAGCCCCGCCGCGTCGCCCACCTCGCCCGCGATGGCCCCCGCGTGCCGCCGGATGAACGCCGCGCCGCCCTCGACCGTCTCCCCCGTCACGTACGGGCGCGGGCACCCCTCGCCGTATCCCGTCACTCCGTCGCCCGACCGCGCCGCCACGATCAGGTTCTCCGCCCGAGACCTGCTCGCCGACGCGTGCCGGAACACCGTCTTGAACGGCACTGGAAAGCTGTAGACCTCCAGCCCCTCGATGCGCACGTGCCTACGCCACGCCCGGGACCGCGTCGAAGTCGAACGAGCAGTCACGCGCGTACTGCAGGTGCAGGTGCTTGAACTGCGCGTCCCGCTGCCCGGCCGAGACGCAGCTCTCGCGGTACAGGTCGCCGGTGCCCGGCGGCAGCAGCCGCACCCCCAGCATCGCCAGCCGACCGCTCTGCCGCTTGCTCTCGTACTCGATGTTCAGCGCGCTCAGCCGCCGGTCGATGTCCGCCGCCTCCGCGCCGTCCATCGCGCTTGCCCCCGTCTCGACGTACAGCCGGTAGCCCGCCGCGTCCTCGTCCGCCAGCATGATGAAGAAGTGCGGCGTCGCGCCCGAGACGGCGAAGCACGCTGTCACCGCGTCCAGCACCTGCGACTCCGTCACCTTCTCCCCCGTGATGTTGGTGACGCCCTTCCCCTTCTGCACGAACGCCAGCGTCGGCGTCGCCTCCACCCAGCCGTCCACCCGCACGATGTCGTTGATGTCGTACCGGTACAGCCCGTCCACCGTCGTCACGAAGACGTAGTATTCGCGTCCCTCCTCCAGCTCGTGCAGCCCAAGGTAGTCGGCCCCGTCCGCCTCCCACTTCTCCCGCTCCACGAACTCGAAGACCGTGTTGAGGAACGTCGGCAGGCACGCGTTCCGCCGGATGTCCACGTTCAGCGTCCCCCGGAACTCGCTCGACGAGTACCCCCACTCGATGATCCGCGTCCCCTCCGGCAGCAGCGGCCCCAGGTTCCCCAGCGCGATGCCGCAGCTCCCGCCCGTCCACGTGACGACGCCCCGCAGGTCCGGCCAGATGTCCGCGTACGTCAGCCGCCCCGCCGACTCCAGCCGCCGCGAAAGCTCCCGCGCCCGCTCCGGCCGCGCCCGCAGTTCGAGCCCCGCCGGCGACTCCGGCAGCCGCCCCGTCGCGATGGCGTCGAGCACTGTGTCCGCGTTGCTGTGTACCACCGCCAGCAGTCGCAGGAACGTCGACGGGTTCGCCGTCGCGATCCCCGTCACCCCCTTCTCCGCCAGCCCGTACACCGCCATCGTCAGGTACCGCAGGTCGTAGTCCTCGATCTCCGACACCTCCGCCGGCAGCACGTACCGCGACCGCACGAACCGCGATTGGCTCCGGTACAGCAGCCCCGACGCCGACCCGAACGCCGTCCCCCCCGGCATCCGTCCCTCCACCGCCGCCCCGCCGACGCCCAGCGCCTTCCGCTCCAGCACGCCCGAGTGCCGCGCCCACACGTACGCCGAGAGCCTCTGGTCCAGCTTCATCTGCGCCAGCCCCGACGCCGTCACCGGGATGTTCTTCGGCGCGCCCACCGTCCCGCTCGTGCGGTGGTAGTACACCGGCGGCTCCTCCGTCAGGCACTTGTCGCCCGTCAGCTCCTGTCGCTCGATGGCCTCCCGCAGGTCCTCGTACGTGCACACCGGCACGGCCTGCCGGTATTCCCCAATGCCCGACACCCGCGCAAACGAGTGCTCCCGCCCGAACTCCGTCCCCGCGTTCGCCGTCAGGATGCGCCGCAGCGCCGCCTCCTGCGCCCCGCGAGGGTCACCCGCTGCCCGCACCATGCCCCGGTGCCGCGGCCCCTGCGTCAGGCCCAGCGCCGCCTTGAACGCCCTGTATCCCAGTCCGCTCACTTCTCCAACCCCGCGATGAACGGCGTCCGCATCTGCGGGAAGAACCCCAGCGGGTACGCCCGGTTGTGCAGCCCCAGCACCCCCACCTCACGCCCCTTGGGCAGCCATCGCGTCCCGAACAGGACGTCCCACACGATGAGGTTGTTGCCGTAGTTGTTGTTCGACTCCGCCGAGACCTCCGAGTGGTGCCACCGGTGCAGCTCCGGCCCGCTCACCACGTAGTTCAGCGGCCCCAGCCGCACCAGGCAGTTCGAGTGCTGGAAGAACCCGTTGATCGCGTAGAACACAAAGTACGCCGCCAGCGTCTCCGGCGGCGCCCCCAGCAGCGCGAACGGCAGCGAGTCCACCGCGTACTGGATCGATTTCTCGATCGGGTGGAAGCGCCCCACGTTCAGCCAGTAGAGCTGGTGCGGCGAGTGGTGTACCGCGTGCAGCCGCCACATCGTCGGGACCCCGTGGAACGCCCGGTGCAGCCAGTACCGGGGAAAGTCGGCCGCCAGCAGCATCAGGCACACCTGCGCCGCCAATGGCCACGCGTCCGGCCACAGCCCGTCGACCGACAGCCCCGTCGAGTCCAGCAGGCCCGCGACCCAGATCACCACCGTGAGCGAGAGCAGCAGCGGGAGCACGCCCTGCACCGTCCCCATGAACAGCGCGTCCGCCGTCACGACGCCCGCCGACGGCCGCCACTCGCGCCGGTACGGCAGCTTCGCCTCGTGCAGCGTCACCAGCGCCGCCCCCGTCACCACCGCCGCGTACGACGCCAGCGTCACCGGCCACCCGGCCGCGTACACCAGCCCCGCGTACACTGCAAAGCCCGCAGCAAGCACAGCGGGATACGACACCACGGGGATGATTCTGGACAGGTTCACAGTACCCCTGAGGGACCCCCAAATCTACTTGGGCGCGTGCGCGCCCATCACCCCTAAAGGTTGCGGCCACGCCTCAGCTATGTCAACTCCGCGCCCCTCCAAAACGCATGGCCACCCACCCCTCCCGTCGTTCCCACGCCCCCACCGCCCCCAACCTCCATACCGGCGGATGCCGGTATCCAGGGGAGG
>CAZCPU010000155.1:0-3073 GCA_964499855.1 uncultured Dehalococcoidia bacterium | reverse complement strand
TATCGGGGATGCCCATGAGATGACCGGAGTAGCGCCAGACCTGCATGAAGCTCGCCCGCTCCTCGTCGTCGAACTGCGCTCCCAGGCTCTTCAGGTGCTTCAGGGACCTCGCTGAGAAAGCCGTGATCGCGAAGCCCGTGTGGGCGGCGCTGACCGGGGTGCCCCATGCTTCATGGTTCCAGTCCCCTGACGCGTTCAGCAGCCGCCTGACCATCGCATGGACCAGCCGGATGCGAACGGACAGCTTCCAGCCGTCGCCGTCCCTTTCGAGTCCCCCGGGGAGGAAGATCTCCACCATGTGGCGGTTGTTCTGTTTCAGCCTGCGAATGCCCTGGTCACGTATCTTTCCCGTTATGAAGAAGGACTTGGCGATGTTCGTGGAGAACCCCTCCACCAGCGTGCCGCCCACCATCGCCCCCAGCACCAACTGCGAGTTCCGGTGGAACATGCGGATGCCGGGGTTGAGCCCGGCCAGGTCGAGCCAGTCGGGCGGTTTCGCGCAAGACTCGAAGAACTCCCGCAGGACAGCCGGCGCCTCCCGCAGCGCGCGCTCGTCGCCGTCCATCCCGATCTGTATCAGCCTGCCCAACTCCCCCTGGCCGAGCGAGGCAAGCTCCTCCATCAGCCCGTCGGCTTCGGGGTCGCCGATGAGCGTATGATCGACGTAATTCTGCGCCATTTCCGGGTCCAGCGCCCGCGCCGTCTCGTAGCCCATCGTGTAGGCGGATGGCATCTTCATCGATATCGCTCCGTGGCTGCGCGCCGTCCGCCGCATTTTAGCACTGATTCATGGCTCTCACGAAAACGAGGTCCATCGCGGCGCCGACGCAACCCCCGGCGAGACCACCCTCCTCAAGGACGGCGTCGAGGAGGTCCACCGCCCCCCCCAAGGTCACCCCCGACGTGGAGCCGGGCGACGTCCTAAGCATCCGCACCCCCGGCGCTGGCGGCCGGGGCAAACCCGCCTAATCGTCATTCCTGCCAAGGCAGGAAGCAAGAGTCCCTTCCCCCGCTTGCGGGGGAAGGCTAGGATGGGGGCGCCCACCCTCAACCATCTTTGCCAACACAGGCCCCCCCCGCACCCGTCATTCCTGTGGAGGCAGAGCCTGCCCCCGCGACGGCGGGGGAATCCAGAGCGGCGGGGTGTGGGGGCCGTTCGCCCTGAGCCTGTCGAAGGGCGCCCCCCCAACCCCCGCGCATGGTGTAAAATCCCCCCGCACTCCAACCATCCCAAGCGGAGGCCCCCATGCCCGAATCCATGACCGGCAAGCAGGCGCTCCTCGAAATGCTCAAGGCCGAGGGCGTCGACTGCATCTTCGGCAACCCCGGCACCAGCGAGGCCCCCTTCATCGATCTCCTCGGCGATTACCCCGAGATCCGCTACTTCCTGACCCTCCAGGAGAGCGTCGCCATGGGCATGGCCGAGTCCTACGCCCGCGCCACCGGCCGCGCCTCCTTCGTCAGCCTCCACGTCGACAGCGGCCTCGCCAACGGCATCGCCCTCATGCTCGACGCCCTCAACACCGGCACCCCCTTGGTCGTCACCTCCGCCAACTACGACGTCCGCAAGGTGAACGAGTCCATGACCGATCTCGCCCAGCTCGTCCGCCCCGTTACCAAGTGGGCCGTCGAGCTCTCCCACGCCGAGCAGGTCCCGAGCGCCCTCCGCCGTGCCTTCCACGAGGCCAACTCCCACCCGAAGGGCCCCGTCTACGTCGGGTTCGCCTCCAACGCCCTCGAGGGCATCGCCGAGATGAACATCGTCCCCTCGCGGCCCGCCCACGACGCCACGCGGCCCAGCCCCGACGGCATCGCCCGCGCCGCCGACCTGCTCCTCGACGCCCAGCGCCCCATCATGCTCCTCGGCGACCGCGCCTCCGACGACGCCGCCAACGACCTCGCCGTCGAGCTGGCGGAGCTCCTGGGCCTCGCCGTCTACCAGGTCCGCGGCGCCGAGGTGGCCTTCCCCACCGCCCACCCCCAGTTCCTCGGCAACCTCTCCCTCCGCGTCGCCGCCTCCCGCGCCGCCGTCCAGCGCGCCGACCTCGTCCTCGCCGTCGGCGCCGACCCCTTCGAGGAGCTCTTCTACTGGGGCGACGTCATCCTGCCCCCCGACACCCGCCTCGTCCACGTCGACCCCGTCGCCGGCCGCGTCGGTCGCTCCGAGCCCACCGACGTCGGCATCGTCGCCCACTGCGCCCTCGCCCTCGCCGAGCTCACCGCCCTCGTCAAGGAGCGCCTCTCCCCCGCCGCGATGCCCGCCGTCGACGCCCGCCGCCGCGCCGTCGTCGACGTCGCCCGCCGCAACCGCGACGCCTACGAGGCCTCCGTCGCCGAGCGTTGGGACAGCCGCCCCATGAGCCCCGCCCGCATGATGTCCGAGCTCGCCGACGCCCTCCCGCCCAACGCCATCGTCGTCGACGACGCCATCAGCAACCGGGGCCCGCTGCGCCACTACCTCCACGCCGCCCGCCGCGCCGACATCCGCGCCGTCCGCGGCCAGTCCATCGGCGGCGGCGTCGGCGCGACCATGGGCACGCAGGTCGCCTACCCCGATCGCCCCGTCTTCGGCGTCCTCGGCGACGGCAGCGCCATGATGACCGTCCAGGGCCTCTGGACCGCCGCCAACGACAACATCCCCTGCGTCTTCGTCATCTGCAACAACGGCATGTACCGCGTCCTCAAGGTCAATTTCAACGTCTACCAGGGCGAGGTCCTCGGCCTGCCCGAGACCTCCGGCGGCCGCCTCCCCTACTCCGACTTCGCCGCCCCCTTCGACATGGCCGCCATCGCCAACAGCATGGGCGTCCACGGCGAGCGCATCACGGACCCCGCCCAAATCAAACCCGCCATAGACCGAGCCCTATCCGCCGCCCGCCCCACCCTCCTGGACGTAATCATAGACGGCTCCCTATAGCACGAGATTACCCCGGCCGCTGTCCCTTCCCCCGCCCACCCCCATCACCATCCCGGCGAAGCTTGCCCCGTACCACGATACGGGGGCCGGAATCCACAGGGGCGGGGCACGGCAGTCCCTTCCCCCGCGGGCGGGGGAAGGGTAGGATGGGGGCGC
>CAZCPU010000154.1:0-3074 GCA_964499855.1 uncultured Dehalococcoidia bacterium | reverse complement strand
GCCACCTACGACCAGTTCGGCCGCCCCTTCCAGTTCTTCGACGCCAGCCGCACGGAGGCCAAGTTCGACTTCAACGGCGTCCGTCACGCCTACAACGCCCACGGGCACCTCGAGCGGCTCCAGGACGCGGCCGGGACCTGGGACGGCCAAGGGAAGTTCACCCCCAACGCCGTGTACCGCACCGTCACGGCCATGGACGCCCGCGGCAACGTGACGGCCGAGACGCTGGGCAACGGCGTCAAGCGCACCCACGCCTTCGACGGGCGCACCGGGCGGCTGAAGGGCATCAAGGCCGGCGGGAACGCGGGCCTGCAGGACCTATCCTATGCATGGGACGCGCTCGGCAACCTGAAGAGCCGCGCCCGCACCGTCGGCGCCTCGACCCTGACGGAGGCCTTCGGCTACGACGGCCTGAACCGCCTCAGGACCCACCAGGCCGGCTCCGGCGCGGTCCAGTCAACCGCCTACGACGGCTACGGCAACATCCGCTCAAGGACCGGCGTCGGCACCTACGCCTACGGCGCCGACTCCGGCGGCACGGGACGCCCCCACGCCGTCGCCTCGGTGACCAGGGCGGACAACACGCGGGTCACCCACGCCTACGACGCCAACGGCAGCAACATCTCCTCCAGCGACGGCCGGACCGTCAGCTACGCCGCCTTCGGCAAGGCCGCCTCCATCGCCAAGGGCGGCCGCACGTCAGCGTTCGCCCACGGCCCCAACCGATCAAGGTTCAAGCGCGTGGACACCGACGGCGACGACAACGTGACCACCACCCTGTACATCGGCAGCGTCGAGCGCATCGCCCTCCCGGACGGCACCGTCGAGACCAAGCGCCGCATCGGCGGCGTGGCCATCCTCACCACCGGCCCGGCGCGGGGAGGCTGCCCGGCCAACGCAACCCAATACGTCCTGCGCGACCACCTCGGCAGCGTGGACGGGCTGACCAACGCCCAGGGCGCCCTGGTCCAGCCCATGAGCTTCGCGGCCTGGGGTGCCCGCCGGAACCCGGACGACTGGACCGGCCTCGCCGAGGCGGCGGCCGCCGCCTTCGACGACTGCGCCACCACCCGCGGCTTCACCGGCCACGAGATGCTGGACGCGGTCGGCGCCGTCCACATGAACGACAGGCTCTACGACCCCGCCCTCGCCCGGTTCCTGCGGGCCGACCCGTTCATCCAGTTCCCGGCCAACCTCCAGAGCCACAACCGCTACAGCTACGCGCTCAACAACCCGCTGGCGTACACCGACCCGTCAGGGCACTTCGTCAACGGGCTGCTCCTGTTCGCCGCCCGGACCGTCGCCGCCCACTTCGTCCACAAGCACGTGCTGAGCCAGTCGTCCCTGCTCAACGCGGTCGCGCAGGTCGCCGCCTGCGCAACGGGCGGCGTTCTGGGATGCATCGACTACGCCGCGCACTCGGCCTACGCCCAGACCGGCAGCTTCCGGGCCGCCCTGCGGGCGGGGGCTTTCACCGGCGTCAGCGCGGCGGCGTTCAACGCCGTCGGGGCCAGCCCGGCCGGCTACGGCCCCGGGGACGGCTTTGGCCAGCTCCTGCTCAACTCGGCCGCCAACGGCTTGGTGGGCGGGGTGATGGCCGAGCTGCAGGGCGGCCGGTTCGGCCACGGGTTCCTGAGCGCCGGGGCCAGCGCCCTGGCCAAGCCCGCCATCCACGCGGCCATCGGCACCGAGGCACGCAGCCTGCCCTACCGGGTCGCCGCACGCGCCGCCATCGGCGGAACCCTGTCCGCCGCCACCGGCGGGAAGTTCGTCAACGGCGCCGTCACCGGGGCCTTCTCGCAGCTGTACAATGATGAGAGGTCTCGTGAGCGCAAGCCCAGGGTCAAGGGAAGGCCCCTTACGGATGCGGAGAAGGCCATCTATGCGGACCATATTGACGCTGAGGCTCTCGAATCGGCCAGGATCTATGACGGGTGGGTGCCGCGCTGGCTGAGGAAGGATGCGATCGCGGTTGTGCGGGGCAACAGGATATACATACGGCCGAATAGGTACTTTCCGGGGACGGCAAGTGGCGTCAAGCTGTTGGCCCATGAACTGGTGCATGTGGAGCAGTACATGGAGGGCATGAGCGTATTCACCTACTTGTGGAGGAGTCGGCGCGGGTATTCGGAGAACCCTTACGAAAAGGAGGCTTTCAAAAGGGCGGAGGTCATTCGCGACAGTTTCTGCGCATCGAACCCAGGAGCAGCGGGATGCTGAGGCTGCCTCTCCAATGGGGCTTGCTGGCGTTGGCTTCGCTTCTCATGGCTTGCGTTTGGACCCAGCCGGAAGGCCGCAAGTTCTACAGGACATACATGGATGAAGGTGGGTCCCGCGAGCGTGCGGCGGTGTTGGAGACCTACTCCCTCGAGCAGCAATACGAGATATTCCTTTACGGAATGCAGAGGGTGCATCCCCCGGACACAGAGCCCGCCGACGCCATCGCCAAGAGGGGCAAGCAGGCATTGGAATACGTGCTGCGAATGGTGGCGGCTTCCGACAAGGTTATGGACTATGTGAGCTCCATGGAGATATTTCGCGCAATGGTCGTTGGGGGGCATTACCTTGTCTGCGACGACGTTGAGGCCATGAAGCAGATTGAGGCAAACGGGAGCAGGATCGCTGATGAGGATTGGAGGAGGTACTACCTTCTAGCCTTGCGGTCGATGCAGAACGCCTGCTCTAGACGACGTGGCAAGTAGCTAGGAAGGCCGCCTCCATCGCCAAGGGCGGCCACACGTCAGCGTTCGCCCA
Source organism: uncultured Dehalococcoidia bacterium (assembly GCA_964499855.1). Classification (GTDB taxonomy): domain Bacteria; phylum Chloroflexota; class Dehalococcoidia; order Lucifugimonadales; family UBA1127; genus UBA1127. The sequence continues at coordinate 320 of CAZCPU010000154.1, read as the reverse complement.
CGGCCCCAACCGATCAAGGTTCAAGCGGGTCGACACCGACGGCAACGGCGACGTGACCACCACCCTCCACATCGGCAACGTGGAGCGCATCGCCCTCCCGGACGGCACCGTCGAGACCAAGCGCCGCATCGGCGGCGTGGCCATCCTCACCACCGGCCCGGCACGGGGAGGCTGCCCGGCCAACGCCGTCAACTACGTCCTGCGCGACCATCTCGGCAGCGTGGACGAGCTGCTGGACACCCAGGGCGCCCTGGTCCAGCCCATGAGCTTCGCGGCCTGGGGCGCCCGCCGGGACCCGGACGACTGGACCGGCCTCGCCG
>CAZCPU010000153.1:1405-3244 GCA_964499855.1 uncultured Dehalococcoidia bacterium | reverse complement strand
GCCCAGGGGCGGGGCGGGGAGGAATTCCTTCCCCCGCGAGCGGGGGAAGGTTAGTATGGGGGCGCTCGCCCCCAACCACCCCACACCCCCCCCCCCCACACCCCCCCCCGCCCGGTTGACCACCCCCATCCCCCCCGCTACCATGACGCCCATTCACTCCCAAGGAGAGTCGCACCATGAGAATCGTCCGCTTCGTCCCCGCGTCCGACGCCAACGCCGCCCCCAGCGTCGGCCTCCTCCGCGACGACGGCGTCGTCGACGTCTCGTCCCTCATCGCCGGCCTGCCCGCCAACACCCCTCAGCAGCAGATGGAGTCCTTCATCGACGCCTACGACGCCCTCCGCCCCCAGCTCGAGCAGGCCCTCGCCGCCGGCCCCGTCGTCGCCCTCGACGCCGTCCAGCTCCGAGCGCCCCTCCCCCGCCCCAGCAAGATGCTCTGCTGCATCGGCAACTACTGGGAGCACGCCGAGCGAGAGCCCCGGCCCCTCAACATGTTCCTCAAGTCGCCCGACTCCGTCATCGGCGACGGCGACACCGTCGTCCTCCCCAACAACACCAGCCCCTACATGTTCCAGCATGAGGCGGAGCTCGCCCTCGTCTTCAAGGGCCCCGCCAAGGACATCACCCAGGACAACTGGCGCAGCGTCGTCTTCGGCTACACCGCCATGGTGGACGTCTCCGCCCGCGCCCAGGGCCGCAGCACCTGGCGCTCCGGAAGCTGGATGGGCAAGTCCTTCGACACCTTCGGCCCCCTCGGCCCCTGCATCACCACCGCCGACGAGATCACCGAGCCCAACGACCTCTGGGTCAAGTTCTGGAACAACGGCGACCTCCGCCACGACTACAACACCGACGACATGGAGCACCGCGTCCCCGAGCTCGTCGAGTTCGCCACCAACATCATGACCATGAACAGCGGCGACACCCTCAGCTGCGGCACCAACCACGAGGGCCTCGGCCCCCTCCAGGACGGCGAGACCTGCGTCATAGAGGTCCAGAACATCGGCCGCATGACCATCAACGTCTCAGACCCCCTAAAGCGGGAATGGGAGCGAGGCATCTACATGGGAGAAAACTCCACCAACCCGGCAGCCGTAGCGGCCCGGCAGCAACAGGAGCAACAGCAACGCACCTAGCCCACAAGTCCCCTCCCCCGCAAGCGGGGGAAGGCTAGAGCCTGCCCCGTACTAGATACGGGGTCATTCCTGCGGAGGCGGAGCCTCCCCTCACGCAGGCGGGGGAACCCAGAGGGGAGGCGGCGCAAAGTCCCTTCCCCCGCGAGCGGGGGAAGGTTAGGATGGGGGCGCTCGCGACCAACCACCCCCGCCATCCCAACATCCCCCATCCCCATTCCCGCGGAGGCAGAGCCTGCCCCCGCGAAGCCTGCCCCGTACCCGAGGCCGGTATCCAATAGGGCGGTGAAGGGCGGAGTCCCTTCCCCCGCGAGCGGGGGAAGGTTAGGATGGGGGCGCCCAAGGCCAGCCAATTCCGCTCCTCCAACACCCCCCACACTCCATCCCGGCGAAGGCCGGGATCCAGGGGCGGTGCGGCGGGGCCGTTCGCCCTGAGCCTGTCCTGAGCCCCGTCGAAGGGGGAAATCGAAGAGCCTGCCCCGTACTCGATACGGGGGGAACGGGGCGCGATAGCGCCAGGGGCGGGGCCGCCTGACGCCAGCGAACCGCCACTTCTCCAAGCGCCATACCTGCGAATGCCGGTATCCAGAAGGGCGGTGAGGCGCAAAGTCCCTTCCCCCGCGAGCGGGGGAAGGTTAGGATGGGGGCGCACGCGACCAACCACCCCCGCCATCCCAACATCCCCCATCCCCATTCCCGCGGAGGC
>CAZCPU010000153.1:0-1305 GCA_964499855.1 uncultured Dehalococcoidia bacterium | reverse complement strand
CCCCCACCACCAAAACAGGAGCGCCAAATGGAAATCACCCAAGACGCCCTCCGCAAAATCTTCGCCACCATGGTCACCATCCGCAACTTCGAGCTCCGCGCCTTCACAGAGGTCGGCCAGCGCTCCCTCCGCGGCGCCCTCCACCTCTCCGTCGGCCAGGAGGCCGTCCCCACCGGCATCTGCGCCCACCTCACCGACGACGACTACCTCGCCTCCACCCACCGCGGCCACGGCCACTGCATCGCCAAGGGCGTCGACGTCCGCGGCATGATGGCTGAAATCCTCCAGCGCGCCACCGGCACCAACAAGGGCAAGGGCGGCTCCATGCACATCGCTGACATGGCCAAGGGCATGCTCGGCGCCAACGGCGTCGTCGGCTCCAGCGTCCCCCTCGCCGTCGGCGCCGCCATGGCCGCCAGGCAGCGCGGCTCGGACCAGGTCGCCGTCGCCTTCTTCGGCGATGGCGGCGTCAACCAGGGTGTCGTCCACGAGAGCATGAACCTCGCCGCCATCTGGAAGCTCCCCGTCATCTTCGTCTGCGAGAACAACCAGTACGCCGAGTCGACCCCCGTCGAGTACGCCACCCCCATCGTCGACATCGCTGAGCGCGCCCGCGGCTACAACATCCCCGGCGTCGTCGTCGACGGCATGGACGTCTTCGCCGTCTACGATGCCGCCGGCGCCGCCATCGGCCGCGCCCGAGCCGGCCTCGGCCCCACCCTCCTCGAGTGCAAGACCTACCGCTACTACGGCCACGCCGCCTTCGACAACCCCAAGAACTACCGCACCACCGAGGAGGAGGACGCATGGAAGGCCCGCGACGCCATCGCCGGCTTCCGTGACCGCGCCGCCGCCGAAAACCTCCTCGAAGCCGCGGAGCTCGACGAGATCGAGGCCGACGCCGCCCAGCTAATCGAGGACGCCGTCCAGTTCGCCGACGAGTCCCCCGAACCACCCCTGACAGAGCTCCTGACAGACGTCTACCTAGACACCCCACCCGCCACCCTCCACCGCAACTCCCACCTCATGCTGCCGTAGAGTCAACCCGCGCAGCCGCCCTGCCTTCATCGGCACCGTCATTCCTGCGGAGGCAGGAACCCAGAGGAGCGGGGTAGTGTGGAAGTCCCTTCCCCCGCGAGCGGGGGAAGGTTAGGATGGGGGCGCTCACAACCAACCACCCCCGCCACCCCAACCCCCACCTCCACCCCTGCGAAGGCAGAGCCTGCCCCCGCGAAGCCTGCCCCGTACCCCGATACGGGGGCCGGTATCCAGAAGGGCGGTGAGCGGCGGTGTCCCTTCCCCCGC
>CAZCPU010000152.1:1366-3255 GCA_964499855.1 uncultured Dehalococcoidia bacterium | reverse complement strand
GAAGGGGTTTCAGTCAAACACCCCCATCCTAACCTTCCCCCGCTTTGCGGGGGAAGGGATCAGGCTTGGACGGGCTCTTCGAGAGCCTCAGGACAGGCTCAGGGTAGACGGGGGCAGGGGAGCCCTCGGCCTACGACATGCTAGACCTGTCCCGGATCGTTGCGGATTATGACTACGGTGTCGCAGATGAGGTCGTGGATGCCGCGGCGGTCGGCGCGGAGGGCGACCATGAAGGCGCTGACGATGGCGGGGATGAGGAAGAGGGCGAAGGTGATGGTCAGCACGACGTAGCGGGCGAGGGCTCGGCCGGGGCCGAGCATGGTCCCGTCGGGGCGGAGGATGCGCATGCGGAAGAGCAGGACGCCGATGGTGCCACCGAGCATGGAGACGAAGGCCGTGGCGTAGATGCCGCTGAGGACGAGGTTGAGGAGCTGCCCGGGGGTGAAGCCGCCGCCCGTGGCGGTGACCGTGCCGTCCTCGGCGGTCTCGGTCTGGGGAGTGAGGGTGTCGAAGAGGTTCTCGCCGAAGATCAGCAAGGAGAACAGGGCGGAAACAAGGAAGAGCGGAATGCTGTCGACGAGGGAGGCGAGGAAGCGGACCCAGAAGCCGGCGGGACGGCCCATCTCGAAGGCGGGGAAGACGCGGCCCTCGCCGAAGCCGAGGGGCTCCTCCTCGCGCAGCTGGGTCCAGCAATTCGTACACAGGCTGCGGTCGGCGAAGTTCTCCTGGCCGCAGGCGGGGCAGTCGACGTACAGGGACGTGCCGCAGTCCCGGCAGAGCCTGGAAACTTCAGGGTTCTCATGGCCGCACGACGGGCATCGCATGGGCGCCACCTCCTCCAACGTGCATTGTATTCAGGGAAGCGCGGCGTAGTAACCCCGGCCTTGTCGTCATTTGCGGCGGCAACTACACTGAAAGCGGATTCCGCAAGGGCATTTGCAACCCGCGACACTCGACTGGGGGCAAGGTATGGACTTCGCGAAAATGCACGGGGCGGGCAACGACTTCGTCGTCATCGACGGGCGCGAGATGGAGCGAGACTGGGGGGCGCTGGCGGCGTCGATGTCGGACCGGCACTTCGGGGTCGGGTCGGACGGGCTGCTGCTGGTCGTGCCGTCGGAGGTGGCGGACCTGCAGATGCGGATGTGGAACCCGGACGGGTCGGAATCGGAGATGTGCGGGAACGGGATCCGGTGCTTCAGCAAGTTCGCGATCGAGCGTGGGATGGTCACGCTGCGGGACGGCCGGTTCACGGCGGAGACGGGCGCGGGGGTGCTGGAGATCGAGCCGGTCATGCGCGACGGGCAGGTGGTGCGGGCGCGGGTGAACATGGGGCGGCCGGAGCTGACGCCGGAGCGCATCCCCGTCGACGCGGCGCAGCGGCTGGTGCCGATAGGCGCGGGGCACGCGACGGCGCACGCGGGGAGCGGGGCGAGCGCGCGGTACTACAACCCGACGGACATCGTGTTCGACTGGCCGCTGGCGGTGCCTGGGCACTCGTTCGCGATCACGGGGGTGTCGATGGGGAACCCGCACGCGGTGCTGTTCCTGGACACGCCGGTGGAGGAGTACGCGCTGGACCAGATCGGGCCGCTGGTGGAGCACCACCCGCTGTTCCCGAGGCGGGTGAACTTCGAGATAGTGAACGTCGTGGACCGGAGCCACGTGACGGCGCGGGTGTGGGAGCGGGGAGCGGGGCTGACGCTCGCGTGCGGCAGCGGGGCGTGCGCGATCGCAGTGGCGGCGCGGCTGCACGGGTACACGGACGAGCAGGTGTCGGTGCAGCTACCGGGGGGGACGCTGACGCTGACGTGGGACGGCGAGGGGGACGTGTACCTGGAGGGGCCGGTGGAGCTGGTGTACGAGGGTCGGTGGCCGGACTAGGCCGG
>CAZCPU010000152.1:0-1266 GCA_964499855.1 uncultured Dehalococcoidia bacterium | reverse complement strand
AGCGGGGGAAGGGGCAGGCCCGCGGGGATGGCGGTGGTGGGTTGGCGGGGGAAGGGGCTTTGGGTTCAGGACAAGACGATTTGAAGGGGTTGGTATGAAGTTTACGCAGCGTGTGCAGCAGCTTCCTCCGTATTTGTTTGTGGAGATCTCGCGGCGGATTGCGGCCAAGCGGGCCGAGGGGAAGCGGGTCGTGACGTTTGGCATTGGCGACCCGGACCTGGCGACGCCGGAGCCGGTGCTGGAGGAGCTGAAGGAGGCGTCGCACCGGCGGCCGAACCACCGGTACCCGGAGACGGAGGGGCTGCCCGAGTTCCGGCAGGCCGTCGCGGGGTGGTACGGGGAGCGGTTCGGGGTGGAGCTGGACCCGGCGACGGAGGTGATGTCGCTGATCGGGGCGAAGGAGGGGATCGGGCACATCGCGCTGGGGCTGCTGGAGCCGGGGGACATCGCGCTGCAGCCGGACCCGGCGTACCCGGTGTACAACGTCGGCACGCTGTTCTCTGGCGCGGAGCCGTATTGGCTGCCGCTGACGGAGGAGAACGGGTGGCTGCCGGACCTGGACGCGGTCCCGGACGACGTGGCGCGGAAGGCGCAGGTGCTGTGGCTGAACTACCCGAACAACCCGACGGGGGCCGTGGCGGAGCTGGACTACTACGAGCGGGCGGTGGACTTCTGCCGCAGGCACGACATCGCGCTGCTGCACGACGCGTGCTACACGGAGGTGGCCTTCGACGGGTACCGGCCGGTGAGCGCGCTGCAGGTGCCGGGGGCGAAGGACGTGTGCCTGGAGTTCCACTCGCTCTCGAAGAGCTACAACATGACGGGGTGGCGCATCGGGATGGCGGTGGGGAACGCAGACCTGGTGCGGGCGCTGTTCCTGGTGAAGTCCAACCTGGACTCGGGGGTCTCGCAGGCGGTGCAGCAGATGGGGATCCGGGCGATGGAGACGAGCCAGGAGGAGATCGACGAGCGGAACGCGCACTACCAGGCGCGGCGGGACAAGGTGATCGCGGCGCTGCGGGGGATCGGCATCAACATGGAGCCGCCGAGGGCGAGCCTGTACGTGTGGGCGCCGGTGCCGGAAGGGTTCACGTCGGCGTCGTTCGCGACGGCGGTGCTGGACGAGCTGGACATGGTGGTGACGCCGGGGACGGGGTACGGGAAGTACGGCGAGGGGTACATACGGCTCTCGCTGACGCTGTCGGACGAGGACCTGGAGGAGGGCGTGCGGCGGCTGGAGTCGTGGAAGGTGCCGACGCCGGGGTA
>CAZCPU010000151.1:0-3280 GCA_964499855.1 uncultured Dehalococcoidia bacterium | reverse complement strand
CGAACGAGTAGAACTGGAGGACGCCCTTGACGCACTCAGGGTACGCGCCGAGGTGCGGGGGCAGCGGCGAGAACTGGCCCACGACGTTGCCGTCGCGGTCGGTGATGCCCGCGGAGAAGTCGTGCGATTCGCGGATGATGGTGGAGAAGCCGGTGCGGAGCACGGCGGCCTGCATCTCCCGCACGATGCCGTCCAGGCGGGCGCGGATGACTTCCTGGGTGATGACGTCTGCTGTACTCATGCGCCGGATGCTACTGCAACCGGCGAGCGCGGAGTAGGGAGGGCCGTGCGTCCGTGCAGCGCTACGCGACGGCCATCGACGCCATGACGCGGCGAAGGTCGGTCTCCTCGTCGAGACGCCAGAGGCAGTCCAGCGCCGCCTGCTGGCGGGACTCGTCGAGCAGGCCGGTCGTGAGCCGCCGGAACTTGTCCTCTACGTCGGCGTCGCTCATGGGCTTCTTGAAGTGCCCGGTGTAGTAGGGGACGGACGCCGTGTGCTCGCGGCCGTCCGTACGCCGGACCGTCAGGATGTTGAGGATGGCCTCCGGCCAGGCGGCGTCGCACTCCGGGTCCTGCACAACCTCGATGCGCTGCATCAGGTCCAGCAGCACGGGGTCGCGCAGGACGTCATCCTCGAAGTGCGCGGGCTCGAGAGTGCCGAACCGCAGGGCGCAGGCGACGACGAAGGGGATGCTGTGGTCGGCGGTCTCCCGGGTTTCAGGGCGCCAGCGGGTGGGGTCGCCCGCCATGATCCGCTTGCCGCTCTCGAATGTCCGTATGTGGACGTGGTCGATGTCGCCTGCGTCGGCGACGCCCAGCGCCTCCCGCGCCTCCATCGCGCCCTCGATCGCCGTCTGGGAGACGAAGCCCGCCGGGAACCGCTTGAAGCGCGACTCCATGAGCCGGAACGCGCGGTCGACGCCGTCTTCCTGCGCCAGGGGAGCAAGCTCGACGGGGGCGCCCGTCACCCCCGCGAAGAACCCGTGCGAGCCGGAGAACACCTCCGGCGGCCCCGTCATGCCGCGCTGGGCCAGCATGGCCGCGAAGACGCCGTTCCTGCCCGCGTTCGGGACAGCCGCCGCCTTCCAGTGGGAGATGGTCCCGCGCCGGGCCTCGCCAAGCGTCATGCTGCTGACCACGGAGATGCGCAGCGCTTCCGCGAGTTGTTCCATCGTGAGCCCGATCACCTTGCCCGCCCCCAGCGGCGCCGAGATGGCGGCGTACGCCGCCTGGTCCCAGGCCCCGCCCGAGGCGAGTTGGAAGCTGTCCGCCCAGGCAGCCTGCACCTCGTAGGCGAGCGCGATAGCCGCGATCAGCTCCCGGCCCGAGGCTCCATGCGCCTCGGCGGCGGCCAGCACCGCGGGGATGTTGTCGGAGGGGTGGGCGATGTCCTTGCCGTTGTAGGAGTCGTTGAAGTCCAGGTAGCGCACCATGGCGCCGTTCACGAAGGCGGCCATGTCCGGCGTCGTCGTGTCGGAGGACCCCAGCAGCGTGGCCGGGGACGAACCGCGCGCCTGGAGGGCCAGGTCCCGGGCCGCGCGCACCGGGTCGGCATCGCCGACGGCCAGGCCACAGCCCATCGAATCGATGACGAGCCGCTTGACCTGGTGCACAACCTCGCCGGGAAGGTTGTCGTACTCGACGCCGGCGGCGTAGCCGGAGAGACGTTCGACGATGGGGTCGGTCATGCTCCTGTACCTCCTCCGGGGCTCACAGGCCCAGCGGAGTGTAGTCCCCAAGGGGAGCAGGTTCCACCAAGGAACTGCGCCAAGGTTGCGCCGCGGCGCGTTTGGGGGATAATGCGGCCACTACGCCGAGGAGGAAGGCGGGCATGATTATCGACGCGCACCAGCACCTGGTTACAGGGTCGCAGATAGGGCAGTATCAGGCGTTCCTCATCAATGGACGCGGGTTCCACGGCAAGGGGCATCCGGGCGTCACGGCGGAGACCGTGGCCAACTGGCGGAATGCGGGCAAGACGCATTCCGAGCTGTTGGACGACGTGGGGACGGACATGGCGTTCCTGTCGCCGCGCCCGTACTCGCTGATGCACTCGGAGAAACCGGACAAGATCGTGCACTGGTTCTGCGAGGCGAACAACAACGCTATCGCGCTGGCGGTGCAGAACGAGCCCGACCGGTTCAGGGGCGTCGCGGGCCTGCCGCAGTGCGACGGCGCGCCCGTGACCGACACGTTCGAGGAGATCGATCGCTGCATCAACGACCTGGGGTTCATCGGCATCATGATCAATCCCGACCCGAGCGAGGGGCAGCACACCACGCCGACGATGGGCGAGGAGTACTGGTACCCGCTCTACGAGAAGATGGAGAAAGAGGACATACCGGCGCTGATCCATCCGGCAAGCTGCAAGGACCTGCGCGAGTCGTTCCACAACCACTTCATCACCGAGGAGAGCATCGCCATCCTGTCGCTCGCGCAGTCTCCGGTGTTCGACGACTTCCCGGGACTCAAGATCATCATGAGCCACGGCGGCGGCTCGATCCCGTACCAGATAGGACGCTGGCGGGCTCGGATGCGCGGCCCGAACGGGGAGGAGACCTTCGACCGCCACGTGAAGAACCTCTACTACGACACCTGCCTCTACAACCAGGAGTCGCTGGAGTTGCTGTTCAAGATCGTGGGGACGGACCGCTGCCTGTTCGGCACCGAGCGTCCGGGCGCGGGCTCCGCGCACAACCCCCGCACCGGCGAGTGGTACGACAACACGAAGCCGTACATCGACAACATCGACTTCCTGTCGGACGAGGACAGGGGCGCCATCTACGAGGGCAACGCCCGGAGCGTGTACGGCATGCGGTTCTCGTAGCCGCCGCCGGCGCGGCGCCTCCCCGGCATCCCCGGGGAGGCGGTGGCGCGCCCTTCTTATTGTGCTTGGACATTGTTGCTCCGGAGGTGTGTCGCATGAGGCCCAGGAACCGCTTCTTATCCGCTGCGACGGGGATGGTCCTGATGGCATCGGCCATCGCGCTCGCGGCTGCCGCGTGCGGCGGCCTCTCCGTCTCTGTGGATACGAGCAGCGGCGGGACGGACGCGCGCCTGGTTGCCCAGATGCAGAACGCGGCGGGCGACTCCATCGGCACGGTTGTCATGCAGGAAGCGCCGACACACGGCTTCTTGGTGACGGTCATGCTGGAGGGCCTCGAACCGGGTCCTCACGGCATCCATATCCACGCCATCGGTTCGTGCAGCCCGGACTTCGGGGCGTCCGGCGGGCACATCAACGTGGACAACAAGCAGCACGGGCTACTGAACCCCGACG
>CAZCPU010000150.1:0-3300 GCA_964499855.1 uncultured Dehalococcoidia bacterium | reverse complement strand
CCAGCCCGGTCACGGTCAGCTCGGGGTCCGCTGGGAATGCGTTCCCGTCCGGGTTCCGCCTGCCGGGGAACGGTTCGTTCTCGGGCGCCCAGTTGACGCGGTACTCGTTCGGCGCGGGCGACGGCGCGTCCCACGTGATGCGCAGCTCCCCGGCCGCGTCGCCCGGCGCGACCGTCACCCCCTCCACCGGCGCCCGGACCGGCGACTGCCCCAGCACGGTCGACGGCGAGAATGCGTATGCCCCCATCGCAATCGCCATCACGGCGAGCAGCGACACGGCCAGCCGCCGATGGTTTCCGGTGAATTTCGCTGATGCGTTCAATGTACTCCCCCCTTCCAGTCCAATCGCTGCCCTCCCGGCCCAACGCCGGGCCCACCCCGATTGTGCGCGAGGAATGCACTGAATTACCAGCGTTATTTGAAACTGCGATAGCGTTTAGTGCACCTAAACACAATAGAGAAATGCTGTATATCGCCAAAGTCTATAGGTGCATGTGCCGCTGTTCATTTGTGTTGACATCGTCTTTGCGGTCGCTCTGTACTGAGAATGGTAGCTATTGCCTGCCTCATAACCGGCGCTGCGTCGGGCCCGTGCCGTCCGTGCGTCCTTGCCGCTCTGTCGCCGTTGGTGCTACAAAGGTTGGTGGCCGGAATCGCCGGGCAGCGGAGGCGGCCATGACACCTCATGCGGAAAGGCATACAGTACTCGTATGCGCGCAACCAAGATCATCGCCACCCTCGGTCCGGCCACGGCCTCCCCCGAGCGCCTCGAGGATCTCCTCCGCGCCGGCGTCAACACCGTGCGCCTCAACTTCTCCCACGGCTCGCATGACGACCACGCGCGCCTCGTCCAGCTCGTCCGCGAGACGGCGTACAGGCTGGAACGGCACGGCGCCGGCGCCGCTCGGGCCGAGGAGCCCCGTCACGCCCTCGTTCACCTCGAAGGACACGCCGTCCAGGGCCACAGTGCGGCCATAGTGCTTCGTCAGGGATTGCGCTTCAAGCAGGGGCGGCATAGGGAGATGGTGCACCACGCCGAGCGCCGGCAGCTAGGGGTGTTCCGCCCTCCACACTCCCGCCGCACGGTTGACCCGCATCCCGCTCGCAGCTAGCATCTGCCATGAGGCCGACGCGCCGCGCGGCGGTACGGGGGCCTCTGCACAATGAAGGAGAAAAGCGCGATGGCGTGCGCATCCGGGGTGACCGGCGGCGCGAACAAGGGCGCGAGCGGGGGCAGGGGGGGGCGCCGGCCGGTGCGATGGGGCCTCGCGGCCCTTTTGCTCTGCCTGGCGTGGGCGTTGATCGCCTGCGGGGGCGAGTCGACGACGGCCGACGAGGACGGCGCCACGGCGTCGGGCAGTTCCGGCGCGAGCAGCGGCGATGCCGATGCGGCGGTGAGCTTCCAGAACCCCGGCGGCGAGCCGAGGGCGCTGGACATCTCGGCGAACGACGCGCTGGCGGGGGCGTCGCCGCTCGGCGCCGTCACGTGGACCTCGGGGCCGACCGTCGGCGGGGGCGCGCTGGAGGGCGAGGGGGCCTTGATGGAAGGCGTCACCCTCTTCGCCCCGGAAGTGGGCGACGGCGGGTACGCTTTCGCCGTCCACTACAAGGGGCAGGAGGAGCCGATGGTTGTCGTCCTGCCGCGCCTGGGCGCGATGGCCGTCTGGGAGAGCACGCACACCATCGCGGAGATGGACTACGAACTCGAGGGCACGGCGTTCAGCTTCCGGGCCTACTCGCCCCTGTTCATGGACGTGGGCGCGGGGGACCTGGACCTGCGCACCTACGGCTACGACGCCAACAACCAGCGCGCCCTGCTGGACGTGCAGACGATAGAGTAGGGGCGAGGGCGCTGCAAGCAGCGACTGTCCCTGCATCTTTGCGGAGGTGATCCCCCACCCCCATGCGCGCAACCAAGATCATCGCCACCCTCGGTCCGGCCACGGCCTCCCCCGAGCGCCTCGAGGATCTCCTCCGCGCCGGCGTCAACACCGTGCGCCTCAACTTCTCCCACGGCTCGCATGACGACCACGCGCGCCTCGTCCAGCTCGTGCGCGAGACGGCGTACAGGCTGGAGCGGCACGTCGCCGTCCTGCAGGACCTGCAGGGCCCGCGCATCCGCACCGGCCCGCTCAAGGGCCGCCACCCCGTCGAGCTGCGCCTCGGCGACGAGCTCCTCATCACCCACGAGCCCATCGAGGGCGACGCCCGCCGCATCAGCAGCACCTACCCCGACATCCACCGCTTCCTCGCGCCCGGCGACCGCGTCCTCCTCGACGACGGCCGCCTCGAGGCCGAGGTCCTCGCCGTCGAGGGCCGCGACATCCGCAGCCGCGTGACCAAGGGCGGCCTCCTCGGCGAGTTCCAGGGCATCAACCTCCCCGGCGTCCGTCTCGACATCCCCACCTTCACGGAGAAGGACCGGGAGGACCTCGAGTTCGGCCTCAGCATCGGCGTCGATTGGGTGGCCATGAGCTTCGTCAACGCCGGCGACGACGCCCGCCCCGTGCGCGAGCTGATCAGGCGCTGCAGGCAGTCGACCCCCCTCATCGCCAAGGTCGAGCGCGCCACCGCCCTCGCCAACCTCGACGGCATCCTCCGCAGCTTCGACGGCGTCATGGTGGCCCGCGGCGACATGGGCGTCGAGCTCTCGGCCGAGGAGGTCCCCGTCTGGCAGCGCACCATCATCCGGCGCGCCCGCAATCAGGGCAAGCTGGCCATCGTCGCTACCCAGATGCTGGAGTCCATGATCTACGAGCCGCGCCCCACCCGCGCCGAGGCCTCCGACGTCGCCAACGCCGTCTGGGAGGGCGCCGACGCCGTCATGCTCAGCGGCGAGACCGCCATCGGCGCCCACCCCGTCGAGGCCGTCGCCGTCATGGCCCGCATCATCCAGCGCGCCCAGGCGACCGCCTCCCTTGACGACCCCGGCGACTTCCGCGAGCGCCGCCGCGAGGCCCAGGCCATCGCCCGCGCCGCCTGCCGCATGGCCGGTGACCTCGACGCGAGCGCCATCGTCGTGCTGACGCACAGCGGCGTCACGGCGCACCGGGTGAGCCGGCACCGGCCCGCCTCGCCCATCGTCGCGCTCACGTCGTCGCCGGAGGTGGCGAGGCAGATGAGCCTCTGGTGGGGCGTCCTCCCGGTGGTGACCGGCCTCCCGCAAATAACCGTCAACAACGCCGAAATCGTCGACACCGCCCTCCTGGCCCACGGCCTCGTCCAATCCGGCGACCACATCGTCCTCGTAGGCTCCGCCCCCTTCGCAGCCCGCACCCCCACCAACTACCTCTGGGTCCG
>CAZCPU010000149.1:0-3372 GCA_964499855.1 uncultured Dehalococcoidia bacterium | reverse complement strand
CCGCCCCATGTCCTCCGGCTCGGAGTGTACCGCGAAGGCCGCTCCCTGCGCGTCCAGGCACTGGGCTATGAACCCGCCCCCCGGCACCTCCATGGGTCCGTTGAGCACCTTCCCGCCCAGTTCAGTGACCTTTTTTGCCGCGGCGAAGGCATCCGGCACCCGCACGTAGTTGAGCCACGCGGATACGGGCATCTCGGGAGGCCGGTTGTAGAAGCCGCCAAGAGGGTGCGCGCCGCGGTGGAACATCTGGTAGATGCCCGCCTCCCCCATGTCCATGCGGTCCGCCTCCTGCCAGCCGAACAGCTCCGAATAGAACGCCCAGGCGGCCTCCCAATCGGTGGTCGCCAACTCCCGCCAGGAGAACTCGCCCAGTTCTGCGAGCTCGTCGTGCCCCGGCGTCACGTCGGTGGGCTGATAGGCGATGAAGACCGCGTCCAATGGATCCTTGAGCACGGCCATGCGCCCGACCTGGTCGACATCGACCATCTCCAGAACGCTTCCGCCCAGGCTCTCGGCCTTCGCGGCGCACGCGTCGGCGTCCGGGGTCGACACGTAGAGCAACCAGTGCGGCGGCACGCCCGCGCCCGCGAGATGCTCGGGGAGTGCCATGAGCCCGCCGACCGGCACGCCCTGGTTCATCCACAGGTGATACGGGGTCTCGGTCTCGCCTTCGCCCCACTCGCCCATGCCCCAGCCGATCACTTCACCATAGAAGGCGGCTGCGGCCTCGGGGTCGCTGGTGAGGAGTTCGTGCCAGCAGAATCGACCGGTGGGGGTGGTGGTCGCGCTCTCGGGAGGTGTCGCAGCTGTGGTGTCGGACATGACGGGATTCCTCTTGGGATGTCGGGGATGGATGTCGGGATCGCGAGGCCGGTTCTCGCGCGGCTCGACCGTTGACTCGATTATCGGGCTCAACAATCTTGCCTCGATCCTACGTCGATTCAACGGGCGCGTTTCGCGACCCGCAAGACACCGGCCGCAGCCCGCACAACATCGGCCGCAACACGAGACGACGCAGGCCGCGACCCGATACGCCGCTACGCGGCTCAACACGAAAGGTGACGATTTCATGACAGCCATCCGCGTGGGCGCCGATGCGCCCGATTTCACCGTGTTCGCACCTCCCGGCGAAGCGAACTTCACGCTCTCCGAGCACCGTGGTCGGCCCACGGTACTGATGTTCGTGCCGCTGGCCTTCACGAGCACCTGCACGGCGGAGTTCTGCCATGTCGCCGAGAACTGGAGCCAGTGGGGCGAGCTTGGCGCCGACGTTGTCGGCATCAGCGTGGACTCCCCGTTCGTCAACCAGAAGTGGGGGGAAGAGATGGGGGCGCCTTTTCCCATTCTCTCGGACTTCAACAAGGAAGCCGTGGCCGCATATGGGGTCCTGCAGGGCGAACTCATCGGGTTGCGCGGCGTGGCCCGGCGCTCGGTCTTCGTCGTCGACGGGGAGGGGCGCGTCGCCTACGCCTGGGTGGCGGAGAACCCGGGCATCCTGCCTCCGTTCGACGAGATCGTGGAGGCCGTGCAGACGGTCGCGTGACGGCCGCGGCTCCATCCATGCGTGTCTGGGGGCGCGGCCGCCTCTGAAGTGGTTTCAGCGGTAAGGCCGCCCCGGTTGTCCATGCGGGGGAGGGCCCTCGCCTCATCCCGCAGGCGTCTGGCCGCGAAGCAGGCAATGTCCGCAACACAAGCGATGTCCAGGAGAGGAAGATGACGCTCACACGACGCGACTGGCTCAGGCTCACGGCGGGCGGCGGTGCCGCGCTCGCGCTCACTCCCGATCTGCTGGCCTCGCTGGCGCGCCAGGAAGTCATGGCCCGGGCCATTCCGGGCACCGGCGAGATGCTCCCGGTGGTCGGCCTCGGCAGTTCCGCCACCTTCTCGCGCGTGGCGCGCAGCGAGGACGTGAGCGCGATCGGCGCCGTGCTGCAGACCTTCGTGGACAACGGCGGCACCGTGTTCGACACCGCGCCCAGCTACGGGGCCTCCGAGCAAGTGGCGGGCGACGTCGCCAACGAGCTCGGCATCCAGAACCGGATCTTCTGGGCCACCAAGGTCAACGTGGCCGGACGCGGCGGCGGCGGAGCCGATCCGGCGGCGGCGCGGGCGCAGATCGAGCGCTCCTTCAACCGCTTCCAGCTGCCGGTCATCGACCTGATCCAGGTGCACAACCTGGGCGACCCGCCCACGCAGCTCGGCATCCTGGCGGAGGAGAAGGCCGCGGGCCGAGTGCGCTACATCGGCATCACCAGCACCAGCGAGCGGCGCTATCCGGACCTCGCCGCGGTCATGCGCAACGAGCCCATCGACTTCATCGGGGTGGACTACGCGGTCGACAACCGCGCCTCGGCCGACATGATCCTGCCGCTCGCGCAGGAACTCGACATCGGCGTGCTCGTCTACGCCCCCTTCGGCCGCACCCGCCTCTGGAACCGGGTGAGCGGGCGCGACGTGCCCGAGTGGGCCGGCGAGTTCGACGCACACAGCTGGGCCCAGTTCTTCCTGAAGTTCGTGGTGGCGCACCCGGCGGTGACCTGCGTCACCCCCGCCACCAGCCGCCCGGAGCACATGATCGACAACCTGGGCGGCGGCATGGGCGGGCTCCCGGACGAGAGCCAGCTCGAGCGCATGGTCCAACTGGTGGAGGACCTGCCGCCGGCCTGACGGGGGTAGCTTGGCCTACCCCTCCGGCCTCACGATCTCGTACTGCGGCGGGGGTTCCGCCCCCAGCAGGTGGCGGACGAAGTAGTCCCAGCGGCGGCGGATGAAGTAGGGCTCGTTGAGACCGTGGGCGCGGTCCGGGGCCCAGATCAGGTCGAAGTCGCGGTTGGCCTTGATCAGCTCGTCGATCACCTGGACGGTCATCGCGGGGTGCACGTTGTCGTCCATGTCCCCGTGCATCAGCAGCAGCTTGCCTTCGAGGTTCGCGGCGTAGGTCTTGTTGGCCGAGGCCTCGAAGTTGTCCGTGCCCGTCGAGTCCTCCTCCATGACCCCCTGGTATTTTTCGGCCCAGTAGATGTTGTAGCTCCGGTTGTCGTGATTGCCGGCCCCTGAAACCGCGACCTTGAAGAACTCCGGGAAGCGCAGGATGGCATCCGTGGAGGCAAACCCGCCGCCCGAATGACCGTAGATGCCCACCCGGTCCAGATCGATGAAGGGATGGCGGGCGGCGAGCTGCCGGATGACGGCGATGTGATCGGGGATGCCGTTGTCGATGAAGTTGCCGTAGTAGTTGTCGTGGAAGGCCTTGGAGCGATGCGGCGTCCCCAGGTGGTCGATCTGCACCACCACGAACCCGAGCTGCGCGAGCGCAAAGTTCTCGCCGCCGCCCTTGAACTCCCAGTCCCCGACGCTCCCGCGCTGGGGCCC
>CAZCPU010000148.1:0-3414 GCA_964499855.1 uncultured Dehalococcoidia bacterium | reverse complement strand
TGATCGGTGTCGGGCGGCGAAGGGACCCTCCTCGGGTTTCCAAGGCGCTCTCCTGCGCGATGACCGGGTGATTGCACGGCCCGCCGGCATTTCAGGCCGCCACAGGCGTGGGATTATGGAACATTCCACCCGGAAATGGGCCATCTGCCCCTCCCCGGCGTTTCCTCACAGGAAACGGTCGTTGTTTTCGAGCGGGCGCGGTCGGCGCTGCCGGGGACTCGACAGGCGTTCCGCGAGCTGGCCCCGAGGCCCGATATCGGCCGACTTCGTTTCCTGTGACGAAACACGCCCTGCACCGACCGCCTGGTGCCGTGTGCCGGGCGTGTGGCCGGGTGTCTCGCACGGGGAACACGGACGCACCTCGTCCGGATCAGCCCATCTCCCTCCGGCATCGGGGGATCAGCGCCAGCAGGCTGCGGTAGAGGTCCTCGTCGAACTCAACCGGGACGAGCCGCCCGTTGCCGTAGAGCAGGATGGCACGAACCGGACGGCGGTAGAGACGCTTTGCCATGCCAAGGTAGAGCGTCGCCTGGTAGTACTCGTAGGGTGTCACCCGCCCACGGTAGTGGCGGCTCTTGGCCTCGCCGACGATGATGGTTCCTTCCCTCCTCTCGCGCATCAGGGCATCGGGTGAGCCGGCCAGGCCGTCCGCCACCAGGGACGGTCTGGATCTTTGACGGGCGAGATCGCTCGCCAGCACCCTGCAGGAGGTGGGGTCCAGTCCCCATGCTTGCACCATGCCGTGCGGGCTCCTGCGTCGGGCGATGAACCAGACGACGAGAAGGGTGAGCACGGCAAGCAGCGCCAGGACGACTGCGGGGTGCCAAGCCGTCAGGCCCACAACTATGTCAGCGCGCCAGGAGCAGCCCCGCCGCGAAGACGGCGGCGAAGAAGAGTATGGCTGCGATTGCCACCCACCACCCGGGTCTCGGCCCGCGCCGACCCCCGGCCAGGGTCTCGTGCCAGCGGATGCCGTGTGCCGCAGCCCTCTCCATGGACCGGGTACACGGCTTTGAGAACGCCTCCGGATCGGCGGCGAAGCTGGCGAGTGCGCTGACCGGGACGTGGCGGAGTTTCGGCGGCATAAGCGTCCGGATGTGCCGGGTGATCGGCGGCTAGGGGCCAGTGTAGCGACTTTCTTGTTGACGGGTATGCTCCGTGTTCGGACATGGGCACCAGACGCCGGCGGGCTCGGCACGGAGGTGGCGGACCAGGCGGAGCGCGAGGCCGCCCTGGAGGAGTCTAACGCGCCGCTCGAGCCCTTCGGGCCGAACTGGATTGTCGCGGAGAATCAGCCACGCCAACTCCGTACCTCTTACCCCGAGCCAGGCGAGACCATGACATGGAGGGGACCTTGCGCGGATGGCCACGGGACCTATACCTATCCTGATGGCAGCGCCAAGACCTGTGAGTGGCGCGATGACGAGATCGTCGACGGTACCTGCACTATTGGCTAACAGCTCAATGGTCGGGCTGCAGTTAGCCGCGCTTCCTGCCCGACCGATGACCTCTGCCGCCGGTTTCTCAGGCGTAGACCCTGACGGAAGAGACAACAGCGGATTCCTTCCACTCACTCCCGACAAGGAGGCCTGAGATGGCCGACGAGATCTAGGGGCGATACCGGCGGTACTTCCGCAGGAACCGCGGAGGACGCATCACCCTGGTGAAGGCGGTCCCATCACTGACGACGCCGGCGCATTTGTCGGCAATGTCGCACAGCCGAACAGCCCGCGCTTCACGCTCCCCGGCCGCTGAACTTCCCACTCCGATCCGACCGGCCACACGACCGGCGAGGTCCGATTTGGTCCCCCGTTCTCTCCCGGCGCTGCGCGGGGCCGCCGAGTGTTACGCCCCCGTCTCGCGAAGGAAGGCGAAACGCGATGGAACCCGATGTCGAAGACGTGATCGCCGGGTGGAGCCTCCCGCCGGTGCCGCGGGCAGCGGCTCCATTCGCGGCGACGCCATGACCGCGAGCGGCACCCCCCGTCACGGTGCATGGACGCTGACACGCACGGCGCGTCACAGGCGCATAACGGGAGCCACGTCGCGCGTCCATGCCTTATGCAGGTCTTTCCAGGAAGCGCTGTGGCCGCCCAGACCGGCGGCCTGTCGCGGGTGGACAAGCGGCAGCAGTTTCAGAGCCCGACCGTCGATCACGGTGTCGTGCAGTCTCCCGTAGCTTTGCGAATCCCGGCCAAACGTACCGAGCGCACCCTTGCCGGCCTCGGCCTTCGCGAACCACTTGAGCGGCAGATCTCCCAGTGTGACGACAACTTCGGCTTCGGATGCCCGCAATTCAGCGGCAATCTCCCCGCGCCTGGCTGCATCAGCCAGCTTTCTCGGGGGAGACGGCCAGGTCACGCACGGCAATCCGAGCTTCTCGGCCCGCGGCCGGTAGTGTTGCTCGATAGCCGCGGCCTGGCCGCGGTTCCTGCAGCTGTGAGGGACGAGGTCGCAGAGCCAGGTATCCTCGCGCGTGAGCCCGAGCGGCGCCAGGAAATGTTTGTCAAGAGATCGCCCTGAAGGCCCATTGAGCGAGCATGCGGCCGGCACCAGTCGGCCCGCGCCCGGCGGCATGTCGATCGCCGCCACGATCTCCTTCGCCCCCTGGCCCGCCCAGAAAATGCAGGGCTCCGATGCCACGCCCAAGGCCCTGATCAAGGTGGCACCCGTCTCATCGACCCAGCGGGCGTGCACCGCACTCGCATAGACGCCGAGAACGAACACGCGCTTCGGGCGCCGGTCCACCTGAACCACGCGCTGGACCGGCTGGCCGAAAGGAAACACGCCTACTGCCATGACAATTCTCCATCACCGACCTGCCCGCCGTACGTCTTCCGCCTGCAATCGCAGGTCGACGCACTTCTGGGTGCTGACCTACCCGCCGAGAACCCAGCGCCGGTTGCGGGACCTCTCCTCATTTTCACTGCCGGGACATCAGAAACGGATTGGCGCGGAGAGCGGCGCCCGGAGCGCATCGGGCAAGCAGCTGTGATGCTCGATCCACGCACGAACGTCGGTCGAAATCCATCCCACGGCCTCCAGGAGCTCATCATGATCCTTGTGCAGATTCCGGCCGACAATCGGCTCGTGATGGGCGATCCGGTTTCGAAGCTGTCGCAGGCTATCAAGTCTTCGTTGCACTTTCCGGCGGGATTGGCCCGGGAACGCCCTGTGTAGGGCTGGACGCCAAAGGGTCCTGTCGTAGCCCGCCTTGCGACCTCCATTGACCCATCCTCCGCGGCCGACGAGCCGGACCCAGAAGCCCAGCGACATCGCTGCAACGAAATGATCCGCGGTGGTTGCGCCCGCACCGTGACGGAGGACGCCCGCCATGGCGTCATGTGCGTGGCTGTCGAGGCCGGCGGCTGGGTTCTTGTACCATTGGTTGCCGTATCGTGCCTCGAGACGGGC
>CAZCPU010000147.1:0-3435 GCA_964499855.1 uncultured Dehalococcoidia bacterium | reverse complement strand
CCTCGTCCACGTACTCGCGGGCCACGAGGTAGCCGTTCTTTTGGGCGTAGTCCCTGAGCGCCCGCAACTGGGCCGCCACGGACAGGTCCACGTCCTGCCGGTCGCTGGAGACCCTGGCGTAGAGGGCCGCGGGGGTCAGGTCGAATTTCTCGCTCATTGGTCATTCCTCCCTGTCTCTTCATTGTCTGTAGTCTGGCGGGAGCGCAGCCGTTCCAGCCGCTCCCGTCCTCGCCATTCCCTTTCCTCCATGTAGAGGCGGATGGCCTCCCGGAGCAGCTCGCTCACGGTGCGCTGCTCCTCCTTCACCACCTGCCGAAGATGCTGGGCCATCTCCGGCGGCAACGAGAAGGTGATGGTGTCGGTGTTTCTGGGCTTGACGGCCACGGTCTCTCTCTTTTTGCCTTATCTAGTAATACGTCGTCTTACTCTATATCATCGCGCATCTGCGCACTCTGCGTCAACGGGCCGAGACCGCCGCCAGATCCTCCACCCGCTCGAAGGCGTCGTGGGCCAGCTGGGGCAAGAGGACGGCGCGGTCTTCGTATGGCACGGCGACCAGGGCGATCTTGGCCAGCCGCCCGTACCAGATGACGGGCCTTGCGGCGACGGCCACGTCGCTGGGGCCTGCGCCGTTGCGCCCCGGCTCCTGCTCGGCGTAGGCCGCTCTTCCGGTGAGGAGGACCCGGTGCGCCAGTGAGCCGACGGACACGGACTTGTTCTTCCTGGGCCTGCCTCCCCGCTCTCCGCACAGGAGGCGGCCGGCCCTCGCCCCGAACCCCGGCGTTCTCGCCACCACCGTAGCCTTGAACCGCGAGGGTGGGGGTTGGGTGTCCCAGCCTGGGATGTCGCCCTTCTCTTCCCGCTCGTACAGGACGGCCATGAGGGGTTGGCGTCGCATCACCTCGGCCAGGCGCAGGGCCGCCGTGGCGTAGGAGCAGCCGTACTGCTTCTGGAGGGCGGGCACGTCGAAGCCCGTCGCCCTGGCGAACAGGGAGAAGGTGTTCGGTTGCAGCAGGGCGGCGGCGGCGAATCGATTGGCCTCCGCGCAGACGATCCTGGGCGGCGGGGTGTCGAACTCCATGTCGCCGAGGGTCTCACAGACGATCTCGTAGGTCTCGTGGAGGACGGTGTGCACCCTGGTTCCCTCCGGCTGGTCCTTCAGGTAGCGGATGTCGTAGCCGCCGTGGGGCGAGGTGTAGTGGACGCCGCGCATCCCGCCGGGCAGGTGGCCCGCCTCGGACACCTCGCCGAAGCCCGCCTCCCTCAGCAGTGTCTTCAACTCGTCCATGGTGGGGCGGAGCGAGACATCAAAGAAGCGGACGAACTCGCCCGCCGTGGACTCCGGGCCAATCCAGCGCTGGGAGGCACTCTCCTCCGCGTCATATATCAGCTTTCGGCAGAAGCCGTCCCTGGTGGCCGTCACGAGAGCAACCTCTTGCCGCTGAAGCGCTCGTACATCTCGACGATGAAGCGCTTCGATTCCAGGGAGAGGGGGCCGGAGGGTCGGGTGCCGAAGCGGAAGACGGGATCGGCCAGGACGTACTGGAAGGCCCGCTCGACCTCCTGGGGCTCGTCGTCTGGGTCTCCCTCGCCATCCACTTCGTTGTCCAGGAAGCCCGCCCGCTCCATCAGGACGCGCACGTCCACGCTGTAGAGGGCGGCGAGGCGCTTGAGCAGATTGGTGCCGGGGCGGCGCTCTCCCTTCTCGATCTCCGAGAGGTAGGAGTTGGAGACGCCGGTCAGTCGCCGCACCTCCCGCAGGGACATGTCGCCCCTGAGCCGCTTGAGCAGCGGCCCTATCTCCAGGTCGTGGTAGCCGATGTCCTCGTCGCTCATGGCCTCCTCCGGTGGGCTGCGAGTGTCCTAATGCTACCGAACACTCTGGGCGCTTAGGGTTTTGTCAAACTCTTGTCGGACTATTGTCGTCCTACAGTAAGCAATTGTCAATGAGCGGGCGGATTGCGCCTCTGGGCCATTGTACCATGTCCTTCTCTATTGTTACACTATACTAGGACATAGAACGAACGTTTGGCAAGGGATTGTACACCCGTCACACCCCATATTCGCAACGAGAGTTTGACGCTTGAGTACGAAGCTCACCCGAAAGCAGAACGAGACCAGGCTCAGGGGCCTGCGCATCCTGGCCCGCATCATCGTACGCGCCCACCTGGCCTCTCTCCGGGAGGCGGAGGACCGGCGCAACGGCTCCAGGCCCGGCCATCCCCAATCCTCTCCTGGGGAGATTCCCCGGAAGGAGGGCGGACATGCCGGGTAGGCCCTCGCGCCCCATCATCAGGGTAAACCCCTACGCCCTGTGGGACCGGCTGAGCGTCCTCAACATGACCCAGAACCAGTTGGCGGACCGGGCCGGTCTCACCTCGGGCTACGTCTCGTTGCTCGTGGGCGGGAAGCGCCGTCCGTCGCCCGACGCTCGGCGTCGCCTCATGGAGGCCCTGGACGTCGCCGACTTCCACGACCTGTTCGTCATGGAGGACGACGGTGCGTAACGGACGCCATCCGTCTCCCACCACCCCACTCATCCCGCCCGGCGTTGCCCTCATGCCGGACGACTTCTCCGACCGCCTGACGGCGTTGAAGGAGATGACCGGCCTCACGTGGGAGGGGATGGCGGTGGGCATGGGCGTGGACCCGCGCCAGCTGCTGCGGTGGCGGGAGCATGGAAGCGCTCCCAACGGGGGAGCGATGCTCGCCTTGGTGCGGTTGGCGATACGGGTGCCGGAGGGGTTGGGGGAGCTTCTGGGCGAGGACGTAATCGTGATCTTCAAACAACGGAGGAGTAACCATGACAACTAGCGAACGGAAGCGAACATTGAAACACCGGCCCCCGCCCTTTCCCGGTGACTTCGGGGAGCGGCTGGAGAGCCTGAAGGAGATGTCTGGGCTTTCATGGGGCGAGTTCGGTCAGCGTCTCGGCGTGACGCAGACCGGGTTGCGGAAGTGGCGCAACGGGGGACCGCCCTCGGGGGCCTACCTCTGGGCCATCATCGGGTTGGCACGCGAGCTTCCGGGTGGCTACGACCTGATGATGCGTGGCGACGGCGACGGGGAGGAGGAGTAGGAATCGTGGGGCGGCAGCAGGAGTTGGTCTACCACGTCGCGCCGGAGGAGTTCCCGGGGGACTTCCCCGAGCGCCTGGAGGCGTTCGTCGAAGCCGCCGGGTTGTCCTGGCGTGGACTGGCCCGCCTCCTGAAGGTCAACGCCCGCATCGTGAGACGCTGGAGAGCTGGGGCCAAGCCCGGCTCCGGCCACCTGGTCAGACTGTTCGATCTGGCCGCAGGGATGGGGCTGCTGCACCACCTGCTGCCTTCGGTGGGCGAGCCGGTAACCGCCGGGAGTGCGGAGGCGGATGTGGGCGGGGGCTGACGGCGAGTGGCACGGGCGATGGGCCACAAACACGAAGAGAGGGCCGGGCGG
>CAZCPU010000146.1:0-3438 GCA_964499855.1 uncultured Dehalococcoidia bacterium | reverse complement strand
GCGCGCAGCGCGTCCCAGTGCGCGGGGGTCTCGAAGTCCATAGGCGGCCTCCGTGTGGATTGGCGGAGCGTATTGTACACCGAAAATAGTGGAAGCCAGGGTTGGTTGAATGACTCAGCGGTGCTAAAATCCCCCATAGACCGGCACGAAATTCTGCTGCGCACCCTTTGGCATGGAAGGAAAGCCATGACAGAGTCACGGACACTGCTGCGGGGAGAGTTGGGACTGGAGCCCTATCGCCACTACAAAAAGGTAGTGGTCGCGAGACTACGCTACTCGGAACTCTCAAAGACAGAGGGGTTCTTCCCTGATGCCGTGGCAGTCTCCGTCTGTGTGGGGGAAGCAACGGAAAACCTTATTGTGCCCTACAGAGTTGTGGAGGAAGAAACCGGCACCGTCGCAGCCTCCCTGATGGGAGAACGTGAGGGGCGCATCCTGGTGAGCTTCCCCCCGACCAGCTTCGGCCAGTCTCAGTTCTCAGCCACGTATGAGGACTTGGCGCAAGTCACAGTTTCATCCTTCTACTGGAAGAAATAGCGGATGGTTCTGTCCAACGTCGAAATCTGGGCTGAGATTCGCGCCGAGCGTCTCGTATTCAATCCCTCCGTTATTGAAGAGAACCGCTTTGGCAGTTCGTCGGTGGACCTGCTGCTGCATGAGCGCCTCTTGGTCCTGCCGGACCGTATGGACGATATGACCTTTGACGCGCTGCATGACCGTGTCGATGTTATGACATTCCTGGAATCCCGTGGACATTACCACTACCTCAGCAGCGACGGCCCCTACACCATGCCTCCCAACCGCCTGCTCATTGGGTGGACGCTTGAGACCATCACGCTGCCTGATCACCTCGCCGCCCGGATTGAGGGCAAAAGCTCGCTGGCGCGCGCAGGCCTGTCCGTGCACGTCACCGCCCCTACGGTTCTCGCGGGGTTCGAGGGCCGGCTCGTGTTGGAGATGAACAACATCGGCCCGTTCCCAATAGTCCTTCATGAGGGCATGCCCATCGCCCAGCTGATTCTCGAGCATGTGGGGCTGCCGCCCACGGAGGGCTACCAGGGCCAGTACCAGGGTCAGCGCTAGCGTCCCCTACCCCCGCGCCGGCAGCAGCCTCGACAGCCGTTCCAGAAACTCCGCGCTGCGGACCTCGCGCTCCAGCAGGGAGCGGATGTAGCCACCCTCGACGCGCTCCAGCTCCCGCGACAGCGCCCCGTCTATGCGCAGGCCGCGCACGTCCTCGTACGGGTGGTCGCGGAAGAAGCGCAGCACCTTCAGCGCGTTCACCGAGAGGGGCAGCAGCGGGGCCCCCGCCCGCTCGTCCGGCCCGCCCGGCTCGCCATCGCGCGCGCACCGCGCGCACACGACGCCGCCGAGGCCCGGCGTGAAGAGGTGCTCGTCCGGCTCCACCAGCCTGCCGCACATCACGCACTGCTGCAGCTCCGGCATGTAGCCCGTGAGCACCAGCACGTGGAATGCGAAATGCCACAACAGCAGGTCGCCGTCACCGTCGTTGAGCATGTCCAACGCGTGGAGCAGCAGGTGGAAGAGCTCAGGGTTGGCCTGCTCCTCCGGCGCGAATGCCTCGATGAGCTCCGCGCAGACGAGCCCGCGCGCGATGCCCTCGAGGTTGCTCCGCAGCGCGGTGTGGCCGTGCAGCGTGTCGGCGCCGGTGACGACGTCCGGCCCGCGCCCGCGGGCAAGCTGCAGCGATGCGTGCACCAGCGGCTCCAGGTGCCCGGCGAGCCGGCTGTTCGGGCGGCGCAGCCCCCGCGCGACGAGCCGCAGCATGCCGAAGTCGCGCGTGTAGACGGTGAGCATCCGGTCGGCCTCGCCCGAGGATGCCTGGCGCAGCACGACGCCCTCGGTCTTGAAGGTGCGCGGCTTCTCGTACGAGGAGGTCACGGCCGTCCCGCCGCGCTAGAGCGTCGAGAACTCGCCGCCGCCGACCTCCAGCACCTGCGCGGTGATGTAGTCGGCGTCCGACGACGCCAGGAAGGCGATGGCCTTCGCCTGGTCCTCGGGCATGGCGACGCGGCGCAGCGGGATGCGCTCCGAGTACTTCGAGCGCTCGGCCTGCGTCAGCGTGTCCCAGCGGACGGCGGCCACCCGCGGCGTCAGCGTCAGCCCCGGCGCCACGGTGTTGGCGTTGACGCCGTAGAACCCCGCCTCATGCGCGATGCGGTTCGTCAGGCCGACGATGCCCGCCTTCGACGCCACGTACGACGCCACGATCTCCGACTTGCCGTAGCGCACCTGGGAGGAGATGTTGACGATCTTCCCCGACTGCTGCCGCTTCATGTGCGGAAGCACCGCCTGGCAGAAGAGGAAGACCCCTGTCAGGTTGAAGTCCAGCACCTTTTGCCACTCGTCGATCGTGATTTCCTCTATGCGGGCCCGCGAGTTCGGCGCGCCCGCGGTGCCGCCCAGGCAGTTCACGAGGATATCGACGCGGCCCCAGCGGTTGACGACGTCCTCGACGGTGGCGCTGACCTGGTCGGGGTCCATGGCGTCGCTGACGTAGGGCGCCACCTCGCCGGCCATGCCCGAGACCTCGCCCATGAGCGACTCGAGCAGCGCGCCGTCGACGTCGACGGCGGCGAGCCTGGCGCCCTCGCCGACCAGGATGCGGGCCGTCGCGGCGCCGATGCCGCCGCCGGCGCCCGTGATGATGGCTACTTTACCCTCGAACCTCATGGTTCCCTCCGGGCCGGATGGGTTTGCGGAGGCAGGATAACCCGGAAGACGTGGCACGGCTAGGGCACACCTCTACAAGTGTGGAAATCATGAGGCGCGGGACTCTTGACGCCCGCCCTAGAAGAAGTCCTGCCGCCCCTCGAAGGCGCGGCTGATGGTGGTCTCGTCGGCGTACTCCAGCTCCGCGCCGGTGGGCAGCCCGCGCGCCAGCCGCGTGACGCGCACGCCCAGCGGCTCCAGCAGCCGGAACAGGTACATCGACGTCGCCTCGCCCGCCATGTTGGAGTTGGTGGCGAGGATCACCTCGCGAATCGGCTCGGCGGTGGTGGCGCTCGCCTTCAGCCGCTCGACCAGCTCCGCCATCTTGAGCTCGTCCGGGCCGATGCCGCTCATGGGCGAGATGGCGCCGTGCAGGACGTGGTAGAGCCCGCGGAAGGCGTTGGAACGCTCGACGGCCAGCACGTCCAGCGGCTCCTCGACGACGCAGACGGTCGAGTGGTCGCGGTTGGGGTTGGCGCAGAGGGGGCATGGGTTCTGGTCCGTGATGTTCTGGCAGTGGACGCACAGGCCGACCAGGTCCTTGACCGCGAGAATAGCCTCGGCGAGCGCCTTGGCCTCGCGGGCGGGCATCCGCACCAGGTGGTACGTGAGCCGCTGCGCATTCTTCGCCCCGATGCCCGGCAGCTTGTGCAGCTCGTCCACCAGCCGCACCACAGGCGCCGCCGCCGGAAGGCCGTTGTTGTT
>CAZCPU010000145.1:0-3456 GCA_964499855.1 uncultured Dehalococcoidia bacterium | reverse complement strand
CCCGCCGGCGACGGCCCCGAGTCCAGCACCACGTCTACCGCGTCGCCCAGCGCCTCCCGCACCCCCGCCGCCGTCCGAGGCTCCGGCCCGCCGCTCCGGTTCGCGCTCGTGCCCGTGATCGGCCGCCCCAGCCCCTCCGCCAGCGCCCGCGGCACAGGGTGGTCCGGCAGCCGCACCGCCACCTTCCACCCCCGCGCCGTCACCAGCGGCGGCACCGCCTCCGAGACCGGCAGCACCAGCGTCAGCCCCCCCGGCCAGAACGCCTCCGCCAGCCGCAGCGCCGCCTCCGGCACGCTCGCCGCAACCATCGATATCTGCTCCGCGTCCGAGATCAGCAGCGGCAGCGGCATCCCCTGCGGTCGCCCCTTCGCCTCGAACACCCGCTCGACCGCCGCCTCGTTCAGCGCGTCCGCGCCGAGCCCGTACAGCGTGTCCGTCGGGTACGCCACCAGCCCCCCGGCTCGCAGGGTCTCCACGGCGGCCGCTATGTCGGTCGTAGCTGGGTGAGACGTCACGAGGCCCCTCTCTCGTATCTGGCTTACGGCCCACTGAGTATACCATCCCCAACCCCGCCAGATGCCAGTGCCGCCGTCCCCTTCCCCCCCTGACACGGGCCCCACGCGCCTCGCGCCCCGCCCGCGGTACCCTGCGTTCATGCACGGTGCGCCATCCATCCAATGCCCACCCCGTCCCGCTCGAAAGGAGGCTTCGCAGTTGCCCGCCAACCGGCCCGAGTGCGTTCTCGCGCACACCGCGTCCCTATCTGAAACGCATTCGCTTTGGAAAAACGAGTCGTATCTGAAAAGGCCCCTTTTATATCTGATTCGCTTCCCAGAATTGCGTCGGGACGAATCGAATCGAATCGAATGCCCCGTCGGCGCTCCCCGCGCTCCGTTGTTTGGCCCACTCCGAGGGCCCCCGCAAGCCGCCCCAAACTCGCCCCAAACCCGCTTCCACGCAGCCCCCGTAATCGCCGAAAATGGTGGGTAACCGCGTAGACGGAGGGCAGAGGGCGGTGCTACGCTTGCCCCACTCTCCGCTACGATTTCCGCGAAGGGGGTTGTGTGAGCGCCACGCCCGAGCCCACGTCCCGCAGGGTCGCCACCACCGGCGACGTCGAGGTCTCCACCTACCTGGAAATCGCAGAGGAGAACCTGGGCCAGTCCACCGTCCCCGGCGAGTCGCCCAGGGGCGACGCTGAGGCCGTCGTCGTCCTCGATTTCGGCTCCCAGTTCAGCCGCCTCATCGCCCGCCGCGTCCGCGAGGCCCACGTCTACTGCGAGATCTTCCCCCACAACGCCCCGCAAGAGGCCCTCGAGCGCCTCAACGTCAGGGGCTTCATCCTCTCCGGCGGCCCCGCCAGCGTCTTCGAGGACGGCGCACCCCAGCTCCCCGCCTACGTCCTCGATAGCGGCCTCCCCGTCCTCGGCATCTGCTACGGCATGCAGCTCCTCGCCCACTCCCTCGGCGGCGCCGTCGAGCCCGGCACGCTCCGCGAGTACGGCCACGCCGTCGTCCACCAGAACGCCGCCGCCCACCCCCTCTTCGACGGCCTGCCTTCCTCCATGCCCGTGTGGATGAGCCACGGCGACAAGGTCACCGCCTTGCCCCCCGGCTTCCACTGCCTCGGCTACTCGGAGAACTCCCCCGTCGCCATGATGGGCAACGACGCCGGCGTCATCGGCCTCCAGTTCCACCCGGAGGTCGTCCACACGCCCTCCGGCGCCCAGCTCATCCAGAACTTCCTCTACGACGTCTGCGGCTTCGGCGGCCTCTGGACCCCCGGCAACTTCATCGATGAGAGCGTCGCCCGCATCCGCGACCAGGTCGGCGACGGCCGCGTCATCTGCGCCCTCTCCGGCGGCGTCGACTCCGCCATCACCGCCGCCCTCATCAACCGCGCCATCGGCGACCAGCTCACCTGCATCTTCGTCGACAACGGCCTCCTCCGCCGCGAGGAGGCCGAGCGCGTCGTCGGCACCTTCAAGCGCGCCATGTCCATCAACCTCATCCACGTCGACGCCACCGACCAGTTCCTCGACGCCCTCGACGGCGTCGTTGACCCCGAGCAGAAGCGCAAACAGATCGGCGAGACCTTCATCCGCGTCTTTGAGGACGTCGCCGAGGAGATCGAGGACGTCTCCTTCCTCGCCCAGGGCACCCTCTACCCGGACGTCATCGAGAGCACCTCCCACGAGACCGGCGCCGCTGCCAAGATCAAGACCCACCACAACGTCGGCGGCCTCCCCGCCGCCATGCGCCTCTCCCTCGTCGAACCCCTCCGCTACCTCTTCAAGGACGAGGTCCGCGACGTCGGCCTCGCCCTCGGCCTGCCAGAGGAGATCGTCCTCCGCCAGCCCTTCCCCGGCCCCGGCCTCGCCATCCGCATCATCGGCGAGGTCACCCGTGAGAAGCTCGAGGTCCTTCGCTCCTGCGACTGGATCGTCATGGACGAGATCAAGGGCGCCAACCTCTACCGCCAGCTGTGGCAGAGCTTCGCCGTCCTGACCGACACCCGCAGCGTCGGCGTCATGGGCGACCACCGCACCTACGGCTACCTCGCCGCCATCCGCGCCGTCACCTCCGAGGACGCCATGACCGCCGATTGGGCCCGCCTCCCCTACGAGGTCCTAGCCAAGATATCCAGCCGCATCGTCAACGAGGTCCCGGAGGTCAACCGCGTCGTCTACGACATCACCTCCAAACCCCCCGGCACCATAGAGTGGGAGTAGAAGACAAACCCCTTCCTCCTTACGACAGGGAAGGCATGGCAAGGCAAGTCCCTTCTCCCAGGCGGATAGTCAGGTATAGCAAAGCAAGTCCCTTCCCCCGCTGGCGGGGGAAGGTTAGGATGGGGGCCCATGCGCCTGACGGTCATCGGCAACGGCTCGCCTGAGCACGCCATCAACCCTACCGTCATTCCCGCCCCCCTACCGTCATTCCCGCGGAGGCGGGAATCCAGGGTCTCGCATTGGTAACGCATACAATCAGGGGGTCCACCGCACCATGCGCCTGATGGTCATCGGCAACGGCTCGCGAGAGCACGCCATCGCGTGGAAGCTCCGCGCCAGCCCTCGCGTCACCGAGCTCTTCTCCGCCCCCGGCAACGCCGGCACCGCCCAGCTCGGCGTCAACCTCGACGTCCAGCCCACCGACGTCGACGGCCTCCTCGCCGCCGCCCGCGACCACGCCGTCGACCTCACCGTCGTAGGCCCCGAGATGTCCCTCGAAGCCGGCGTCGTCGACGCCTTCCAGGCCGAGGGCCTCCGCATCGTCGGCCCCACCCGGGCCGCCGCCCGCATCGAGTCCTCCAAGGCCTTCGCCAAGCGCCTCATGGAGCGCCACGGCGTCCCCACCGCCCGCGCGGAGGTCTTCGCCAGCTACGGCGAGGCCCGCGAGTTCGTCTCGCTGGCCTCGGCCCCCATCGTCATCAAGGCCGATGGCCTCGCCGCCGGC
>CAZCPU010000144.1:0-3461 GCA_964499855.1 uncultured Dehalococcoidia bacterium | reverse complement strand
CGTCATCCTGCCGGAGGCGCGCCGTTGCCGAGTGCGTGCGCTCCCCTTAAGCCGGGAAGCGCATGAACAAGGGTGGTACCGCGGTAACCCCGCCCCTTGATGGGAGCGGGGTTTTTTATTTGGGTTTCGCAAGCGGCTCACAGGGAGAATCGGGAGACAAGCGAGGTTCATCGATGACTACGCAGGAAGGCGTTCGGGAGACGACAAGCGGGGGTCGCATCGAGGGGGTGCGCACCGTGTTCAGCGGCATCCAGCCCAGCGGCGACGTGCAGCTCGGCAACTACATCGGCGCCATCAAGGGCTGGGTCGACCGGCAGGAGGAGAAGGAGAACTACTTCTGCATCGTCGACCTCCACGCGCTGACCGTGCCGCAGGACCCGGAGGAGCTGCGCTTCCAGACGCGCTCGCTGGCCGCGATGCTCTTCGCGGCGGGGCTCGACCCGGAGAAGTGCACGATCTTCGTGCAGAGCCACGTGACGGCCCACGCCGAGGCGTGCTGGCTGCTCAACTGCGTGACGCCCATCGGCTGGCTTGAGCGCATGACCCAGTACAAGTCCAAGGCGGAGAACCAGGAGACGATCTCCACCGGGCTGCTCGACTACCCGGTGCTGATGGCCGGGGACATCGTCCTGTACGACGCCCACGAGGTGCCCGTCGGCGAGGACCAGCGGCAGCACGTGGAGCTCGCACGGGACATCGCGCAGCGGTTCAACCGCATCTACGGCGACACGTTCGTCGTGCCGCAGGGCGTCATCCCGGAGATCGGCGGTCGCGTCATGGGCCTGAACGACCCGTCGGTGAAGATGTCGAAGAGCTACGCGCACATCCGGGGCCACGCGGTGCGGATGCTGGACGACCCCAAGGAGATCGAGCGCACGTTCAAGCGCGCGGTGACCGACAACGGCAACGAGATCCGGTTCTCTGACCAGCCGGAGCGGGCGGGCGTTAACAACCTGCTGGGCATCTACAAGGTGCTCACCGGCATGGACGAGGCGTCGGTGGAGGCCGAGTTCGCGTCGGCGCGGGGCTACGGCGACCTGAAGAGCCGCGTCGCCGAGGTGGTCATCGCGGCGCTGACGCCCATCCGCGAGCGCTATGAGGCGCTCATGGAGGACGTGGGTGAGCTCGATCGCATGCTGGAGCGCGGCGCCGAGCGCGCGGAGTCGGTCGCCGGGCCCAAGCTGGACGAGGTCAAGGAGCGCATGGGGCTCATCCTGCCCAAGCGATAGGAAAGACGACGCGACGTCGCAGTCGGAAGGGACTGTCAGCAATGTATACACCAACACTGGAACAGGTCCGGGAGCTGGCGAAAGAGGGGAACCTCATCCCCGTGTACAGGGAGATCAGCGCGGACCTGGAGACCCCGGTCACCGCGTACATGAAGGTGGCCCGAAGGCCGTACTCGTTCCTGCTCGAGAGCATCGAGGGAGGGGAGCGTCTGGCGCGCTACAGCTTCATCGGCACGGAGCCGTCGAAGGTCATCCGCACCGGGCCCGGGGAGAAGGACGGCGAGGTCGACCCGCTGCGCCTCGTCGAGAAGGCGCTCGGCCGCTTCAAGGTGGTGACCATTCCCGGGCTGCCGCGGTTCCACGGCGGCCACGTGGGGTTCCTCGCCTACGACGCGGTCCACTACTTCGAGCCCCGGGTGCCCCCGCCGTCGAGCAACCCGCTGGGGCTGCCGGAGTCGACGTTCATGCTGGCGGACACGCTGCTGGTCTTCGATCACCTGAGGCAGAAGATCCAGGTCGTCAGCCACGCGCACATCCGAGGAGACAACGTCGAGGCGGCGTACGCAAAGGCGACCAAGCGCATCGATCGGCTGGTGAAGCGGCTCGACCGGCCGCTCAAGCGGCCCAAGCGCAACGGCGCTCGCGAGGAGGGCGCCGAGCGGCGTGAGCGCCGCACGTACTCGTCGAACCGCAGCTACGAGGAGTACGACGAGATCGTGCGGCAGTCGCGGGACTACATCATCGCCGGGGACATCATCCAGGTGGTGCCGTCGCAGCGGCTGGAGCGCCCCACGGAGTCGTCACCGCTCGACCTGTACCGGGCGCTGCGGGGCACGAACCCGTCGCCGTACATGTACCTGCTGAAGCTGGACGATTTCCACATCATCGGCGCGTCGCCGGAGCTGCTGGTGCGCGTCGAGGACGGGCTGGTGCTGAACTTCCCGCTGGCGGGCACGCGCCGCAGGGGCCGCACGGCGGAGGAGGACGAGGCGTTGGCGGAGGAGCTGCGCAACAATGAGAAGGAGCGCGCCGAGCACATCATGCTCGTGGACCTGGGCCGCAACGACGTCGGACGAGTCGCCATACCGGGCACGGTGGAGGTGCATGACCTCATGCGCGTCGTGAAGTACTCGCACGTCATGCACCTGGAGTCGGAGGTGCATGGCCGGCTCCGGCCGGACCGCACCATCTACGACGCGCTGCGCTCGTGCCTGCCCGCGGGGACGCTCTCGGGTGCGCCCAAGGTGCGCGCCATGGAGATCATCGCGGAGCTGGAGGGCGAGGCGCGAGGCGCCTACGGCGGGGCCGTCGGCTACTTCAGCTTCTCGGGCAACATGGACACGGCCATCACCATCCGCACCATGGTGCTGAAGGACGGCGTCGCGTACATCCAGGCCGGCGGCGGCATCGTCTACGACAGCGAGCCGGAGTCCGAGTTCCAGGAGACCCTGCAGAAGGCCGGTGCTCTGCTGAGCGCCATCAGCCTTGCGGAGGAACAGGCATGATTCTGCTTCTCGACAACTATGACAGCTTTACCTACAACCTCTACCAGTACCTCTGCGAGCTTGGCGCGGACGTGCATGTGGAGCGAAACGACCAGGTGACGGTGGGCGAGATCGTGGCAATGAAGCCGGACAAGCTGGTGGTCTCGCCCGGCCCGTGCACGCCGAAGGAGGCGGGGGTCTCGATGGAGGCCATTGAGCGGCTCGGGCCGACGACGCCGGTGCTGGGCGTGTGCCTGGGGCACCAGTGCATCGGCGAGGTCTACGGCGGTACCGTCGGCGGCGCGGGCGAGATCGTGCACGGGAAGACGTCGGCCATCCACCACACGGGCGTCGGCGTGCTCCAGGGGCTGCCGACGCCCTTCGACGCAATCCGGTACCACTCGCTCGTGGTCTTCCCGGAGGACCTGCCGGAGAGCTTGGAGGTGACGGCGTGGACGGACTCGGGGCGCATCATGGGGCTCCGGCACAAGGCGTACCCGGTGCACGGCGTCCAGTTCCACCCGGAGTCCATCATGACCCTGGTGGGCAAAGACCTTCTCAGGAACTTCCTGGCCATGTAGGGTACAATACTCATCCTTGGATACTATTCAGGAGGCAACAATTCCATGGTTTCAGCCGCGTACGGAGCACAGGGAAGGGTGTTCATGGCGCAGGCGTGGGAGGAGTTGGAGCGGGGAGATTTGCGCCAGGCCTCGGAGAAGGGGTGGGGCGCCGCAAGCCAGATGGT
>CAZCPU010000143.1:0-3465 GCA_964499855.1 uncultured Dehalococcoidia bacterium | reverse complement strand
CCTAAAGCTCCGGCCTCCGGTCGTGCCAGCGTGCCTGCTGCTGGTAGGCGTGTCCCGCCTTCAGCACCGTCTCCTCCCGGAACGGTGCCGCCGCAAGCTGCATGCCGATGGGCAGCCCTCCCGATGAGAACCCCACCGGCACCGACATCGACGGCAGCCCCGTCTCGTTGAACGGCGCCATCAGGCTCGGCGTCATCATCATGCCCAGCGGGTCGAAGTCTGCCAGCGACGCCGCTGGCTTCGGCATGACCGTCGCCGCGATCAGGTCGACGCTCCCCAGCGCCTCCGCGAACTCCCGGCGGATACGGCTTCGTGCCCGTTGTGCCTGCACGTAGTCCGCCGCCGTGTACGCCGCGCCCAGGATGAACCGCGTCCGCACGATGTCCCCGTAATTCTCCGGCTGCGAGAGCAGGTTCTTCCGGTGGTACGCGTGCGCCTCGCTGATCATGATCACGTTGTTGGCGATGCTCGCGTACTGCAGGCTCGGGATCTCGATGTCCCGCACCGTCGCGCCCAGCTCGCCCAGCGTTTCGATGCCCCTGTTGACCGCTTCCGCCACCTCCGGGTCCAGGCCCACGTCCTCGCCGAAGAAGTAGTGGCGCGGCACCCCGACCGTCAGCCCCCGCAGGTCACCGCCCAGCGCCGCCGCGTAGTCCGGCACCGGCTCCGTGCTCGACGTCGGGTCCTTTGGGTCGTGCCCCGCTATCGCCTGCAGCATCAGCGCCGCGTCCTCCACCGTCCACGTCATCGGCCCGCAGTGGTCCAGCGACCAGCTCAGCGGCAGCACGCCGTACCGGCTGACGCGCCCGTACGTCGGCTTCAGCCCGACGATGCCGCACAGCGCCGCCGGCCCGCGTATCGACCCGCCCGTGTCCGACCCCAGCGTTCCCATCGCCAAGCCCGCCGCCATCGCCGCCCCAGAGCCGCTGCTTGATCCGCCCGTCACGTGGTCAAGGTTCCACGGGTTGCACGCCTGGTCGAAGAGGCTCGTCTTGGGCCCGCCCAGCGCGAACTCGTGCATCGCCAGCTTGCCCAGGTTGACCGCCCCGGCCTCCCGCAGCCGCACGATCGCCGTGCAGTCCTCCGCCGGCACCCGGTGCTCCAGCACCTTCGACTGCCCAGTGGTGCGCACGCCTTCCGTGTCATACAGGTCCTTGTAGGCGACCGGCACGCCGTGCATGGGCCCGCGGTACGCCCCCCGGACGATCTTGTCCTCCGCCGTCCGCGCCTCCTGCAGCGCCGACTCCGGCAGCAGCGTCACGTACGACCGGACCCGCCCGTCCAGCGCCTCGATGCGATCGAGGTACGCCTGCGTTAGCTCCACGGGCGACAGCTTGCGGTCGCGCAGCAGCACGCTCGCCTCGCCGATTGACATGAAGCACAGCTCGTCGCGTGTCATCTGCGCCATGGCTACGCCCCCTTCCACTCCGGTGTGAAGCTCCCGGCCACCTCTTCGTCGTCCAGGTCCGCCTCGTGTAGTCGCCGCAGCCGCTCCTTGTTCACGCGAAAGACCCTCAGCATTTCCTCCATCTCTTCATCGGAGAAGCTGAACCCTGAGTGCGCCAGCAAGGCGAGCAGCTCTTCCCTGTCGTCGTCCGCCATGGAATGCCATCCTTCCGCCCGTCGAAAGCACCGCTAGGGACAGGCTTGTGCTGCGCCGTGATTCTACCACCATTCCCGCCTCCCTTGTCCCCACCCCGCACCCTCTGCCACCGTATCCTTGCCGCGGCCCGGCGTTCAACGCTACCCTACCGGCATGAAGTCCGTTTCGATTGCCACACCCGCCGCCTCACCAGCGCCGGCCAACACGGTCCCACCCAACTCCCTGCATCAAACGAAACGATTCGATTGCCGGCCGTTGACCGGCACAGAAAATCAGTAGGTTGCTCCCGCAGAACGGTTCATTCGTTCTGCGATTCGTTTTCTGTTCCAAGCATCCCGGAAGGCCACAAAAAAAGCACGGACGTCTTCCCTCCCCGCCCGGTCGCTGCAACAAGTGTCTCTGCCACCTGCCCCGGCTCACGCCCGCGCGAGCGTGCCGTTCGCCCGCACGCGCCGCGTGTTGACACCGCCAACCGTGCGTCGTAGATTGAGGCGGTATCCCGGCGAACAGAATCGTGGAGGGTGTAAATGCTGACGGCCAAAGACAACGCACTCTTGACCCAGGTGGGCCCCGGTACCCCCATGGGCGATCTCATGCGGGAGTTCTGGATCCCCGCGGTCCAGTCTATTGAGCTGCCCGAGCCCGACTGCCCCCCCGTCCGAATCAAGCTCCTGAACGAGGAGCTCGTCGCCTTCCGCGACTCCAACGGCGACGTCGGCCTCCTCGACAACTACTGCCCGCACCGCCGCGCCAGCCTCTTCTTCGGCCGCAACGAGGAGTGCGGCCTCCGCTGCGTCTACCACGGCTGGAAGTTCGATGTGAACGGCGAATGCGTCGACATGCCCTCCGAGCCCGCCGAGTCCAACTTCAAGGACAAGGTCAAGATCAAGGCCTACCCCTGCCGTGAGCGCGGCGGTGTCATCTGGACGTACATGGGCCCCCGCAAGGAGCTCCCGCCACTCCCCGACCTCGAGGCCAACATGGTCCCCGACGGCGAGTGGGCCGTCGCCACCGTCATGCGCAGCTGCAACTTCGTCCAGGCCCTTGAGGGCGACATCGACACCTCCCACCTCGGCTTCCTGCACCTCGGCGCTGTCGACCCGGAGGGCACTGTCCCCGGTTCTTTCGACTACTACACCGTCAACATCCGCAACCCGCGCTACAAGATCATTGACACGGACTACGGCACCAGCTACGCCGCCTACCGGGAGGCCTCGGAGGGCAACTACTACTGGCGCTTCGCCCACTTCCTCCTGCCCTTCTACACCATGATCCCAACCGGCGTCCTCGGCGTTCAGATTCTCGCCCGCGCTTGGGTGCCCATCGACGACGAGCACACCATGTTCTGGAACATGATTGTTCCCGCTACGCGCCAGAGTAACTCGGCTGGCCAGGGCGGTTCCGCCCCGCCGCGCAGGGGCGTCAACATAGATGGCAAGCAGGGCGCGACCTCCTACCTGCCGAACGGCACCGGCTGGTACGACCGCTGGAACCTCACGCAGAACGCCGGCAATGACTACATGATTGACCGCGAGGCCCAGAAGACCGGCCAGAACTACACCGGCATCGACGGTATCTACCTGCAGGACCAGGTCGTAACCGAGGCGATGGGCGCAGTGGTGGACCGCACCAAGGAGCACCTCGGCACCAGTGACACCATGGTCATCAAGACCCGCCGCCGCCTGATGAGCGCCGCCCGCAACCTGCAGGAGGGCATCGTCCCCAAGCCCGTCGACCAGCCTGAGCTCTACGCCCTCCGCTCCGGCGGTGTTGTTATGTCTAGGGACACCGACTGGCTCGAGGGCACCACTGAGCTGCGCAAGGCCTTCGTCAAGCACCCCGGCCTGTCGACGGTGCAATAG
>CAZCPU010000142.1:0-3577 GCA_964499855.1 uncultured Dehalococcoidia bacterium | reverse complement strand
CCGCCGGTCTGGATGAAGTAGCCGTAGCCCGCTTCGATGTCCGTCAGCGTGCCGGCCCACTCGCCGGTCTCGGCGTCGCGGCTCGCCGACACCCACTCGCCGTTCTGGTAGCTCAGCACCGTCATCGACGGGTGGCCGCTCGGCAGCACCGCGCCCACCTGCGTGTCCGCCGGGTTCGCCGGCACCGAGACAAGGTTCCAGCCCGGCCGCAGGGTCACTTCGTAGGCGCTGCGCGCCAGCTTCTCGAAGTCGACCTCTTCGTCCGTCACCGTGTTGCCCGCCGAGTCCTTCGCGGTGTACGTCAGCGTGTGGTCGCCGTCGCTCAGGCCGAGCAGCGCGACGCTGAAGCACGCGGAGTACGCCTTGTCCGCACAGTCGATCTCGGCCAGGCCGCTGCTCACGTCTTCGCCGTCCAGCGTGATGGCGGTGATCCACACGCCGCCGTAGGCGTCGAACTTCACCGAGTCGTCGCCCTTCGTGAACTTGCTGTGGGTCGCGGACTCGTCCACGTCCATAGTGTCCTCATCGTCCTCTATGACGATGTTGTTCTCGGAGCCCTCAGCGAAGCTCAGCGTGATGAACGGGTTGCTGCTCTCGGTCTCGAGCGGGTCGCCGTCGTCGTTCGGGTTCGGGTCGATCGTCGGCATCGCGGCTGCGATCTTGCCGTCGAACTCGACAATGTGTCCGGCCTTCTGCAGCTTCACCAGGTCGAGCCCGTCTCCGTCGTTCGGGCCGCCCATGCTGGGCTTCTTCCAGCCGCTCGTCGCGGACACGTTCCCGGCGCCCGAAACGTCTTCGCCGTAGACGAGCACGGCCGCGACCTTCGTGATTTCCTCTTCGCTGAAGGACATCGTCCATCCACTGCCACTCGGCCGGGCGGCGCCGCCGTCCCGTCCGTCCACGTTGCCATCCTGGTCGAACTCGACGAGCCATACGAAGGGGTTGTAAGCCAGTGTCTCGCCGGCCGACACCGTGACTGTGATGTCTTCCTGGGCCAGCGGCCGGCCGCTCACGTCCACGTCGCCTTCAATCGTAACCGTCAGCGTCGGGGGAACGCGGTCCTTCGCGTCGCCCAGGTTGCGGACGGTGTTGCGGTTTCCGGCCTTGTCCTGCACCTCGCCGATGAGGTTGACCCTGGGCATCTCGTCATCGCCCAAGGGCGTGCCCAACTGCAGGTACACGCGGTTCTGGGTGTTGACACACTGCGTCGGCGTGGTGAACGTCCTGTCGCCGTTGTTCGTAACGAGGCCCACGTCGGAAGTGCACTCGTCGTCGCCGTCCGCCAGGGCCGCCAGAGCCTCCGGTAGGTTCTCAACGATGTTGCCCACCGCCAACGTGACGTCGGCAGTGCCATCAGCGTACACCGGCGCGTCATCGGTCCCGCCTGTCCGCACCCTTACGTCGGTACCTGTCGGGTCATCGGTCTGCACAATGTTGGCCGAGGCGATCACCTCATCAACGAGCACGCTGCCCTCAGCCACTGTGACCGTCCCGCCAGCCGTCAGTTCTTCGTTCTTGTCCACTTCCGCCTTGTTGTTCGGGTGAATGACGTCGACCACAGTGTTGTCTTCGACCGTGAAGTCCGAGGCGTCAATCGTCGAACCGTCGAGCGCGTCCTCCGTGCCTCCTCTGCCGTTGGTGAACACCAGGAGGATCGAGGAACTGTCCTGGATCTCCTCCTCATCGTCGTAGCCGATGCCCGCGTACACCTGCTGACTGGCGTCCGGGGCTGCTCTGTCCACCGTTACCTTGAAGGCGTCAGGACTCGTCGTGCTGGGTTTGGCGTCGGTGCGGGACTCGTTGCCCACCCTGTCCGTCGCCTCGATGTACCACTCGTAACTGCCGGACTCCAGACCGCCCACGATGTAGCTCGTGGAGTAGGACTTGTCCCTGGTTATCTCTTCCCAGTTGAGTCCGCCGCGCCGCTCGTGGTTCCCAGCGCCGTTCCAGTTCACGTCGATGTCGACGGCGCCGCCGTTCTGGGTGGAGTACGGCTCCGCAGTGTTGCCGTCGTTGTCATTGAGGTCACCGGTGTCGCCAGTGCCGGAGCCGTCCTCACGGTCGGTCCTCAGACCGGAGCCGCTGTCCGTCACGGTGAACCCGACGGTGACGGACGAGCCGCCCTGGAGCGTCCCGTTCGCGGGCGTGATGCCACTGATGACCGGCCGCCCGCCGTCGACGACCAGTCTGGCCTCAACGGTGCCGATGGTGAGCGTGATGGTGTCGCCGTCCAGCGTCGCGAGTTCACCGGGGTTGGGCTGAGCGCCGCCCCGCCTCACCACGGTGAACGTGAGTGAAACCGTGTCGTCGGTGGAGGTGCCGCCAAGGATGCCGTCGGCTCCGGCGCCTATCCAGGGAAGTGTGAGGGTGTCGCCGCTCGAAGCCCTGACCCTGACCAGATTGGCGTTGTCAGCCCTGGCGCCAGCCGCGTCTGTAGGGAGCGCCGTCTGATCAGCCCCGCCGTCGGTCCGGCCTACGACGGGAGTGTAGACCACCGTAACCCTGTTGGCGGGGTTCATTTCCGATCCCGCGACAACCGCCGGAGTGGCGGTGGAGTCGTTCTCAGCAGGGTCCGAGGCAAGGTTCGAAACATAGGTGTTCGGACCAACCTTGGTGTTGGCGGCTGTGGTGTCAACGTCCCCGGTGGCTGTAAGGGCATGCACTGAGACTTGCAGCGACTCGTCGGTGGAGCCCCCGAGCCCTGGCTGGTTGATGCTGCCGGGCGCCGCCAATGCCGGCAAAGCGACGAGCGCGAGGAGCGCCGCCGCCATAAGCGTTGCTATGATTGGAACCTTACTGAATCTCACTGGTAACCCCCTTGTGGAGCCTTAGTAGTCGGAGCCGGGACTTCGGAGTAGGGATGATGTCCTTGGCTTTCACATGCCGCCTCCCGTTGGGGAGCGCGGCAGGACTTCGCCTTGCGCGCAGGGGTCGGGCCGTGCCCTGGGGCGTGCGGCGTGGGGGAGCAGCGGGGCTCCCACCGCGAGCGCTCGGAGCGATTGTGCCAGCCGATAGGCCACCGCG
The DNA here is from genome assembly GCA_964499855.1 of uncultured Dehalococcoidia bacterium. Taxonomy (GTDB): domain Bacteria; phylum Chloroflexota; class Dehalococcoidia; order Lucifugimonadales; family UBA1127; genus UBA1127. Next base: position 553 of record CAZCPU010000142.1, on the reverse strand, counting down.
CCAACCTTCGATTGATGTTCGCACAGAATGCAGCGGGCGCACTGCGCCCTCTGACTGCCAAGGCACTATAGGGAAGCGAAACGTCCGTGTCAATCGGTTGCAAGCGGGAATTGGGGAAATTGGGGAGATTGCATTCTTACCCCCTCCCCCCGAGGGGGAGGGCCGGGGAGAGGGCGGAAGAGGTTGGGAGAGAGCATCGTCGTTGCGGGCGACGCGCTCCGCCCTCTCTGCCTTCGGCATCTCCCCCTCGGGGGGAGAACGGTCAGGGGACGCCCTCTCTGCCTTCGGCATCTCCCCCTCGGGGGGAGACATTTAACCCCCTCCCCCCGAGGGGGAGGGTTGGGGAGAGGGCGGGGGAGGTTGGGAGAGAGCATCGTCGTTGCGGGCGACGCGCTCCGCCCTCTCTGCCCTGCGGGCATCTCCCCCTCGGGGGGAGAACGGTCAGGGGACGCCCTCTCTGCCCTGCGGGCATCTCCCCCTCGGGGGGAGACAGGGGAGCCGCCCTCTCTGCCCCTCCGGGGCATCTCCCCCTCGGGGGGAGAACGGTCAGGGG
>CAZCPU010000141.1:1682-3658 GCA_964499855.1 uncultured Dehalococcoidia bacterium | reverse complement strand
GTCCCCCCATCCCCCTCCACGCGCGCGCCGAATCCCCCCTTGTGCAGCCGCACCCGCACGGCCTCCCCCGCCGACACGTCCCCCGCGTCCAGCAGCGTCTCCCCCGTGTCCTCCCGGCTCACGACCGCGTACCCCCTCCGCAGCACGTCGTGCGGGTCCAGCGCCCCCAGCCGCTGGTCGAGCCCCGTCACCCGCTGCCGGTGCAGCGCGAGACTGTTCTCTAGCCGCATGACCAGCCCCGCCAGCAGGTCGTCCACCTGCTGCCGCCGCGACCCGATGTCCGGCACGCGCCGCTCGATCACCGCCGCGCAGTCCCGCACGTCCGCCAGCCGCGACGCCAGCTCCTGCTGCACCCCCTGGTACAGCGTCTGCCCGTTCTGCACGATCCGCGCCGCCAGCGCCCGCGAGTCCGGCACCGCCAGCTCCGCCGCGGCCGACGGCGTCGGCGCCCGCACGTCCGCCACCATGTCCGCCACCGTCGTGTTCGTCTCGTGCCCCACCGCGCTGATCACCGGCGGCCGGCTCCCGTACACCGCCCGCGCCACCGGCTCCTCGTTGAACGCCCACAGGTCCTCCACCGAGCCCCCGCCGCGCGCCAGGATCACCGCGTCGATCCCCGGCTCCCCGTTGATCGCCTCGAACGCCTCGATGATCGACGGCGCCGCCGTTTCCCCCTGCACCAGGCACGGCGCCAGCACCAGCTCCGTCAGCGGGTACCGCCGCTCCACCACCGTCTGGATGTCGTGCCACACCGCCCCCGTCGGCGACGTGATCACCCCCAGCCGCTGCGGGAACACCGGCAGCGGCCGCTTCCGGCTCGGCGCGAACAGCCCCTCGCCCTCCAGCTGCACGATGAGCCGCTCCAGCTCCAGGTACCGCTCCCCCATCCCCTCCGGCCGCGCCAGGTCGACGATGCACTGCAGGTCCCCCCGCGGCTCGTACACCGAGATCCGCCCGTGCGCCGACACCGCCGCCCCGCTCGCCAGGTGCTCGTGCCCGCTACCGCCGCGGAACATGACGCACCGCAGCACCGTGTTCGCCTCCTTCAGCGAGAAGTAGCTGTGCCCCGCCGACGACCGCGTGTGGTTCGAGACCTCGCCGCTCACCCACAGGTCCGCCAGCAACGCGTCGCGCTCCAGCGATTCCTTGATGTACCGCGTGACCTGCGAGACCGTGTAGACCGCCATCTCCTGCCCCCGTATGCCACAGAGGGGCGTCGATTCCCTCGGCGCCCCTCCGTTGCCTTGCTTGCTCGGCCTTCGCTGCTACTTCACCAGCGACAGGTACTCGCCCGTGCGCGTGTCCACCTTCACCACCTGCCCGACCGTGACGTGCATCGGCACCCGCACCTGCGCCCCCGTCGCCAGCGTCGCCGGCTTCCGCCCTGACGACGCCGTGTCGCCCTTGAACGCCGGCGGCGTGTCCACCACCTCCAGGTCCACCGTCGTCGCCAGCTCGACGCTCAACGGCTCCCCCTTGTACGCGACGATCGTGATGTTCTCCCCCTCCTTGAGGAACTTGGTCTGGTCGCCGATCTGGTCCTCCGTGAGGGGGAACTGGTCGAACGTCTCGGTGTCCATGAAGATGAAGGACTGCCCGTCGTTGTACAGGTACTGCGCCTCGCTCTCCTCCACGTCCGCCAGGGTCAGCCGCTGCGTCCCAGGCATGTTCCGCTCGAACATCTTCCCCGTCCGTAGCTGCCGCACCTTCAGCGTCAGCGTCGGCGCCCGCTGCTGCATGTAGACGTGCTTGAAGTCGACGATCTGGTAGGCGTCACCGTCCATCTCGATGGTGAGCCCCCGTCGGATCTCGTTGAAGTTCACCGTGTCAGCCATATACCGCTCCTTGCCACTCCCCCCGTTCGCCCTGAGCCCGTCGAAGGGCCTGTCCTGAGCCGTCGAAGGGCCGCTCCCCCCGTTCGCCCTGAGCCCGTCGAAGGGCCTGTCCTGAGCCCGTCGAAGGGCCTGTCCTGAGCC
>CAZCPU010000141.1:0-1582 GCA_964499855.1 uncultured Dehalococcoidia bacterium | reverse complement strand
GAGCCCGTCGAAGGGCCTGTCCTGAGCCCGTCGAAGGGCCTGTCCTGAGCCCGTCGAAGGGCCGTTCCCCGATGAATCCCTTACACCGCGTGCTTCGGGTTCTCGTGCTTGTGCGACGTCGTCAGCGACCGCACCTTGCCGTTCTCCATCACCACCGTGTCCTCGATGCGCACCCCACCCCAGCCCGGGATGTAGATGCCCGGCTCGATCGTGAAGATCGTCCCGTCCACCAGCGGGTCCTCCGTCCGAGGGCTCACCCGCGGGTACTCGTGTACCGCCAGCCCGATCCCGTGTCCCAGGCTGTGCCCGAACCGGTCCCCGTACCCCGCCTTGTCGATGATGTCCCGCGCGATCGCGTCGCACTCGCCCGAGTTCATCTCCGGCGTCACCGTCACCGACGCCGTCATCTGCGCGTTCAGCACCGTGTCGTACACTATCCGGAACATTTCGTCCGGCTCGCCCAGGCAGATCGTCCGCGTCATGTCGCTGTTGTACCCCATGTACCGCGCCCCGAAGTCCATCACCACCGGCTCCCCCGCCCCGATGCGCCGCTCCGTCGGGTGGTGGTGCGGCTTCGCGGCGTTCGGCCCCGACGCCACGATCGTGTCGAAGGCCAGCGCCTCCGCGCCCGCCTCTCGCATCGCCCACTCCATCCGCCACGCGACCGACTCCTCCGTGTCCCCTATCTCGATCGTCGGCGATACCACCGCGAAGGCGTGGTCCGCGATCTCCATCGCCCGCGTCACCAGCGCCAGCTCGTCCGGGTCCTTGATCGCCCGCAGCGGGTCGATGAACTGCGACGTCGCCACCAGGCTGATCTCCGACGCCGCCTCGTCCTCCTTCAGCGCGTTCACAATCGCCGAGTGCAGCGCCACCGTCACGTCCCCCGCCTCGAACCCGACGCGCTTCACGCCCAGCTCCTTGAACAGCTCTGCAACCCAGCCCAGTCCCCCGCTGATGCGGTCGACGCGGAAGTCCGGCGCCTGCATCTCTGCCTGCTCCGTGTACCGGAAGTCCGTCGCCAGCACCGCCGCGTCCCGGCTGATCACCAGGTACCCCGCCGAGCCCACGAATCCCGACAGGTACCGCCGGTTCTCTGGCGACGATACGAAAAACGCGTCCAGCTCCAGGGTGGAGAACTTCTCCCGCAGCCGTTCCAACCGGTTCTTCACGACCCACTCTCCTTCAGGTGCTCCACCAGGTAGTCTATCGCATACAGGTAGCCCCGCCACCCCAGCCCCGCGATCGCGCCCCGCGCGACCTCCGCCGTCACCGACTGCCGCCGCCACCGCTCCCGCGCGTGGATGTTCGACAGGTGTACCTCGACCACCGGCAGCCCCGCGTCGACGAGCGCGTCCCGCAGCGAGATCCCGTAGTGCGTCAGCGCCCCGCCGTTCAGCACCACCCCGTCGGCCTCCGGCGCATTCGCCTGCAAGAAATCAACAATCGCCCCCTCGTGGTTCGACTGGAAGCACACAACCTCGGCCCCCAGCTCCGCCCCGCGAGCAGCGGCAGCCGCCTCAATCTCCGCCAGCGTCATGGCCCCATACAACGAAGGGTCCCGCCGCCCCAGCATATTGAT
>CAZCPU010000140.1:0-3689 GCA_964499855.1 uncultured Dehalococcoidia bacterium | reverse complement strand
GCCGCCCTCCGCGAGGGCACGGAGCTCCGCGTCAGCCCCGGCTACCACACGCCCAGCGGCCCCGAGGTCTCCGAGGGCCCAACCTTCTGGGTCACCGGCTGGGAGCGGCGCTACGGCGGCGAGGCCACCCTCGTCGTCCACGCCGGCGACGGCTGGGCGCTCCTCGCCGCGTGGCGCGCCCGGCGGCAGTTCGCCTGGGCCCGCGGTGAGGCCGCCATCGCCTCCATTCTCGGCTTCATCCTCCAGCGCGCCGGCCTCGGCCTCGCCTCCGCCAACCCCAGCGACGCCATGCTCGCCCACCGGCCCGCCTTCACCGTCCACCCCGGCGAGTCCGGCGCGACCGCCGTCCGCCGCCTCCTCGCCATGGCCCCCGACCTGCTCCACTTCCGCGGCCACATCGCCCGGCTCACCCTCCCCCAGCCAACGGACGCCGCCGACTACGCCTTCGGTTCCTACCACCCCGTCCACCACGTCCGACTCGCGGCGAACGCCCCCGACGCCACCCGCGTCCAGGTCTACGGCGACGCCGGCGTCGGCGAGGCCTTCGACTGGCGCGCCATCCCCCTCCTCGGCGAGCGCCTCCGCCAGCTCAACGACGTCAACCGCGCCACCGACGCCGACGCCAGCTCCCACGCCGCCGACATCCTCCACCGCGCCCACCGCGACGCCCACTCCGGCGAGCTCCAGGCCCCGCCCAACTGCGCCCAGGAGCTCCACGACGTAGTAGACGTCCACGCCCCGGGCGCCGCCGCCGCCACAACCATGCGCGTAGCCGCCCTGGAGCTCGACTACCGCCGCACCGGCACCCCCAAGTACCACCAAAAGATCACCCTGACCGCCCCGTAACAACGCCCTTTCCCCCTCGCAAGGGGAAGGCCCCGTAACTCTGTCCCTTCCCCCTCGCAGGCGGAAGGTCATAACACAATCCCTTCCCCCTGGCAGGCGGAAGGTCATAACACAATCCCTTCCCCCTCGCAGGGGGAAGGTTAGGATGGGGGTTCGCAGCGCCAGACAGTGCAAACCCCGGAAGCAGGAGTTGCCATGCCCACAGAAATCCACAAAGCCACCGTCCGCGCCTTCGACGCCGACGCCCACACCGCCACCATCCAGATCACCGGCAGCCTGGCCACCTGGCTCGAAGCCGTCCCCGTAGCCCGCAACATCCCCCCAAGCGCCGTCACCCAGGGCCGCCACTGCGCCGTCCTCTTCTTCGACAACGCCAACCCCTCGGACGCCGTAGTCCTGGCGGTCTATGGGTAGTCTCTGGCTCTCCCAAAATCAGGGATGTCGGCGACGCAATAACACAGGGTCATCATGCGAAATGCAATAATTGATTTTGAATGGTAGACTGCACCGTACAGCATAGGATCGGATTGGGTACGCCTGCGTTCGCAGGCGAGGGGTCATTCTAGGAGGCAAGCGAGTGGACCGACTGCAGCTGAAGGTTGAATTCGTGGTGCAGGTGGAGGAGCGGGAAGACTACTGGTGCGCCAGCGTCGAGAAGATGCCCGTCTTCACCTACGGGAAAACCGAACAGGAGGCGCGAGAGGAAGCCCAGCGAGTCCTGGCGGAAGCGGTGCGCCGGTGCCACGAGCGCGCGGGCGTGGAAGGTCTCTTGACGTACCTGCACCGCCAGGGCGTCGCCTTCGACATCAAGAGCGGTCGGCGCACCAGACTGGAATCCGGCTCCCGCAAGAGAGTGCAGCTCACGGAGGAATTGGAACTCCGTGAAGCTGCTTAGCAAGCACGATGTCATCCATTGTTTCGATGAGTTTGGCTTCGTCACCCAGGACGCTCTTGGCCATGGTTGGTTCTACCACCGGGACGAACTCTATGCTGAGGTCTATGTCGCCTCTCTCAACGACGCCGTCGTATATGACGACATACAGCGTGCCTTAGGCGAGTTGGGCCATTTGGGCATTGAAGTGTCTCTCTGTGTGGAACGCCTCTTGGTGGAGTAGCTCTGCGAAGCGGCTTCCTGCTTAGCCCCCATCCTTGCCCCCACCCCGCACCCCCCACCACAATGGACGCATGCGCATCCAAGCCGCCACCATCCTAGCCGCCTGCCTCGCCCTCGCGACGGCCTGCACCGCCGCCGACGAGCCCCCGCCCGCCGCACCGCCGGCGACCGCCGCTGAGCCGTCCGCGTCCCCCGCCACCGACCCCACCCCCGCCGGGGCGAACGCCGTCCCGACGCTCGCCACCCCCACCCCACAGCCCCCGCCCGCCGACGGCCCCTACGGCGGCGCCCTCGTCCTCGCCAACCGCGGCGACCCCCCCTCCGGCTTTGACCCCATGCGCACCAGCAGCATCGCCCTCCACCACGTCGGCGGCGCCCTCTTCGGCCCCGGCAACCTCGTCATGCGCTGCCGGGAGAACCTCTACCTCGCCTGCCCCTACCTCGCCACCACGTGGACGGTCAATCCCGGCCACACCGAGTGGACCTTCACCCTCCGCGACGACGTCACTTGGCACGATGGCACGCCCTTCACCGCCGCCGACGTCGAGTTCTGGTTCGACCTCGCCCTCAACGGCTACGAGGTCGACGGCAAGGTCCGCGCCCCCGCCTACTTCAAGGGCGACCTCGGCGAGATCGACAGCGTCGAGGCCCTCCCCGACAACCGCGTCCGCATCGTCCTCGGCGAGCGCAACCGCTTCTTCCTCGACGTCCTCGCCAACCCCCGCCTCAAGTTCGCCCACCCGAAGCACCTCTTCGAGCCCCGCCTCCAGGCCGGCGACGTCTCCGTCTCCCCCCTCGACGTCGGCCTCGTCGGCCTCGGCCCCTTCGCCTTCGACGACTACGACCGCGGCACCCGCGTCCGCGTGACCCGCAACGCCGCCTACTTCGAGTCCGACAACGCCGGCCGCCCCATGCCCTTCCTCGACGGCATCGACTACGTCATCATCCGCGAGCCCGCCGCCATGGACGCCGCCTTCCGCTCCGGCCGCCTCGACGGCGGCGCCCGCGGCTCCGGCCACTACCTCACCGTCGAGCGCAAGCGCGGCTACGACCAGGACCTCGGCGACGCCGTCTTCTACGCCGAGATGGAGGGCGGCCGGTTCCGCCTCGCCTTCAACGTCCTCAAGCCCGGCCCCTGGCAGGACCCCCGCGTCCGCCGCGCCATCTCCCTCTGGATCGACCGCGACGCCGCCATCCCCGTCGCCCTCGGCGGCTTCGGCTGGACCACCCCCAGCCTCGGCCCGCCCAACCGCTTCAAGGACAAGGCCTACGTCGTCTGGCCCACCTTCGACCGCGAGCCCCTCCCCGAGCGCCGCGCCGAGGCCCAGCGCCTCATGGCCCAGGCCGGCTACGCCGACGGCTTCTCCATGGGCCACCTCTGCCGCGCCCGCCAGTCGACCGGCTGCCAGTTCCTCCAGGCCCAGCTCCGCGACCTCGGCGTCGACCTCCAGGTCCAGCTCATCGACGAGGGTGAGTGGAACCGCGCCCGCACCAGCCTCGACTTCGACTCCCAGCAGGGCCGCCTCTCCGTCCTCCCCATCCCGGAGGGCACCGAGGGCGTCTACGGCACCTACTCCGTCAGCCCCGACTCCTACGCCAAGCACGAGGACCCCAAGGTCGATGAGCTCTACCGCCTCCTCCGCGAGGCCACCCTCCCCGAGCGCCGCCTCGAGGTCTGGCGCCAGCTCCAGCGCTACATCTTCGTCGAGCAGACCTACGTCGTCCCCAT
>CAZCPU010000139.1:0-3707 GCA_964499855.1 uncultured Dehalococcoidia bacterium | reverse complement strand
GCCACCGCACCCAACCCCCTACACCCGCACCACGGCCATTCCTGCGCAGGCAGGCATCCAGAGGGGCCAGGGCCGGGGAGGCCGTTCACCCTGAGGGAAATCGAAGGGCGAACGTTGGGCCGCAGGCCCCGCGGGCGGGGCGCGGGGCGGGGCGCCCCAACCGCCCTCACCCCCACCCTGCCACCACCCCCTCGCGCGAAACCCGCCCTCCCCGCTACCCTCCCCCCATGCGCCGCACACACAAAGCCACCCCAGCCGAACAACAACCGGCGCACGACGACCAACCGCAACATTCACGCATGGGGAGAGAGCAAAAACCGGTGAAACTCGTCCAGATACAAAATCCACTCGTATCGTCAAAACGAGTCCTATCTGAAAAGGCCACTTTCGTAGTGGACTCGTTTCCCCAAATCACACTGGAACGAAACGAATCGAATCGAATGGGCCCGCCGGGGAGGCGAGCCTTCCTACGCCCGCGTGCCAGCCGTCTCGGCCGTCGTCCGCGACACGTTGATGACGCCCTTGATCCCGTCCAGCCGCGTGAACAGCCGCGACAGCTGTGCCACGCCCGTCGTGTACAGCGTCAGCGTGATGACCGCCGTCCCGTCCCCCGGCTCCGCCGTCACCACCCCCGCGATGTTCACCCTCTCGCCCGCCACCATGATCGTGATGTCCCGCAGCAGCCCTACGCGGTCCCACCCCGTGATCTCGACGCGAACCGGGTGCAGCTCCTCCGTCGGCCCCCACGTCACCTCGACCAGCCGCTCCTTCTCGTCCTCGTGGATGATGTTGGGGCAGTTGGTGCGATGGACCGTGACGCCCCGCACCCGCGTGATGTACCCGATGATCGCGTCGCCCGGCACCGGGTTGCAGCACCGCGCCGTCCTCGTCAGCAGGTCGCCCGTGCCCAGCACCTTGATCCCCGTCGTCGGGCTCTCCGGCGGCTGCACCGGGTGCGTCGCCGCGATGACCGCCGGCTCCTGGTGCGGCGCCAGCCGAGTCTCCACCTGCGCCGCCGTGATGTCCCCTCGCCCCAGCGCCACCTGCAGCGCCTCGACGCTGTCGTACTTCAGCGCCTTTGCCGCCGCCGCCTCCGTCAGCGTCCGCGGCAGCCTGCGCAGCGTCTTCGTCAGGAGCTCGTGCCCCTGCTCCATGTGCTCGCTCCGCTCCAGCCGCCGGAACCACTGCCGGATCTTCTGGTGCGCCGACGCCGTGTTCACGTACCCCAGCGCCGAGTTCAGCCAGTCCATGCTCGGCCCGCGCGTAATCTTGCTGGTGACGATCTCCACCGTGTCGCCGTTCTGCAGCGGCGTGTCCAGCGGCACCAGCCTACCGTTCACCTTCGCCCCGATGCACTTGTGCCCCAGCTCCGTGTGGATCAGGTACGCAAAGTCGATCGGCGTCGAGTTCGTCGGCAGCTCCCGCACGTCCCCCTTGGGCGTGTACACAAAGACCTGGTCCTTCAGGATGTCCGTCTTCACAGACTCCAGGAACTCGTCCGTGGCCACCACCTCCCGCTGCCACTCCAGCAGCTGCCGCAGCCACGTCATCTTCTCCTCGAACTGCCCGTTCTTGGACGCGCCCCCCTTCTTCTTGGCGACCTCCTTGTACGACCAGTGCGCCGCGACCCCGTACTCCGCCAGCTCGTGCATCTCGTGCGTGCGGACCTGCACCTCCATCGGAATGCCGCCCTCGCACATCACCGTCGTGTGCAGCGACTGGTACAGGTTCTCCTTCGGCGTCGCAATGTAGTCGTCGAACTGCCCCGGCACCGGGTGCCACAGCTGGTGTACCACGCCCAGGGTGTTGTAGCAGTCCCCCTTGGTGTCCACCAGGATGCGGATGGCGTACAGGTCCCGGATCTCGTCGTACTCCCGGCCTATTTGCGCGTACTTGTGCATCTTCTGGTAGATGCTGTAGATGCTCTTGGGCCGCCCGTAGACGTCCCCCTGGATCTCCGCCGCCTTCAGCTCTCCGCGCACCCGTTGGCACTGCCGGTTCAGGAACGCCTCCCGCTCCGCCCGCCGGATCGCCAGCTTCCGGGAGATCTCCTTGTATTCGTCGGGGTTGAGCGTCCGGAACGCCAGGTCCTCCAGCTGCCACTTGATGTCCCACATCCCCAGCCGGTGGGCCAGCGGCGCGTAGATGTCCAGCGTCTCCTGCGCGATGGCCCGTTGCCGGTTCGGCGTCAGCGGCGCCAGCGTCTTCATGTTGTGCAGCCGGTCCGCCAGCTTGATCACGACGACCCGCACGTCCTCCGCCATCGCCACCAGCATCTTGCGGATGCTCTCCGCCTGCGCGTCCCGTTCGAGGATCTCCTCCGCCGACTTGTTCTCCGTCAGCAGGTCCAGCCGCGTCAGCTTCGTCACCCCGTCCACCAGCCGCGACACCTCCGGCCCGAACAGGCTGGACAGCTCCTCGCGCGACATCCCCGTATCTTCGATGACGTCGTGGAGGAGCGTGGCTGCGAGGGTCGCGGAGTCCTGCCGGAGGTCTGCCAGGAAGAGGGCCGCGTTCAGCGGGTGCTCGATGTAGGGTTCGCCCGATTTGCGGAACTGCCCCTCGTGTTGAGAGGCCGCAAAGTCGTATGCCTGCTCCACCAGCTTCAGCCGGTCTTCAGACAGATACGTGCTCGCCTTGTCTATGAGGTCGGACAGATGAACGGCCATGTCACCCCTGCCCGCTTTCGCTCTATTTGTGTAGTCTATCACGATTATGACATTTGACCAGTGCGCTCCACCGCTGCCTTTCTTTACGCTCGCATACCCCTGCGCTATGCTGAGGTAGACGATCGTGTCGAAATCTGCGCAAGGAGCCCCCGTGCAGTTCCGCCTTCCCAGGGGCACTCAGGACAGGCTCCCGGAGGACCAGCCCTACTGGGAGTACGTCACCTCCGTCGCCCGCGAGCAGGCCCGTCGCTTCGGCTACGGCCAGATCGACACCCCCGTCTTCGAGCACGCCGGCCTCTTCCAGCGCGGCGTCGGTGAGGGCACCGACATCGTCGAGAAGGAGACCTACACCTTCCCCGACCGCAGCGGCGAGGACGTCACCCTCCGCCCCGAGGGCACCGCCCCCGTCTGCCGCGCCTACCTCGAGCACGGCATGCACACCCGCCCCCAGCCCGTCCGCATGCACTACTTCTGCCCCATCTTCCGCTACGAACGCCCCCAGGCTGGCCGACTCCGCCAGCACCACCAGTTCGGCGTCGAGGCCATCGGCGACGGCGATCCCTCCGTCGACGCGGAGGTCATCGACCTCGGTTGGCGCTTCACGAACGCCCTCGGCCTGCGGGGCCTCTCCCTCGCCGTCAACAGCATCGGCGACCCGCAGTGCCGCCCCCAGTACCTCGCCGCCCTCAAGGACTACTACGCGCCCCGCCTCGGCGACGCCTGCCCCGACTGCCGCATGCGCTACGACCGCAACCCCCTCCGCATGCTCGACTGCAAGCGCACCGATTTCGCCTGCCAGGACCTCGTCGCCGAAGCCCCCCGCATCACCGACTGCCTCTGCCCTGCCTGCGACGACCACTTCGCCAGGCTCCGCCGCTACCTCGAAGCCCTCGACATCCCCTACTTCATCAACCCCACCCTCGTGCGCGGCCTCGACTACTACACCCGCACCGTCTTCGAGATCCTCCCGCCCGAGGAGGGCGCCCAGAGCGTCGTCCTCGGCGGCGGCCGCTACGACGGCCTCATCGAGCAGCTCGG
>CAZCPU010000138.1:2561-3752 GCA_964499855.1 uncultured Dehalococcoidia bacterium | reverse complement strand
CGCACCCGCTCGCGCATCTGCACGTCGAAGGCCGACACCGGCGTCAGCTCCGCGTCCGGCCCGAACCGCGGCGACGGCCATCCCCGCGAACGCCGCGACGGCCGCAGCCGCCCCAGCGCCCGCGACAGCGCTCCTCTACCCCTCTGCCGCCTCACCGAACTCCCCCAGTCCCAGCGCCGCCCCGATGCCGCTGATCACCCCCGCCAGGCTCTCCTCCAGGTCCTCCTCCGCCCGCCGCGACATCCGGTAGCGCAGCGCCGTCATGTGCGCCAGCATCCCTATCCCCCGCGCCATCAGGTCCAGCCGCTCCGGCCTCTCCCACACCATCGTGAACAGCCGCGCCCGTAGCGCCGCCAGCTCCTCCTCGACGCCCTCCGCCTCCCGCGCCGAGGGCAGCCGCAGCCGTTCCGCCTCCGTCAGCGCCGCCGCGTAGAAGTCCTCGCCCCCGCGCCCCTCATCCTTCCCCCGCATCGCCCCCCTCCGACATCAGCTCCAGCAGCGCCGACAGCGACTCCGGCGGGACGGCCTCCGCCACCCGCAGCACCGCGATCGCCAGCGCGTACGCTGCCATCTCCCAGTCCTCCGCCTTGATTGCCCGTTCCAGCGTTCCCATCGTCCCCTCACTTCCTTTCGCGCATCACCAGCGCCGTCATGTACAGCGCCGCCGCCAGCGAGATCCCCACCGCGACGGCCTCCAGCCCCGGGCTCCGTCCCACCCACGCCAGCCGCGACGCCGCCAGCGGGTGCAGCGCCCCCGCCGCCAGCGCCCCGTTGATCGCCACCATCGCTACCAGCGCCGCCCGCATCGACCGACCCCTCCGCGACGCCGCCCCGCCCTCCCGCGTCTGCCGCCAGAGCTCCCGCACGAAGTGCACGGCATTGAATCCCGCGGATAGCACGATGAGCGCGCGTTCCAGGAGCAAGGCTCCTGCCCAGTGGTCCAATCCCTGCTCCTCCGGACGCCTGTCCTGTAGCTGAATGAGAACAAAAATAGAACATACATTCGTCTCACGCAAGAAGAAAATGGCACACTCGTGGCATCCCCGCGCCCCCTCCCGTCATTCCCGCGAATGCGGGAACCCAGAGGGGCGCGGAGGAGGGGACCACTCACCCTGCCCCCCCACGTCTCCATACCGGCGAAGGCCGGTATCCAGGGGCGGGGGCGTCCGTTCACCCTGAGGGAAATCGAAG
>CAZCPU010000138.1:0-2461 GCA_964499855.1 uncultured Dehalococcoidia bacterium | reverse complement strand
GGCCGGGGGCGCCCCTTCTCCCCGTAATGACGCCAATTCCCCCCCGCGCTACCATGGGGCCGCGGGCCCACGCCGTCCCCGTCCCGCACTCCACGCAGAGAGGGTCGCCATGTCCCAGAGACGCTTCTACACCGGCCTCGCCGTCGTCCTCGTCCTCGTCACCCTCGTCTTCCTCTACGTCGACCTCGACTCCACCAGGGCCCGCCTCCGCGACGAGCAGGCCGCCCACCAGTCCACCTTGGAGTCCCTCCAGGCCGCCCGCGCCGCCGTCGACGACGTCAACGCCGGCCTCGTCTCCCAGTCCCAGGCCATCATCCCCCTCCAGCGCGACGCCCAGGACGTCCGCCGCCGCAACGCCGCCCTCCAGGCCGACAGGGACGCCCTCGAGGGCTACCTCAACACCGCCATCCACGAGAACTCCACCCTCTTCGACCAGCTCGCCGCCTCCCGCGACGCCCGCGCGGCACTCAACGTCGAGCTGGCCGAGGCCGAGGCGCGCATCACGACCCTCGAGATGGAGAACGCGGAGATTACGGAGCAACTGGAGGAAATGACCCGCTGGTTTGAGTCCCGCAACGACGACTACAACACCCTCAGCCAGCAGCTCCGGCGTCTGCAGGAGGCCACCCGCACCCTGGAGCAGCTCGAGACCCGCGCCGGCGAGCTCCGCACCGAGATCGCCGAGCTGGAGGAGCTCCGTCGCCCCCTCTTCCTCGCCATGCAGCGCCGGCAGGTCGAGGGCTTCCTCTGCACCGGCAGCATGGAGCCCAAGCTCACCTGCCTCGATACCGCCACCTGGATGCGCGACTTCACCCCGGACGAGATCGTCGTCGGCTCTATCATCACCTTTGACAACCGCGCCTGCTGGAGCGACGCCACCGGCGGCCGCTCAGCCCACCGCGTCGTCGACGTGCGCGTCATCGACGGCGTCCACCACTACTGGCCCAAGGGCGACGCCCATGACCACCCCGACGGCTGCTGGGTCCGCGAGACCGCCGTCTACGGCTACATGACCGAGATCCACCCCAACACCGTCCCCGCCAACGCCGAGCTCCGCGATAACGTCAACGCCGCCAGGTCCGCCTACGACACCGCCTGGGAGTCCTACCTCGACGCCATAGAGCTCAACTGCGGCCACCGCGAGCCCCAGCGCTGCAGCGTCTCCCTCGAGACCGCCCTCGGCCGCCAGGCCCAGTCCCTCTGGCTCATCGCGGAAGCAGCCTCCAACCACTACAGCTGCTGGTACGCCAACGCCACCGCCTCCCAGTACCCCGGCCACATCCCCTACGACTGCTAACCCCCACCAACCTCCATCCCGGCGGAAGCCGGGATCCAGGGGAGGCCTGGGGGGGAGGGGAGAGGCGGGGCCGCCCACCCCCAGCCCATCCAAAACCCCCCACCCCCGCCACCTCCATCCCGGCGGACGCCGGGATCCAGGGGAGGCGGGGGGAGGGGAGAGGCGGGGCCGCCCACCCCCAGCCCATCCAGGACCCCCAACCCCGCCAACCTCCATCCCGGCGAGGGCTCGCCCCGTACCCCGATACGGCGCCGGCCCCCCCGCCTTCACGGTAACCGACGCGGCGCACCGAGGCCGTCCCCCACACAAAAAGAAGAGGGCCCCACCTCCGTCGTTCATGAACAGGCAGAAACTCCGGCAAATGGAGCCCTTATGACCTAGACCCAGACGAGCGCCAACGCGCCCCCACCTACTCCTTGTACCCCGGGTCCTCCCGGTCCAGCTTCCGCAGCAGCCACGCCCACTCCAGCGCCGCGTTCGCCCCGTCGAACAGCCCCGCCGTCTTTTCGATCGCCTCCGCCGGCGCCTGCCGGATCGCCTGCCCTGTGCTCTGCGCCAGCACCTGCGTCTTGCACGCCAGCTCCAGGTGCCACATCCTCACCCATGTGTCCCGCACCGTCTTCCCCACCGTCAGCAGCCCGTGGTTCCGCAGGATCATCGCGTTCTTGTCGCCCAGGTCCGTCACCAGCCGCTCCCGCTCCTCCACGTCCAGCGCCACCCCCTCGTACTCGTGGTACGCGACGCGCTCGTAAAACTGGTACGCCTCCTGCTGCAGCGGCACCAACCCCTCCTCCAGCGTCGACACCGCCATCCCGTACGGCGTGTGCGTGTGCATCACGCACGACACGTCCGGCCGGGCCCCGTGGATCGCCGAGTGGATCACGTAGCCCGTGTAGTTGAGCCGGTGTTTCCCCTCGTCCAGCACGTTCCCGTCCATGTCGACCTTCAGCAGGTTCGACGCCGACACCTCGTCGTACCCCAGCCCGTACTCATTGATGAGGAACTGCCCCTCCGCGTCCGGCACCCGGGCGGTGATGTGGTTGTAGATCAGCGTCGTCATCCCGAAGTGGTGCGTCAGCCGGTACGCCGCCGCCAGCTGCACCCGCGCCCGCCACTCCGCCGCCGAGCACCCCTCAGGCCTCCCCGTCGCCATCGCCATCTCCT
>CAZCPU010000137.1:2324-3790 GCA_964499855.1 uncultured Dehalococcoidia bacterium | reverse complement strand
GGAACGGCACCGGGTGCCACGAGTGCGACGCCATGATCGCCGGCGTCGCGTGGTCCCCCGCCACCATGAACACGTCCGGCTCCATGCCCAGCACCTCCGGGATGAACCGGTCCAGCTCCTCCAGCGTCTCCACCTTCCCGTCGAAGTCGCCGTCCTCGCCCGCCGCGTCCGTCGCCTTGTAGTGCAGGAAGAAGAAGTCGTGCGCGTCCCAGTGCTCCCGCAGCGTCGCCACCTCGTCCGCGAACGTCCCGCCCGTCGGGATCACCTTCATCCCCAGCAGGCTCGCCAGCCCCCGGTACATCGGGTACGCCGCGATGGCCGCCGGGTCGAGCAAGTAGCGGTCGACCATCGACGGCAGGTGCGGCAGCAGCGAGAACCCTCGCAGTGTCAGCATGTTCGCCTTCGGCTGCTCCGCCAGCATGCTCCGAGCCTCGCGGATGAAGTGGTTGATCGCCGCAGCCGTCGTTGCGGCCTCTTCCGCGATGGCCTCCGCGTCCAGCGGCGCCGCCCCCACGCGCTGCGGGTCCGTCTCCGTCACCTGGTCGCTCAGCCCCTCGCCCGTCAGCTTCAGCACGAACCGGTAGTCCTTCACCGGGTACACCGACGCCGTAACCCCCGGCACGTCGATGGTGTCCAGCATCTCGACCAGCGGCGCGCTCTCCTCCGACGAGATCCGCCCCGCGCGTCGGTCGACGATCGTGCCGTCCTCCCCGACGGTGCAGAAGTTCCCCCGAGCCGCCACCTCCCCCGTCGCGACGGGCACCCCGATCCCCAGCGCCTCCAGCACCCCGCGCCCGATGAGGTACTTCACCGGGTCGTACCCGAACAGCCCCAGGTGCCCCGGCCCGCTCCCCGGCGCGACGCCCGGCAGCACCGGCGTCGTCAGGCCGCACGCGCTCACCCCCGCCAGCCGGTCCAGGTTCGGCGTCGACGCCGTCTCCAGCTCCGACTTGCGCGTCTCCGGGTGCGGCAGCCCGCCCAGCCCGTCCGCCACCAGCATGACAATCTTGGACGGCGACTTAGTAACAATCTCCCCCAGCGCGGGAAAGTCAATCATCTCCGCTCCTTCTGTTACTCCCTATGTGCGCTTACTCTGAGCGCTCCA
This sequence comes from uncultured Dehalococcoidia bacterium, assembly GCA_964499855.1. GTDB lineage: Bacteria > Chloroflexota > Dehalococcoidia > Lucifugimonadales > UBA1127 > UBA1127. The sequence goes on along the minus strand of CAZCPU010000137.1, from coordinate 2,685 downwards.
AAAAGCCCGCTCCCAAGTCCCTTCCCCCGCTTGCGGGGGAAGGTTAGGATGGGGGCGCTCGCCTTCAACCACTCACGCCACCCCGCAGCCCCTCGCCCACCCCGTTCGCCCTGAGCCCGTCGAAGGACCGTTCCCCCTGAGCCAAGCCCCTTCCCCCGCTTGCGGGGGAAGGTCATCCGCTCCCCCTGGGCCAAGTCCCTTCCCCCGCTCGCGAGGGAAGGTCATCCGCTCCCCCTAGGCCAAGTCCCTTCCCCCGCTCGCGGGGGAAGGTTAGAGCCTGCCCCGTACTAGATACGGGGATGGGGCCGCTCGCCTTCAACCACTTCCGCAACCCCGCAACCCCTCTCACCACCCGTTCGCC
>CAZCPU010000137.1:0-2224 GCA_964499855.1 uncultured Dehalococcoidia bacterium | reverse complement strand
TTCAACCACTTCCGCAACCCCGCAACCCCTCTCACCACCCGTTCGCCCTGAGCCCGTCGAAGGGCCGCTCGCCCCTGGATTCCCCCCAGGACCAACAGCCCCCGCTACCCTACCCTATCCAGCAGCGCCGCCACTCCCGGCAGCTCCTTGCCCTCGAAGAACTCCAGCGACGCTCCCCCGCCCGTCGACACGTGCGTCATGTCCTCCGCCAGCCCCAGCTCCCCCACGGCCTCCGCCGTCGACCCTCCGCCGACAATGGTAACAGCATCCTCCAGCGACGCTATAGCCTGCCCCAGCGCCCGCGTCCCGTGCGAGAACGCGTCCCATTCGAACACGCCCATCGGCCCGTTCCACAGCACCGTCCCGCACGGCCGCAGCGCCTCCGTGAAGTCCCACACCGCGCTCGGCCCGATGTCCATGATGCGCCACCCGTCCGGGATCGCCTCTGCGGCCACGACCTGCGTCGCCGCCCCCGCGCTGAAGGCGTCGCCGATGACGAAGTCCGGCGGCAGCACGAGTTTCACCCCCTGCTTCGCGCACCGCTCGATGGCGTCCCGCGCGAACCCGACCCGCTCCTCCTCCAGCAGCGAGTCCCCCACGCCGTGCCCCATCGCCTTGATGAACGTCGCCGCCATGCCCCCGCCGACGACCAGCACGTCGACCCGGTCCAGCAGCGTCTCCAGCACCGCGATCTTGTCCGACACCTTCGCCCCGCCCATGACCGCCGCCAGCGGCCGCCGCGGGTCCTCCAGCACGCTGCCCAGCATCGTGATCTCCCGCTCCATCAGGAACCCGCTCACCGCCGGCAGGTACGCCGCCACCCCCGCCGTCGATGCGTGTGCCCGGTGCGCCGTCCCGAAGGCGTCGTTCACGTACACGTCCGCCAGCCGCGCAAGCTGCAGCGCGAACTCCGGGTCGTTCTTCTCCTCCCCCGGGTGGAAGCGCAGGTTCTCCAGCAGCAGCGCCTCGCCCGGCGCCATCGCCGCGACCGCCGCCTCCGCGATGGGCCCCACGCACTCCGTCACGTAGCTCACGGGCGCGTCCATCGCCGCCTCCAGCCCCTCCGCTATCGGCTCCAGCCGCGCGCCCTCGTCCACCTTCCCGTTCGGCCTCCCCAGGTGCGAGCACAATATGACCCGTGCGTCCCGCTCCCGCAGGTGGTTGATCGTGGGCAGCGCCGCGCGGATGCGGCTGTCGTCGCTGATGCGCCCGTCCTCCATCGGTACGTTGAAGTCCACGCGCACCAGCACGCGCTTGCCCCGCACGTCGATGTCCTGCACTGTCTGCTTGGCCATGTCTTTCCTCAGGGTGTGGTGTTCAGGTCCCCGGTCATCCACTCCGCCAGCGCGATCAGCTCCCCCCGGCGCTCCGCCGCGATCCCCGCGCGGCCGAGCCCCTCCGCGAACGCCGCCCGCGCCACGACCGCCGCGTCGATCGCCCCCTGCCGTGCCCCCGCCTCGTCGAGCAGCGACGCCAGCCTCGCCGCGTCCTGCGGCCCGTGCGTCCGCGCCATCAGCAGCGTGCCGATCTCCCGCTTCACCGCCACCGGCGCGCTCTCGATCGCCAGCACGACCGGAAAGCTCTTCCGCACGACGGGGTTCGGCGCGCCCTCGCCGCCGCTCCACAGCTGCCGGATGTCCTCCTGTAGCCGCAGCGCGATGCCCAGGCTCCGCCCCGCCTCCCGGCACGCCGCCTGCGCCGCCTCGTCCGCGCCCGCCGCCAGCGCCCCCAGCTGCGCCGCGCACCCCAGCACCGCGCCCGACTGCCGTTCGGCCATCGCCAGGTACGCCTGCCGCGTCGCCGTCGGCTGCAGCTGCAGCGACAGGTCCTGCTGCTGCCCCTCGAACAGCTCCAGCGCCGCGTCGTCCATCACCATCGCCGCGTCCAGCACCCGCTCCGGGTCCGCTCCCTCCGCGTGCAGCAGCGTCAGCCGCGCCACCATGTGCATCGCGTCGCCCACGTTGATCGCCTGCGCCGGTCCCCAGATCCACCACCCGCTCGGCCGGTTCCCCTGCTCCGGCGCACCCGATTGGATGTCCTCGTGTACCCGCGTGAACTCGTGCAGCAGCTCCACCGCCGTCGCCGACGCCATCGCCACCCCCGCCGCGCCGCCGACCGCCTCGCACACGCCGAGGCACAGCGCCGCCCGAGGCCGCTCCGGCCCCGCCAACTGCGCCATCCCCTGCTCGTCAACCCACCCCAGCTGGTACTCCATCATCCGGTA
>CAZCPU010000136.1:0-3818 GCA_964499855.1 uncultured Dehalococcoidia bacterium | reverse complement strand
TGTCCCGTAATAGTCCCGCCATGTGTACCCACTAGCATTCAAGCGCACCGCAGGACCATGGTCCCCTCGCGTCCCCCATCCCATGATGCGCCCCACGTAAGGAAGGAGTATGCCTGTGTCCAATAGAGGATTCACGGTCTGGATGACCGGGCTGCCCAGCTCCGGCAAGAGCACCCTCGCCGGTCTTCTCGCGAAGGAGATCGAGAACCGCGGCCACCCCGTGGTCAACCTCGACGGCGACGAGGTCCGCCTCCGCCTCTCCAAGGGCCTCGGGTTCTCCAAGGAGGACCGCGACGAGAACATTCGCCGCATCTCCTACGTCGCCCGCGTGGCGTCAGACATGGGCGGCGTCGCCATCACCAGCGCCATCTCCCCCTACCGCGAGATCCGCGACGAGGCCCGTGCAGAGATCGCCAACTTCGTCGAGGTCTTCGTCTCCTGCCCCGTCGAGGTCTGTATCCAGCGCGACGTCAAGGGCCTCTACAAGAAGGCCCTCGCCGGCGAGATCAAGGGCTTCACCGGCATCGACGACCCCTACGAGGAGCCGCTCAACCCCGAGCTCGTCGTCCACACCGACCTTGAGTCCGAGCAGGAGAGCATCGCCAACATCCTGGCCACCCTCGAACGCCACGGTCTGCTGTCCGCATCCGACAACACCGGCCGCGCCCCGGCCGCCGGCGCCCCCGCCGTCAGCGATGACGAGCGAGAGGGTGCGCTGGCCAAACTCCGGGGCCTCGGCTACTTGGAGTAGAGCATGCTGCCCGCACCGCACGGAGGAAAGCTCGTCCGCCGCGTCCTGACCGGCGACGCCCAGGCCCAGGCCCTACAGGAGGCCGCGTCCCTGCCCACCGTCACCGTCTCGACGGACGTCGTCAACATCGCCACCGGCGCCTACAGCCCCTTGCAGGGCTTTCTCGACAGCCGGGACCTCGAGAGCGTGCTCGCCACCGACCGCCTCGCCGACGGCACGCCCTGGACCATCCCCATCGTGCTGGACGTCGAGCCCGAACAGGCGAAGTCCCTGCCCGACCGCGTCGCCCTCGCCGCGCCCAACGGCCGCCCCGTCGCCCTGATGCACGTCACCGACCGCTACAGCTGCGACAAGGAGCGGTACGCGCAGCACGTCTTCGGCGCCACCGACGCGGAGCACCCCGGCGTCGCCGGCCTGCTCGAGCGCCACGACACCCTCCTCGGCGGCCCCATCGACCTCATCGCCGAGCCCGAGGTTGCCTTCCCCTCCTACACCCTGGACCCCATCGAGACCCGCGTGCTCTTCGAGGCCAAGGGCTGGCGCACCGTCGTCGGCTTCCAGACCCGCAACGTGCCCCACCTCGGCCACGAGTACGTCCAGAAGTCCGCCCTCTCCTTCGTCGACGGCCTCTTCATCAACCCCGTCATCGGCCGCAAGAAGTCCGGCGATTTCACCGACGACGCCATCCTCACCACCTACGAGGCGCTGCTGGACAACTACTACCGCCCGGAGCGCGCCGTCATGGCCGTCCTGCGCACGGAGATGCGCTACGCCGGCCCCAAGGAGGCCATCTTCCACGCCGTCGTCCGCAAGAACTTCGGCTGCACCCACTTCATCGTCGGCCGCGACCACGCCGGCGTCGGCAGCTACTACACCCCCTACGCCGCGCAGGATATCTTCGACGACTTCCCGGACCTCGGCATCACGCCCATGTTCTTCACGTCCTTCTTCATGTGCCGCAAGTGCGGCAGCGTGGTGAACGAGAAGACCTGCCCCCACGGGCCCGAGCACCAGGAGCAGTTCAGCGGCACGCTGTTGCGCAACCTCATGACCAGCGGCGTCGTCCCGGAGAACGGCCTCATCCGCCCCGAGGTAGCCAGGGTCCTCATAGAGCACCCGGACCCCCTGGTGGCCTAGGGGACGAGGCTCAGGCGGAGGCTTCCACCAGCTCGTAGGAATGGGGTTCAGGGACGGGCAGGCCCTCTTCGCGCAGGGCCTCTGGAGAGGGTCAAACGCCTTTACACTTCCACCACCAGCGCGGTGGCATGCGGTTCGGGGATCAGTTCCCCTCGTTCCCGCATGTCCTCGACGTGCATGGCGATTGCGCCCCGCATTAGCTCCTCAGTCTCTTCAAGCGTGTCACCTGCGGCCACACACCCAGGTAAATCAGGAACGTAGGCCGAGTAGCCGTTGCCCGTCTTTTCAATCACGACTGCGTACTTCATCTCGGTGCCTCTTGGTCCAACCCGGCTTGCTTCAGGATGCTATTCCACGTGTCGTCGCTTAAGTCTTTGCTAGGCCTGCCGGCGATGGTGACTGTACCAGGCTTGGTGGGGTGATGGAATTGCCTGTGACTGCCTCGCATCCGGACCTGAAACCATCCGTCACGATGCACGAGGCGTATGGCTTCACGGACTTTCGGCATGACGTGCAGCCATTGTACTACACCGCCCCCCCACCCACCCCCTGTGCTATCCTGAATACACTCCAACCCCAGGGGCATCGACAGCCGTGCAGCAACCCGTCTCCCGCAGGCCCTTCATCCTCACCGACACCCTCGCGGTGCTGGTCTTCGCGCTTTCGCTGGCCGCCGACCAATTCTCCAAGGCCCTCGTCCGCGACGCCCTCCGCATCGGCGAGTCCGTCCCCGCCGAGGGCTTCCTCCGCCTCACCCACGTCACCAACAGCGGCGCCATTTTCGGCCTCTTCCCCAACCAGGCCGTCGTGATGACGGCGGCCTCCGTCGTCGGCATCGGCGTGCTCCTCTACTTCTACCACGCCCACGCCGGCGCCGACTGGCGCGTCCGCGTCAGCATGGGCCTCCTCCTCGGCGGCGCCGTCGGCAACCTCATCGACCGCCTCGTCCTCGGCCGCGTCACCGACTTCCTCGACGTCGGCGCCTGGCCCGTCTTCAACCTCGCCGACTCCTCCATCGTCACCGGCGTGATCATCCTCGCCGTCGTCTACCTCTTCCCCAACTTCCTCGCCGGCCGACGCCAGCCCCCGCCGACCAGCGCCCAGGACGCCGCGCACGCATCCCCCGACGCCGTCGCCCTCTCGACCGACGGTGCGCAACCCGCCGATGACGACTGAGTCGCGACGCTTCACCGCGTCCCACGCGGCCGCCCGCCTCGACCGCTTCCTCGCCGCGCACTGCCCCGACCTCACCCGCTCCCGCCTCGCCCGGCTGGTGCAGCAGGGCATGGCCGCCGTCAACGGCGCGCCCACCCGGCCGTCGCAGCCCGTCCGCCCCGGCGACGTCGTCGAGCTCACCATCCCGCCCCCCACGCCCCTCGACCTCTTGCCCGAGGACATCCCCGTCCCCATCCTCTACGAGGACGATGACCTCCTCGTCGTCGACAAGCCCGCCGGCCTGACTGTCCACCCGGCGCCCGGACACCCGTCGCACACGCTGGTGAACGCGCTCCTCGCGCTGCGACCGAATCTGTCGGGCATCGGCGGCGCCCAGCGCCCCGGCATCGTCCACCGCCTCGACAAGGACACCTCCGGCCTCATGCTCGTCGCCAAGCACGACGCCGCCCACCACTCGCTCGCCGCCCAGCTCCAGGCCCGCCGCGTCCACAAGCGCTACCTCGCGATGGTCTGGGGCTGCCCCCGTCCCGAGACCGGCCACGTCGACGCCCCCATCGCCCGCCACCCCGCCGACCGAAAGCGCATGGCCGTCGTCGAGGGCGGGCGCGCGGCGGTCACCCACTACGCCGTCCTTGAGCGCTTCCCCGACGCCTCCCTCGTCGAGGCCCGCCCCGTCACCGGCCGCACGCACCAGATCCGCGTCCACATGGCGTCCCTCGGCTGCCCCCTCCTCGGCGACGCCCTCTACGGCCGC
>CAZCPU010000135.1:0-4064 GCA_964499855.1 uncultured Dehalococcoidia bacterium | reverse complement strand
CCTGCGCCTCTTCCCCGTCGGCCGCCTCGACATGGACTCGACGGGCCTCGTGCTCATGACCAACGACGGCGACCTCGCCTACCGCCTCATGCACCCCAGCCATGGCTACGAGAAGGAGTACCACGCCACGCTGAAGGTGTCGTTGACGGACGCGGACGTCCGCGCCCTGTCGGAGGGAGTGCTGCTCGACGGCCAGCGCACCGCCCCGGCCAAGGTGTCTCGGCTGCACGACCGTCCGGGCATGTGGTACAGCGTGACGCTCGCAGAGGGGCGCAAGCGCCAGGTCCGGCGGATGCTCGCCGCGCTCGGCAAGCCGCCCACGTCACTCGATCGCATCCGCATCCACACGCTGACGCTCGGCGATCTGGCGCCGGGCGAGGCACGGGAGCTGACGGCGGTGGAGCTGGCGGCGCTGCGGGGGGACGACGGATTGAGGGCCCGACGCGAGTCGCGCTAGTTGGCGGCGAAGTCCCCAACCCAGTGCACAGGGTACCGAGCATCGGCAGCGATGCACTGAAAGCGACTGTCCGCAGTCCACATGTCGCAGTCCAGCGCCTCCGCCAGCGCCAAGTAGTATGAGTCGTACACTGCCCCCTGCCGGAGCTCGCTCGCGATTTCCAGGGCGCGGGCATGCAGTCTCGCCCGATAGATCAATTGGACCCCAATCGTCAGAAAACGGGACATCAAGGCGTTGGCATCCAAGAAAGTGATGTCTCCTGCAATAACATGTTTGTGGAGAGCATTTGCCACTTCCATTGGTAACAGATGCACTCCAGCCATCTGTACTTGTTCAGCGTCCCAGTGGTGGACCAGGGCTACTGCTTCTCCGGTGTGGTCCTCGGTTAGCAGCCATTTCACGGCCAGGCTTGCGTCCACAACAACGTAGCCAGGCACTAAATGCTCCCCAACTGCTTATCCCGTTCTTCCCGTGCGACTCTGATCGTTTCGGCACTGTCCGTTGAGAGCACCCTGTCTCCCAGGATTTGCTTGCGCAGCGCGGTCAGTCCTTCAATGTCGTAGTGGATCCTCTCGCCGCCCGCAACTCCAATGCCGTGGTCAAACAGTGCATCATCGATCGCCGATAGGCACAATTCGTGCAAGCTGACGCCCCTCTCATCGGCGATTTCCTGCAAGCGTTCCCGTACTTCAGGCTCCAGATCAAGAACGAGCCGACTCTTCTCCCCGTTCAATTCCGGTCTCTCCTCACTAAAGCGGCTTCCCAAAGGCCCAGCCTCATGCACGGCCGCCACCAGCGGCCCATCAGTCGGCGCCGCGCCTCAGCAGACGATGCCAGGATTACGCGCCTTTTCTTGCCGTCCATAGCAATCATGCCCGAAATGGCGGCTGCAATTTATTCTAGCTCTAGTCCTTGCGCGCCGCAACTACCGCAGCCGTTTGCTGCTCGGTGGTTCGCAGTCGCCAGCCCCCTACCGCCGCGACCACCGCGTCGCCGGCCGCTCCTGCAGCTCGCCGTCCACGTACACGTCGACGCGCTCGTTGAAGAAGCAGACCAGGTTGGCAATCTTCACCGACTCCGCCGTCGGGATCCGGTAGTACCACGCCAGGTTCTCGCCGTCCTCGACGCCCGCCGCCGAGTAGTAGTTCGCCTCGCCCTTGTACGGGCACCGGGTCGTCCGGTCGCTCGGCGTCAGCAGGTCGACGCGGACGTCCGTCACGGGCAGGTAGTACCGCACGGGCAGCCCCGTCTCGAACAGCAGCGTCGGGCGAGCGCTCTCCGCCAGCGTCACGCCGCCCTGCTCGACGCGCACGTGCCGCGTGCTCGGCAGGCAGTCGACGCGCTTGTGCGGGTCGCGGGCGTGGACGAAGACCTCCTCGTCCTCCTCGAACCAGTGGTCCACCTTGTTCCAGTAGAAGGCCACGTAGTCCGAGATGTCCGGACACGTATCCGCGAACGGCGACGTGTACGCCCACAGCACGTTCTCGACGCTGGAGTCGCCGTCGGGCAGCGAGTAGTACTCCGCGTTCCCCTTGTACGGGCACTGCGTGACCAACTCCGACGGCGCAAGCAGGTCCATCCGCACGTCCTCGCGCGGGAAGTAGTAGGCGGGCACGTTGCGCGTCTCGAACAGCAACAGCGTCCGGCGGCTGTCCGCGATGAACTGCCCGTTGTGCATCACGCGCACCCACTTGGCGCACGGCTCCACCGACACCGTGTGGTTCGGGTCGCGCCGTGCGATGAGCTCTTCCTTCGATGCCAATGTCGTCATGGCCAGCCTCCCTGAAGGATTTGCCGGATTGTGGCACAGCCCCAACACCCCGGCAAGGCCGAGACGATCGCGCTACTTGACGAAGCGGCCTACTTGCGGCAATCATGCCGGACACAGCCATTCCGCTTGGCTCAACATATGTGAAGGAGACGCACCATGAAGGCGGCCGTTCTCTGGGAACTGGGCAAGCCCCTGTCCATTGAAGAAGTTGAGCTCGATCCACCCAAGGCGGGAGAGGTACGGGTCAAGATCGGCGCCGCCGGCATCTGCCGCAGCGACCACCACTACATGAAGTCCGAGGGCACCATCGCGACCCCCGCCGTCCTCGGCCACGAGGGCGCCGGCACCGTCGTCGAGCTTGGCGAGGGCGTCACGACGCTCAACGTCGGCGACCGCGTCATCCTCTCCTTCGTCCCCAACTGCGGGCGCTGCAAGTACTGCCTGACCAACCGCGCCAACCTGTGCGCGGCCCACGCCGCCACCGGCGCCACCATGTTCGACGGCACCACGCGCCTGCACCAGGGCGACACCCGCATCAACCACATGGGCAAGGTCGCCTGCTTCGCGCAGGAGTCCATCGTCCCCGAGAGCGGCTGCATCAAGGTCCCCGACGACTTCCCCTTCCCGCAGGCCGCCTACATCGGCTGCTGCGTCACCACCGGCGTCGGCGGGGCCATCTTCAACGCCGGCGTTCATCCCGGCAGCACCGTGGCCGTCGTCGGCTGCGGCGGCGTCGGCCTCAACGCGGTCATGGGCGCCCGCCTCAATGGCGCCACCAAGATCATCGCCGTCGACATCGACGACGGGCGCCTCGAGTTCGCGGGCCGCTTCGGCGCGACGCACTTCGTCAACCCGACGCACGGCGACCCCGTCGCCCGCATCAAGGAGCTGACGGACGGCGCCGGCGTCGACTACGCCCTCGAGGCCTTTGGCTCCTCGGAGACCATCGAGACCGCCTACCATTCCATCTGCCGCGGCGGGACAGCGACGATCCTCGGCCTCGCCCCCATCGGCGACGACCCGGTCATCCCCGGCATCGACCTCGTCCGCAACCAGAAGTCGCTCAAGGGCAGCTACTACGGCTCCGCCCGCCCGCGCGTCGACTTTGACGCGATGGTCGACCTCTACCTCAACGGCAAGCTCGACCTTGACTCCCTCGAGGGCAAGCACTACTCCCTCGACAACATCATGGAGGCGTACGCGGACCTGGAGAAGGGTGTCCCCGGCCGCGGCGTCATCACGGACTTCAGCTAGGCGTTCGGGAGGTCGAGGGATGCCCGGTGACCTGACCGTCCTGGAACTGGTGCGGAACGGCAGCATGAGCGCGGGGATGGCCTCCGTGCTCTGGAGCGCCATGGACGACCGCCGGTCGTTCATCGTCGCCGCCGGGCCGCGCCAGGCCGGCAAGAGCACCACGACCGAGGCCATCCTCGACTTCCTCCCGGCCAGCGTGCCGCGCCACGACCTGACCGGCAGCGCCGCGCAGATGGACGCCCTCGCGGCGTCGCCCGACGGCGGCTACCTCGTCGTCCCCGAGTTCAGCGACCACACGCCGTCGTACCTGCGCGGCGAGCAGGTCGTGCAGGTCTTCGACACCGCCGATCGCGGCTTCTCCATCGCGGGCACCCTCCACGCCGACACGCCCCAGGACCTCTTCGCGGAGTTGCGCTCCCACGGCCCCATACCGGACGCCCAGCTCGAGCGCATTGGCTGCCTCGTCTTCCTCGGCGTGCGCGGCTGGCCGCAGGACCCCGTGCGCTGGGTGTCGAGCATCTGGCAAGTCGACGGCGTCGCCCGCGCCGCGCCCCGGGGACGGCTGCTGTGCCGCTGGGACCG
>CAZCPU010000134.1:0-4141 GCA_964499855.1 uncultured Dehalococcoidia bacterium | reverse complement strand
GGACAACCCCCATGTGGCGACGAGTAGCGGTAAGCATAGCGGAAAGCCAAGGGTTACGCCATGCGGGGGGGGGCACAAGAGGAGAGCACAGGTCTCGAAACCGAACATCCCATTATGTCCGCGCTGGTTGCGGGCGGGTGTATACTCGTGGCCACACATTGCTTACCGAATACTGGAGGAGGCGAGACTATGCTCACGCGGGAAGACAACGAACTCTTGACGCAGACGGGGCCGGGCACTCCGATGGGGGAGCTGTTCCGGCGGTTCTGGCAGCCGGTTCTGCTGGCTGATGAGCTTCCGGAGCCCGATTGCCCGCCGGTCCGCATCAAGGTGCTGAGCGAGCAGCTGGTGGCCTTCCGCGGCACCAACGGCGAAGTTGGCGTCGTCGACAACTACTGCCCGCACCGGCGCGCGAGCCTGTTCTTCGGACGGAACGAGGAGGACGGGCTGCGGTGCGTGTACCACGGGTGGAAGTTCGACGTGAACGGCGACTGCGTCGACATGCCGTCGGAGCCGGCGGAGTCCAACTTCAAAGAGAAGGTGAAGATCAAGTCGTACCCGGCGCGGGAGTGGGGCGGCTGCATCTGGGTCTACATGGGGCCCATCGAGATGATGCCCGGGCTGCCGCAGTTCGAGTGGTGCATGGTGCCGGCGAGCCACCGGAACGTGCGGCGGTGGATCCAGGAGTCGAACTACATGCAGGCGACCGAGGGGGAGATCGACACGTCGCACGTGTCCTTCAACCACCGCTGGTTCGACCTGAGCAAGGCGCCGCGGCAGAACGTCGGACGGCGGCTGAAGAACGGCAACGCGCTGACGAACCTGGACGGCGCGCCACAGCTGACGGTCAAGGAGACGGAATACGGGTTCATCTACGGCTCGCGGCGCAGGGTGGGGGACGACGAGTACTACTGGCGGGTGACGCAGTTCGTGCTGCCGTTCTACAGCTTCATCCCGAACCCGGGGGAGCGCGAGGGCGGCCGGTGCTGGGTGCCGATGGACGACACGCACATCTCCGTGTTCCAGTACTCGGTGAGCACCGGCGAGGCGTACACGGAGGAGCAGCGGGCGATGATGAACATCAGCCCGGAGAACCTGGAGCGGGTGAAGTACGAGTTTGACGACGGGTCCTGCGTGGACACGTGGCGGCCGCAGCGGCAGATGCACAACGACTTCCTGATCGACCGGGAGATGCAGCGGACAATCAACTACACGGGGATCGGGAGCGGGCGCGAGCAGGACATGGCGATGACGGACAGCATGGGGGCCATCGCGGACCGGACGCGGGAGCACCTGGGCACGAGCGACACGGCGATCATCGCGGGGCGGCGCATCCTGCTGCGGCTGGCGCGGGAACTGCAGGAGGGGGTCGAGCCGTACCCGCCGTCGCACCCGGAGGTCTTCGGAGTGCGGGCCATCGACGTGGTGGACAGCCAGGCGGACTTCTTCAAGCTGCTGGAGGAGAAGGGCCACCTGGGCAAGTCCAAGGCAACGATGCCCGCCTAAGCACATACGCACTCGACACGCACGGAGGCCGGCTCCCGAGGGGGCCGGCCTCTTGCATTGCCCGCCGGGGACGCGGGGTCTCAGGATGGACGCAGGGACACAGAAAGCAGCGATGGCGGGGTATTGACAAATGTCGTAATGGCATACAGTATTATGCACCAATGTTGCGAGCGCCAGGGGGGATGGATGCTCGCAGCATGGCGACCGGGGCTCCTGCCCCGGGCCTCGAGGGCCCGCTGGACCCACTGCAGAGGGAAGGCGAGCGCAATCGATGCCCGGGGCAGGGCCCACCCGCTTAACAGTTGCATAGGCATTCTGGACCAAGCTTCAGCGCCCCCTGACTGAAGCATCGTGCCGCCGCCCGACCGGCCGGTCGCCGTAGGAGGGCGGCGCCGCAATCCCCCACCGTTTTTCATTTGGGACCACCGGGAACGGAAAGGGCGGCCACCGCCGGGGAGGAGTTCAGAAGCTATGCAGCGATACATCATCATTCGTTTGATTCAATCCGTTTTCACTCTCATTGGCGTCAGCATCATTGTGTTTTCTCTCGCGAGGCTCTCAGGCAATCCGCTGGACGTCCTCTTGCCCGTGGAAGCAACGGATGAGGACTACGTGCGAATCAGCGAGCTCTGGGGCCTCAACGAGCCGTGGTACGTCCAGTACTTCATCTTCGTAAAGAATGCGGCACGGGGGGAGTTTGGCGCATCCTTCAAATGGCAGGGCCGCACAGCAATGGAGCTGGTGATGCACCACCTGCCAGCGACGCTGCAACTGGCGGTGATCGCGATAGGGGTATCGGTGATGCTGGCGGTGCCCATCGGGGTGATGTCCGCCGTGATGAAGGGGAGCATGGTGGATACGGTGGGGAAGCTGATCGCGCTGCTGGGGCAATCGCTCCCCTCCTTCTGGCTGGCCATCGTGCTGATCTGGATATTCGCGGTGCAGCTGGGGTGGTTCCCCACGTCCGGGAGAGGGGGCGTCTCCAACATGGTGCTGCCGGCCGTGGCGATGGGGTGGTTCTCCGTGGCGTCCTTCATGCGGCTGACGCGCTCGGCGATGCTGAGCGTGCTGGACAGCGAGTACATCAAACTGGCGCGCATCAAGGGGCTGGCGGAGAGCAAGGTGGTCTGGAAGCACGCGTTCAAGAACGCGGCCATCCCGCCGCTGACGGTGTTCGGGGCGATCGTGGTGGGGCAGATGACGGGGTCGGTGACCATCGAAACGGTGTTCGCGTGGCCGGGGATCGGACTGCTGGCGCTGCAGGCGGTGCAGGCGCGGGACTACCAGGTGATCCAGGCGGTGACGATGTTCATCGCCGTGCTGTTCATCGGGATGAACCTGCTGATCGACATCCTGTACGCGTACGTCGATCCGCGCATCCGGTACGGCTAGCGGGGACGGGCGGGTTCGCGCGGCTCGGGGATGGGCAATGACGCCGACGGGGCCGGTCGGTCACAGGGGGCCCCTCTCGTTGACTGGCCTTAGGCGCACGGCTACACTCGCTGCGGACCGTTGACCGAGTGCGCCGTGAGGGCGCGGCAGAGGAGACGCACATGACGGAGTTGAAGTTTGCGCTGTGGGACGCCTTCCCGGAGTCGGAGGTGGACAGCGGCTCGTCGATCTCGGCGGTGTACGACCGCCACCTGGACCTGGCGCAGACGGTGGAGCAGCTGGGCTACCACTCGTACTTCGTCATCGAGCACCAGAACCGGGAGCTGATCAGCTCGCCGAGCGTGTATCTGATGGCGGTGGCGATGCGGACGAGCGTGCTGCGCGTCGGGGCGATGATCTGGCAGCTGCCGTTCCACCACCCGCTTCGGCTGGCGGAAGAGGTGGGCATCCTGGACCAGATCTCGCACGGGCGGGTGGAGTTCGGGACGGGGATCGGGATCCACGAGCACGAGTTCCTGCGGTGGGGGCTGGACTTCTACGCGCGGGGGGAGATGAGCCGGGAGGCGCTCGAGATCATCCAGATGGCGTGGACGCAGGACGAGGTCACGTACGAGGGCAAGTACTGGCGCTTCGACGAGGCGCTGCCGGCGCCGAAGCCGTACCAGCAGCCGACGCCGCCCATCTGGGTGGGGGCGCACAGCAAGGCGGCGCTGGAGTTCGCGGCGAAGGGCAACTACCACGTTTCCCAGAACATCGACGTGGACGACGTGGTGGCGGAGAAGTTCGACTACTACCGGCAGGTGTGGCGGGAGTGCGACCACCCGGGCCCGATGCCGAGCATCTTCCTGCAGCGCATAGTGCACGTGGCGGAGACGGACGAGAAGGCGCGGGCGGAGGCGGAGCCGTGCCTGCTGGGGCGGGTGAACGTGCCGTCGGCGGGGGCGATCCCGACGGGCGGCAGCTTTGGGCGGGGGCGCATCACGGGGTCGCGCGTCGGCTGGGGGTCGAGCCCGCGGGGGATGGGGACGGAGTCAGACCTGCCGGACAACGCCGAGCGGGGGCGGGTCTTCCGGATGATGTCGCAGGACTACGACTTCTCGATCGAGAACGGGGTGGCGATCGTCGGGAGCCCGGAGACGGTGGCGCGGAAGATCGCGGAGCAGCAGAAGTACGTGGGGTACGACCTGCTGGCGACGACGCACAGCTTCGGGGGGATGGACCCGGCGCTGATCGAGAAGTCCGT
>CAZCPU010000133.1:0-4145 GCA_964499855.1 uncultured Dehalococcoidia bacterium | reverse complement strand
TGGGAGTAGCTCCGGCGCCCCGGGCATCCTTGGCTTGACACTACTCGCCGTCTCCCCGTACGCTTCTCGCATCCAGTGGTAGCTGCCCCAGCATCCTGCGCCCGTGCCGGCGAGCATCGGCGAAGCTGGCAGCCCCGGGAACTCGATGCCGGAGCGCGACGTGACCTCGGACGACATTCGCGCCGACGCCGAGTGGGACGCGGGTCACCTCGGTTGCGGCGAGATCCTCATCCTACTGCGTGGCCGCATGCAGCCCCTCGCCTCGGGCCAGGTGCTCAAGCTCACCGCCCGTGACCAGGCCGCGCCCGTCGAGATGCCCGCGTGGTGCCGCCTCACCAGCCGCACCCTCCTTCGCGCAGACCACCCCCTCTACTGGATCCGCCAACGCTAGTAAAAGGAGAGCCCAAATGGCAGGTCAGTTTTGCGTCTTCCTAACCCGCGCCCTCGATGACCCCGACCGCGCAACTGTCGCCTTCGTCATCGCCAACGCCGCCCTCGGTTCGGAGAAGGACACCGTCGTCTTCCTCAGCACGGAGGGCGTCCGCCTCTCCCAGAAGGGCTACACGGACGGCGTCCATGAGGAGGGCTTCCTGCCCCTCAAGGACTTGGTGGACAACTTCACCGGCGCAGGCGGCACAATCTACGTCTGCTCGCCCTGCTTCAACAAGCGCGGCCTCGACCCCGACAACCTCGTCGACGGCGCCCAGATCGTCGGCGGCGCCGTCCTCGTCGAGTACCTGTCGAACGGCGCGGCCAGCGTCTCCTTCTAGCGGACGACGAGCGAGCCATGGACCCCGTCGCGCGCCATGACTTCACGCCCGACGTCAGCTTTGACGGCGGCAACCTCGACTGCGGCAGCGGCCTGCTCCTCCTCATCCGCCGCCACATCGACCCCATGGACCGCGGTGGCCTCCTCGAGATCCTCTCCACGGACCGCACCGTCGAGGTCGAGCTCCCCGCCTGGTGCCGTCTCACCAGCAACGAGCTCGTCTCCTGGACACGCGACGGCGACCGGCGCAGCTTCCTCGTCTGCAAGGGCGCGCTGGCCGAGCGCGCCCCCGCCGTCGCCGTGGCCCCCGTCCCCATCGCGGCCGTCCACGTGCGCGTCCCGGTCACCGTCCCCGAAGTGCTCCCCGAGCCCCGCCCTGCGCCCGCTATCGCCCCCCTCTCTGTCATGGGCGTCGGCAGCTGGCCCCGTCCCCGCTGGATGCTCCAGGCCGTCCACGACCGCTTCGAGGGCCGCCTCTCCGAGCCCGACTTCCAGGCCACCGCCGACGACGCCGTCCGCCTCTCCGTCGACGCCCAGCTCCGCGCCGGCGCAGACGTCCTCACCGACGGCGAGCAGCGCCGCGACAGCTACGCCAGCTTCGTCGGCAGCCTCCTCGATAACTGCCAGCTCATCCCCCTCAGCGACCTCACCGCCATGGTCGACGACCCGGACAAGTTCGAGCGTGAGCTCCGCGCCCTCGACGTTCCCGCCGCCGAGGTCCGCCACCCCGTCGTCTTCGGCCACCTCGGCCGTAGTCGTCCCCTCGCCGTACACGAGCTTGACTTCGTTCGAGAGTGCGCCGGCCGCCCCGTCAAAATCTCCCTCCCCGGCCCCTACCTCCTCACCCGCACCATGTGGCTCGACTGCCTCGAGGAGATGCCCTACGACACCCGCGAGGACCTCGCCCGCGACGTCGTCCGCGTGCTGCGGGAGGAGTTGCACTTCCTGCTCGCCGCCGGCGCGTCGTTGGTGCAGTTCGATGAGCCCGTGCTGACCGAGGTGGTGTTTGGCGCCGCGTCCGGCAACCGCAGCTTCATGTGCGGCGCCCTCAGCGAGAAGCTGGAGCCGGAGCCGGAGTTGGACTTCGCCGTCGGTCTGCTGAACCAGGTCACCCGCGGCCTGCCGGTCGAGCGCCTCGGCCTCCACGTCTGCCGCGGCAACTGGACGCCCGACGAGTCCGCCGCCCTCGCTGGCGATTACGCCCCCCTCCTCGACGCCCTCTCCCGCGCCAACGTCGGCACGCTCTTCCTCGAGCTTTCCACCCCCCGCGCCGGAGAGGCCGCCGTCCTTAAGTCCCTCCCGGACGACAAGCGCATAGCCGTGGGCGTGGTGAATCAGAAGTTGGACGCCGTGGAGTCAGTGGAGGAAGTCAGGGGGCGCATTGAGCAGGCCGTGGACCTCTTCGGTGAAGAGCGCGTCCTCCTGACGCCCGACTGCGGCTTCGCCACCTTCGCCGACAACCCCGTGTCCTCCGCGAGGACCGCCGAGGCCAAGCTCCGCGCCATCGCCCAGGCCCGCGACTTGGTGCGGCGCTAGTCCACCACGCGCTGGAACGCCCGCTGGAACCGCGGCCCAACGTCCTCCAGCTCCGTCAGCGATGCGTAGCTCAGTGCCAGCCGCACGTGCGACGTGTCCGCCGCCTCGCGTTCCTTGTAGAAGTTGGAGCCCGTCGCGAACGTGAGCCCCTCCTGCGCGCCCGCCTCCGCGACGTCCTGCGCCGTCGCGCCGATGCACTCCGCCCACAGGAAGAACCCGCCCGCCGGCTCCTCGAAGCGCAGGTACGGCTCGCAGTGCTCGCGCAGCGTCGAGACCAGCGCCTCGCACTTGCGACGGTAGATCCCCCGCAGCATGTCGACGTGCGGCTCAAGGTCGCCGCTGCCGACGTACAGCGTCAGCGCCCGGTGCAGCAGCGGGCTGCCCCCCATGTCGAACCGCACCCGGCCCACCGACTCGATGACCGGCAGCCGCGCCTGGATCCACCCCACCCGCAGCCCCGTCGCGATGATCTTGCTGAAGCTCCCCACCTGGATTACCCCGTGCCCGTCCGCAACCGCGTACAGCGAGGGCGGTGGAGGCGCATCGAAGTACAGCTCGGTGTACGCCATGTCCTCCAGGATGAAGACCCTGTGCCGCGCGCACACCTCCACCAGCTTCTCCCGCACCGCCAGCGACATCGTCGCCCCCGAGGGGTTGTGGTGGTCCGGCACCGTGTACAGCAGCTTGGCGTGCTTGCCCTCCGCCTCCAGCCGCTGCAGCGCCTCCTCCACCCGCTCGGCGAAGAGCTCGTCCTCCCCTAGCTCCACCTCGACGATCTCGCACAGGTGCCCGCGGATCGTCCGCAGCGACCCCGAGAAGTGCGGCCGCTCGACGATGCACACGTCGCCCGGGTTCAGGAACGTGTCGCACACAGCGTCGATGCCCCCGGAGCCCCCGTGCGTCATCAGGAAGTTCTCGTAAGAGAGCTTGATGCCCTGGATCCGCCCCTGCCGCTCCGCCACCACCGCGCGCAGGTCCTCGAAGCCGAAGATTCCCCCGTACCGCAGCGCCGGCTCCGACGTCGTCTCGAAGACGCGGTTGATGGCCGCCTGCAGCCCCTCGACCGGCAGCGAGTCCGGGTCCGGGATCCCGCCCCCCAGGTTGATCGGCGACGCGTGCTCCGTCCGCGAGAAGACGATGGATCGTCCCTGCGTCCCCGCCTCGGTCGCGCTGATCGCCGGCAGCGCTGCGGCGGAGCGCGCCAGCAGCTCCGTCACGTCCTGCCCCTCCCAGTGCTTGGCCGCGATGGCCGCTCTCGTGCTGACGTTGGTTTGGGTCATGGCGATACTCCAGTGCGCATAGTCCTTATAGCTCCATTCTACGGAATCCGAAGACTACCGTCGATGCTGCCTTCCCTCGCGCCCTTGCCGTCGCCTCGGCAACCGTCCATAATCCTCGCAGCGCACTGACTATAGGAGGACTCTCTTATGGCAAAGGCCAAACTCTCGGAGTACAGAAAGGTCATTGCAGACGCGGCCGAGCGTCTCGTCAAGTCCGGCATCCTCACCAAGAGCAACCACGGCAACATCAGCGCCCGCATACCCGGCTCGGACACCTTCCTGCTCACGTCCGTCAGCAACCTCGCCCAGATCACCATGGACAACATCGGCCTCTTCGACCTCGACAACAACCTCCTCGACGGCTCCGTCATGCCCGTCAGCGCCGAGATCATCCCCATGCACGGCATCGTCTACAAGACCCGCCCCGAGTCCGGCGGCGCCCTCCACACCCACTCCCCCTTCTCCACCGCCTTCGCCGTCGCCAGCCGCGCCATGCCCGTCTCCTACGAGCCCATGGTCCGCTTCGGCATGGCCGACGGCATTCCCGTCGCCGGCTACGG
>CAZCPU010000132.1:0-4253 GCA_964499855.1 uncultured Dehalococcoidia bacterium | reverse complement strand
GGTGGCGGTGCGGGTGGGGATGCTGGCGGGGGTGGGTTATTGAGCCTCGGCGTAGGTGAGCAGCCACTCGCCGTCGAACTCCTCGTAGATGAAGAGCATGTTCACGGAACCGAGGGTGAATTTTCCAAGGTGCCTGATCCGCCACTTGCCCGGCTCGATCACCGTTGGCGCTTCAGTTTCCTCCCCGGTAATCGAAGCGCCGAAGAGCTTGAAGGGCTGCATGTTTGACTCGATGGATTCCCTTTGCTGATTCCAGTAGTCCTCGGTATAGAAGACCTTGAGCTTGTCGAGATCGTGGGTGTTGTAGGCGTCCCAAAAGTCCATGGTCCGCTGACTCAGGTATGCGGCGATGTCGAAGGGGGGATCGCTCGAGGCGGAGCCGCTTGCAGGGGCGGGCGTCTCGACGGGCGCGGATTCGGACGCGGGCTCAGGCTCGGAGGCGGCTGCCGCTGACGGTGACGCAACCGGTTGCGCCGGGGCTTCCGCCGGCGTGGAAGCGGCAGCCGGCGCGGACGGGGCGGCAGGCTCGGTTGCCGCGGAACCTGTGGACCCGTCGTCCGAGCCGCCACAGGCGGCAGAGACGAGGGAGAGGGCCAGGATGAACGCCAAGGCGATTAGACGCCGCACCATGCTGTCCCCCCTTCATGCTCGCGCCGCGCAGGACGCCGGCTAGCGCAAAACGATAGTTGAGGGCCCCCGCCGCGTCAACGATGCGAATGACGCGGCGGGGGCCCTGGGTTGTCGTACAAGGCGTCCGCTACACGGAGGCCTTCTCGTCCTCGTCGAGGTCGTCCTGGTAGTCGAGGTCCGGCATGAGGACGAACTCCGGGTAGGACTCCATTCTGAGCTCGCCGGCGTCCTGCCCGAGGCGCTCGACCTGGTGGGACACGCGGGCGGTGAGGGTCAGGTCGAGGAGCTTCCATGCGCTCCAGGAGATGCCGAAGACGGTCGCGCCGATGACGGCGACGCCCAGGAGCTGGATGTGGAGCTGGGCGCCCCCGGCGATGCTGGCGGCGAGGGTGCCCCAGATGCCGGCGAAGAGGTGGGCGGGCACGGCGCCGACGACGTCGTCGATGCGCACGCGCTCGAGGAAGCGGAGGCCAAGGACGACGATGAGGCCGCCGACAGCGCCGATGAGGATGGCCCAGTAGTGGTCGACGAAGTTGGGCGCGGCGGTGATGGAGACGAGACCGGCGATGGCGCCGTTCAGGACGGCGAAGAGGTCGGTGCGGCCGAGGATGTGGCGGGAGGCGATGATGGCAACCACCACGCCGGACGCGGCGGCGAGGTTGGTGTTGACGAGGACGATGCTCATCCAGACGGCGTCGACGGCGCTGCCGAGGGCGAGCTGTGAGCCGCCGTTGAAGCCGAACCAGCCGAACCAGAGGATGAAGACGCCGAGGGTGACGACGAGGATGTTGGAGGGAGGCGTGGGACGGACGGAGCCGTCGCGGGCGAACTTGCCGAGGCGGGGTCCGACGACGACGAGGCCGGCGAGGGCGGCCCAGCCGCCGGTGCTGTGGACGATGGTGGAGCCGGCGAAGTCGGTGAAGCCGAGGTCGCTGAGCCAGCCGCCGCCCCAGGTCCAGGCGCCGATGAGGGGGTAGATGAAGGCGGTGAGGACGAGGACGAAGAGGAAGAAGGACCACAGCTTGACCCGCTCGGCGAGGGCGCCGGAGACGATGGAAGCCGTGGTGGCGACGAAGACCATCTGGAAGAACCAGTCGGACATGGACGCGTAGGACGACTCGGCCAGGACAGCGGCGGCGGACGCGCCGGCCTCGGCGTCGAGGAGGGCGGCCTCGGCGGCGCTCGAGCTGTAGGTGAGGGCGAACGAGCCGATGAACTCGCCGAGGTTGAGGCCGAGGAAGGTGGCGTCGCGGCCGACGTCGACGTACATGAGGTTGTAGCCGATGAGGAAGTAGGCGAGGCCGGCGATGGAGTAGAGGCCGATGTTCTTCATGCAGATCATGGAGGCGTTCTTGGTGCGGACGGAGCCGGCCTCCAGCATGGTGAAGCCGGCGCACATCCACATGACGAGGGCGCCCCAGACGAGGAAGGAGAAGGTGTTGAAGACGAAGGCGGCCTCCTCCTCGACGCCGAGGGCGTGGGCGACGCCGGGGCGGAAGAGGAAGAGAAGGACCGTGGCGAGTCCCGTCGCGGCGAGCATGACGGGGAACCGGGGTCTGGCGGGAAGCCAATTCAGCGCTCTCATCAGTAGACTCCTCCACGCATTCTGTATGCGAACCGAGGGGCTCCAAGCGGAAACCACTACGGTAGTACAGCATACCGGCAGGTTCCGCAAGCCGCCCCCGTAATGCAGCCATATTATCTCGCTGTGTTCAAGGGGGTGGGCGAGGGGTCTCAATTACGTGCAGGAATTGAGACGGACTTGTCCGCAACCGTTGCTGGTCGGTACCATCGGCGCGGCTGCCGCCGGTGCGACGGGCGGGGGATGTCCCGCCGAGTTACGCGAGCCGGTCGAGTGAGGGGTGTGGGATGGCTGCGGAGACCGTGAACGAGCACGTCAGGTACGAGCCGGAGGAGAACCCGCCGCCGATGATTGCCGTGGGAGCGGGGGCGCAGGCGGCGATACTCATCGTGGCGCCGGTGGTGCTGACGGTGGTGATCGTCGTGCGGATAGCGGACGCGTCCGAGAGCTACCTGACGTGGGCGGTCTTCGCGGCGATGGTGGTGTGCGGGCTATCGACGGTGCTGCAGGCGGCGCGGTTCGGGCGCATTGGGGCCGGGTACGTGCTGATCATGGGGACGTCCGGGGCGTTCATCGCGGTGTGCGTGGCGGCGCTGGAGCTGGCGGGCCCGGCGACGCTGGCGAGCCTGGTGGTGATCTCCTCGCTGTTCCAGTTTTTGCTGGCGTGGCGGCTGTCGCTACTTCGGCGGATCTTCACGCCGACGGTGACGGGCACGGTGATCATGCTGATCGCAGTCACGGTGGCGCCGGTGATCTTCGGGTCGCTGACGGACGTGCCGGAGGGGACGGACGGGCTGGCGGCGCCGCTGGCGGCGGGGGTGACGCTGCTGGTGGTGGCGGGCATGGTGCTACGGGCGCCGTCGTCGCTGCGGCTGTGGTCGCCGGTGGTTGGCATCGTGGCCGGGTGCGCGGTGGGCGCGCCGTTCGGGATCTACGACACGGGTGCGGTGGCCGACGCCGCGTGGGTGGGGGCGCCGTTCCGGGACTGGCCGGGGATCGAGGTGACGCCGGGGCGGGAGTTCTGGGCGCTGCTGCCGGCATTCATCGTGGTGACGATCGTCGGGGCGATCGAGACGATCGGCGACGGGGTGGCGATCCAACGGGTGTCGCGGCGGCGGCCGCGGGCGACGGACTTCCGGGTGGTGCAGGGAGCGCTGAACGCGGACGGCGTGGGCAACCTACTCTCGGGCCTGGGGGCGACGCTGCCAAACACGACGTACTCGACGAGCATCTCGCTGGCGGAGGTCACGGGGATTGGAGCACGGCGGGTGGGCGTCATCCTCGGGGTGATCATCCTGGCGCTGGCGTTCTTCCCGAAGTTCTCGGCGCTGCTCATCGGGATACCGTCGCCGGTGGCGGCCGCGTACCTGCTGGTGCTCATCGCGCTGCTGTTCGTGCAGGGGATGCGGATCGTCGTGCAGGACGGCGTCGACCACCGGAAGGCGACGGTGGCCGGGGTGGCGTTCTGGGTGGGCGTGGGGTTCCAGAACGGGATGATCTTCCCCGACCTGCTGGGCGACGGGTTTCTCGGCATCCTGCTGGGGAACGGCATGACGTCCGGGGCGATTGTGGCGGTGATCATGATGGTGTTCCTGGAGCTGACGGGGCCGCGGCGGAAGCAGCTGCGCGTCGACTTCGACGAGAACACGCTGTCGCGGCTTGGGGTGTTCCTGCGGGTGTTCGCGGCAAACGCGGGATGGTCGTCGAACTCGGCGGAGCGGTTGGTGCTGGTGGGGGAGGAGACGCTGCACAGCATGACGGACGAGGAGGACCTGGGCGGACCGCGGCGGCTGGTGGTGACGGCGCGGTCGGTGGGCGGCGGCGCGGAGCTGGAGTTCGTGTCGGCGACGGCGGAGGAGAACCTGGAGGACCGGCTGGCGTACGTGGGGGAGAACCCGGAGGTCACGGACGGGCGGGAGATCTCGTTCCGGCTGCTGCGGCACCTGTCGACGTCGGTGAGCCACCAGAAGTACCACGGGGTGGACGTGGTGGCGGTGCGGGTGGCGGCGCGGCAGGGTGGGGAGGGGGAGTAGGGGGCGGG
>CAZCPU010000131.1:0-4360 GCA_964499855.1 uncultured Dehalococcoidia bacterium | reverse complement strand
ACGAGCCCATGGTCCGCTTCGGCATGGCCGACGGCATTCCCGTCGCCGGCTACGGTCCCCGAGGCTCCCAGGAGTCCGTGGACAATATCGAGAGGGTCCTGAACGCCCAGGACAACCTCCGCGGCATCCTGCTCGAGAACCACGGCGTCCTCACCTTCGGCGCGGACGTCCCCGCGGCCGTCGACGCAAACCTCGTCATGGAGGAGTGCGCGGAGATCATCATGTACTCCTACAACCTCGGCGGCCCGAAGGAGATCCCCGTGGACATGCGCGTCGCCGCCCAGCAGCGCGCACAGTCCTTCGCCTCCGTCGGCGAGCAGCGCGCCTAGGCGCAACCTCGCGAGGGCCGTTTGCCCTTGCCCCGCGCCTCTGGTACACTCGCCGCGCCGTAAGGAAAATCACTTCCGCACAGGAGGATTGGCACATGATTTATGAGATGCGACGGTACACCCTGCATCCGGGGAAGATGGGCGAGTGGGTCAAGGCTTTCTGCGACGCCTATGAGGTTCGCGCCCAGTACTCGCCCCTCGGCGCCCTCTTTCAGACGGAGATCGGCCCCCTGAACGAGGTCATCCACATCTGGCCGTACGAGAGCCTGCAGCACCGGGCCGACACCCGCGCCGCCGCGGCCAGGGACTCCAGCGGCAAGTGGCCGCCCTCGTCAGCCGCCCACTGCCTCGTCACCCAGGAGACCGACATCCTCGACCCCATCCCCGGCATGACCCCCTGGGACGGCACCCCGCAGGAGTGGGGCGGCATCTACGAGCTGCGCCAGTACACCTACGCCCCCGGCGCCCTCCGCGACGTCGCCAAGGCCTTCAGCGAGGCCCTTCCCGGCCGCAACGAGCTCTACCCCGTCGCCGGCATCTTCACCTCCCAGCTTGGCAACCTCAACCGCCTCTACCAGCTCTTCCCCTACAAGAACTGGGACCACCGCGACGAGGTCCGCAAGTCCTACCTCGAGTCCGGCGTCTGGCCGCCGCACTCCGACGCCCGCCCGCAGCACCAGCTCGTCCGCCACATGCTCCCCGCTGCCTGCTCCACCCTGCACTAGACGAGCTATCTCCTGAGCAATAGCAAGGGCGGGAGGCTAAATCCTCCCGCCCTTCGTTGTGGTAATCCGACCAACCGACTCTGTCCGCGTCCCCTATCCCAAGGCAAGAAACCCCCGACCATCATCGTCAACAAAAGCGGCAATGTCCTCATGCAGTCGCTGGACCAAATTCCCTACAACAGCAGTGGAGCAATTCCCAAGGGAGATCCACAAAACCTTAGGAGGGTGACTGAAGTTCTCACTGAGCCGGCGATAGTCCTCGTCTTTGGTAAGAATGATGAATTCTCTCTCACGGGCATAGATCCAAATGGCGGTGTCGGGTGCCCCCTTGAGGCCCAAGTCGCGGACATGGACAGACTGGGGAAAGAGGTCCCTCAGAATGTGGACGAGGCTATGAGAGAGGTTCTCGTCGATGAGCAGTTTCACAGCGTGGGCTGGTAAGACACACTGCGCTCGCGCGCAGCTGCGAAGGCGAAGCAGGCGCGGATGTCGTCCGGGCACAGGTCCGGAAAATCGGCGAGTACTTCATCCACCGTCATGCCGCTAGCCAAGTACTCCAGAACGTCCCCTACCGTGATGCGCATCCCCCGAATGCACGGCTTACCGAAGCGCTTATCGGGTTCTATAGTGATGATTTCAGTATAGTCAAAGGACATGGGCTCCCCCTTTCGCCACTATCGATCTTATCACAACCCGCGCATTGCACGCCCCGTACCCCGCAAGTACCCTCTCCCCATGAACATGCGCGTCTATTTGCTGCGCCGCCTCCTCCAGGGCGCCCTCACGCTCATCCTCGTCTCCGTTGCCATCTTCGCCGCCCTCCGGGCCGCCCCAGGCGACGCCGTCGACCTCATCGCAGCGGGCGGCGCAGGCGCCGAGGCCGCCCAGGTCGGCTCCGAAGGCGACCGCGACGCCCTCCGCGTCCAGCTCGGCCTCGACCGCCCCCTCTGGCGCCAGTACGCCGTCTGGCTCTCCGACATGGTCACCCTCGACTGGGGCGAGTCCTTCGTCTCCGGCCGCAGCGTCTGGAACGAGTTCCTACGGCGTCTGCCCGTCACCCTTCAGCTCAGCGTCATGGGCATCGCCGTCGCCGTCGGCCTCGGCGTGCCCCTCGGCGTCGCCGCGGCCCTGCGTCAGGACACCTGGGTCGACTACGCCGTGCGCATATTCGCCCTCGGCGGCGTCTCACTCCCGCACTTCTGGCTCGCCACACTGGTGTTGCTGGCCGGCGTGCGCTACTTCACCTGGAGCCCGCCCCCCGGCTACCAACCGCCCCTCTCCGAGCCATGGGCTAACCTCGCGCAGTTCCTCTGGCCGGCCCTCGTGCTGGGCTACTCCGGCGCCGGCTTGCTCACCCGCATGACCCGCTACACCGTGCTGGAGGTGATGCGCCAGGAGTACGTTCGGACCGCCCGCGCCAAGGGCCTCTACCCCGCCGACGTCGTACAGCGCCACATCCTGCGCAACGCCCTGCTGCCCGTCATCACCGTCGCCGGCATCGCCTTCGCGACGCTCATCAGCGGCTCCGTCGTCCTGGAGCAGGTCTTCACGCTGCCGGGCACCGGCCTCTACCTCTTGGATGCCGTCAAGTTGCGCGACTACGCCGTCGTCCAGCCCGTCATCGTCTTCTTCGCCGCCTGGGTCGTGCTCGTCAACCTGTTCGTCGACCTCCTCTACACGTGGCTCAACCCGCAGGTGCGCTATGGCTAGCTCGATGCCCCTGCCCGCCGCCGCCCCCCTCCCGGACGCAGGCCCGCCTCCCCTCGGCGCGTCGAGGCGAGCGGCGCGGCTCCTCCGCACCCACCCCCTCGGCGCGGCCGGCGCCGCCGTCGTGCTGCTGCTCGTCGCTATGGCCGTCTTCGCGCCCCTGCTCTCCCCCTATGACCCCGTCGCCCAGCACGCCGGGCGCGTCCTCCACTCGCCCGGCGCCGATCACTGGCTCGGCGCCGACAACCTCGGCCGCGACATCTGGAGCCGGATAGCCTTTGGCGCCAGGGTCTCCCTCGGCGTCGGCTTCCTCTCCGTCCTGCTGGGCTCAGCCGTGGGCGCGCTCGCCGGCGTCCTGGGCGGCTACTACGGTCGCTACGTTGATGCCGCGCTGCAACAGGCCGCCGATGCCCTCTTGGCCTTCCCCACCCTCGTGTTGGCGCTCGGCATCATGGCCGTGCTCGGCACGTCGACCGCAAATGTCATCCTTGCCATAGCGCTGGTCCAGGCCCCCCGCGCGGCCCGCGTCGTTCGCAGCCAGGCGCTGGCGGTCTCCGGAGCCGAGTTCGTCGCCGCCGCCCGAATCGTTGGCGCTGGCGGCCCTCGGGTCGTGCTTCGCCACGTCCTCCCCCACTGCGTCGCGCCCTTCCTGGTCATCTCCACCAGCGCCCTCGGTGCCGCGGTGGTTCTGGAGGCGTCGCTCAGCTTCCTCGGCCTCGGCGTGCCCGCGCCCGCACCCTCCTGGGGCGGCATGCTCGCCGGCCCCGGCCGCGACTACTTCAGCGCCGCACCATGGATGGCCCTGTGGCCCGGCCTCGCCATCTCCCTCGCCGTCTACGGCTTCAACCTCCTCGGCGACGCCCTCCGCGACGCCCTCGACCCGCGCCAGCGACCCGTCTAGCCGACGCCGGGCCGTTGACCGGCCACCCCGTGCGGCGGATACTGGAGATGTCCCGCTTCAATCCGCCCGTAGCTCAGGGGACAGAGCACTGGGCTTCGGACCCAGGTGTCGGGGGTTCGAATCCCTCCGGGCGGGCGCCCCAATTTCCTCCGTTCGCCACGAAATGACCATTCCAATCCCTTGCCGTTTCGCCCCGCGTCCTCATTCGCGGGTTCGGTCCCGCCTGCGCCGGACCTTCGTGATGATGTCCAGGGCAAAGAAGCCCATGAAAAGCAGCCACGGATTCCGGTGGTCTACCTTGCCCGGAGACTTGTAGAGCGCCGTGAATGCCCTCGCCCTCTTGATCATCGAGAATTCGACAGCCGTTGCGGCCCCCTGCGCCGTCTGTGCGTCAAACCGTCGGCGATCGAGGCTTTCTGAAGACCCAGAGTTCCCCACGAGGACCGACGCGTCCGGTGTGGGCGCAGCAGTCGGCACGGGTATGGGCGTCGGCGTAAGCGTCGGGGTGGGCTGCGGCTCAATCTCCAGTGGCGGTGCACCCCCGGGCGTGGGACCCGGCGTCGGGCTAGGAGCAACCACGGCCGCCGGTTCGACACCCGGGGCAGGCGTCGCCGTCGGTGCGATGGTGGGCGTCGCCGTCGCCGCAACCACCGGCGTCGGTGTTGCAGTCGGGGTGAATGTTGGTGTCGGCGATGGCG
>CAZCPU010000130.1:1608-4361 GCA_964499855.1 uncultured Dehalococcoidia bacterium | reverse complement strand
CCCGGCACGTTCTGGTCGAGGTCCATCGTCGCGTACGGCTCCCCCTCCTCCGGCCACGCGCACCCCGCGATGCCGCTCCACCGCGCCACGATGTCCCGCGCGCCGACGTAGTGGGCGAACTCCCCGCGCGCCGTCTGGAATCGCACGCTCGCGTCGCCCCCGAACCGCAGCACGCCGTCCGCCGTGCCGTGGATGTGCAGCGCCGACACCGGCCTGGCGCCCGCGCAGCTCGCCTCGTCGACGTAGCTCGTCCCCGCCAGGCTCGCCACGGCGCTCAGCCCCGCCAGCCCCTTGCACCCCAGGTGGTGCGCCATGAACCCCCCGTTCGAGTACCCGATGACGTACACCGGCCCGAAGTCCTTCACCGCCCGCGCCTCCGCGATGATCTCCGTCAGGTACGCGACGTCGTTCAGGCCCGACTTGCCCCCGGTGACGTCCGTGGGGTTCCAGAACCGGCTCCCGTCCGGGCCCGTCTGCCCGTTCGGCAGCAGCAGCCCGAACCCGTCCGCGTTGACCCGCTCGTGCAGCGGCAGGTACGACGAGTGCAGGTACGCGTCCCCCCCAAAGCCGTGCAGCGAGACGATCAGCGGCGTCTCCCCCGCCACCACCTCCGTCGGCATCACGAGCACCGTCCGGTCCCCGCGCCCCGCGTGCTCCACGTAGTACACCTCGCCGCCGAACGCCTCCGCCAGCCGCGCCGTCCGCTCCACCAAGTCGCTCGACGGCGACGGCCTCAGTCCCCCCTCGCCCTTGATCGCCGGGTCCAGCAGGTCCAGCAGCGGCGCCACCTTCGCCACGATGTCCTCCAGCGCCTTGAGCCGGGCCTCCACGCTCTCCAGCCGCTTTTCGATTCCGGCCTGCCCCTCTTCCAGGTCGGCAAGCTGCTGTTCCTGACCCTCCTCGAAGCCGCCGGCCTCCTCCGTCCGCACCCCGGCCGCCTCTGCGGCCCCCTGCGCCTCCGCGAGGTCTGCCTGCGCCTGCCGCAGCGCCGCTAGCTCCTCCCGCAACGCCGCGTTCTCCGCCGCGACGGCGTCGAGCGTCTGCCGCAGCGACGTCACCTGCGCCTCCAGCTCGGCCGTCCCCTCGCCGCCCTCAGCGCCCCCGCCGCCCGTGCACGCCGCCAGCGCGACGGCCAGCGTCGCTATGAGCGCAACGGCCCCGGCGAGTGCCGCGGCGCCGCGGTTCCGCGAGTGCCTCACAGGCATGATGACGACCTCCTGGCAACACTGTAGCACGCAAGCGTTGCCCCGCCCGCCCCGCTGGGTGATAATGCCCCCATCCTAAGCTGGCAGGGGCGTCACTTGACGAACGTGCTCACGGGCCTCGGCTCCCGCTACTTTGCGGCATTGGCCTACGCCGACTACCGCTGGCTCTGGATGGCCGCCATGGGCGGCGCCTCCGCCTACTGGGCCCTCATCGTCGCCCGCGGCGTCCTCGTCCTCGATATGTCCAACTCCTCCGGCCTCGTCGGCATCGTCACCTTCGCCGCCATGGGCCCCCGCTTCATCGTCCCGCCCCTCGCCGGCTACCTTGCCGACCGCTTCAACCGCCGCGACGTCCTCAACGCAGTCTACTGGGTCAACTTCCTCAGCACCGCCCTCCTCGCCTTCCTGGCCGTCGCCGGGCTCCTCGAGCTCTGGCACCTGCTCGTCCTCTCCGTGCTGAACGGCACCGCCCGCACCTTCCAGATGACTTCGACCGCCTCCCTCGTCCCCAACCTCGTCCCCCGCGACACGCTGCTCAACGCCGTCTCCCTCAACTCCGCGACCCAGCAGGGCTCGCGCCTCATCGGCCCCGGCCTCATCGCCCCGCTCCTCCTCTTCTGGGGGCCGGAGTCGGCCTTCATCGGCAGCGCGGCCTTCTACGCCTTGGGCGTCTTCCTGGTCGGCCGCATCCAGACCCGCTCCACCGGCGGCCTCGGCCGCGGCTCCAGCGTCCTCGGCAGCCTTGGCCACGCCGCCGTCACCGTCTGGCAGCACCACCGCCTCCGCGTCCTCTTCATCATCGTCGCCTTCCACTGCGCCATGACCATGTCCTTCGAGTCCATGTTCCCCATCATCTCCCGCGACGCCCTCGACGTCGGGTCGGAGGGCGTCAGCTACCTGATGATGGCCGTCGGCGCGGGCGGCCTCGCCTCCGCTCTCTTCGTCGCCGGCGTGCGCCAGGAGGCCGCCAGAGGCCGCCTGCTCTTCGTCACCGGCATCGTCAGCGGCGTCTCCATGCTCGGCCTCGCCGCCGCCACGTCCATGCCCTTGGCCCTCGTCTCCGCCGCCGCCATGGGCGCCTCCCAGGCCGCCTTCATGGCCCTCCTCGCCGCCATGGTCCAGTCCCTCGCCCCAGACGAGATGCGCGGCCGCATCAGCGGTCTCAACCAGATCAACATCGGCGGTACCATGGCCGTCTTCAACCTCATGAACGGCTTCGCCGCGGACGCCATCGGCGCCCCCACGGTCCTCACCTTCCTCGGCGTCGGCTTCACCGCCATCATGTTCCTCAGCGTCGCGCTGACCGCCCTCCGCGCCATCTACCTCCAGGGCGTGCCCCTGTCGGCCCGGACGCAGGCCCCCGCCACTGCCTCGTAGGACGGCTCGCGCCATGGACGACGACACCTTCATCCAACGCATGCAGCAGCGCATCCACGAGAGCACCGGCGTCGAGGTGTCCCTGGAGATCGACCACGACGAGCCCGGCGACGTAGACGTCTTCCTCACCGACCAAAAACCCCGCGTAGTCATGGGCGCCGACGCCCTCAA
>CAZCPU010000130.1:0-1508 GCA_964499855.1 uncultured Dehalococcoidia bacterium | reverse complement strand
CTCATCCACCCGCCCGTTCCCCTCGTCCAGGTACGTCGTCCCCCCCACTCGCGAGACCCGTACGTACTGCCGGTACGCGTGCCCCTCGGCTTCCCGCTCCGCCGTGATCACGTGGGTCGACCACGACACCGTGTCCGGCCCGCCCGCCAGCGCCTCCGCCAGCGCCCGCCCGTCCATGTCGTCCGGCGCCGGCAGTCCCAGCAGCCGCAGCGCCGTCGGCGCCACGTCGATGTTCCCCGTCGGTGACGTCACCCGCACCCCGCGCTTGAAGCTCGGCCCCCGCGCCAGCAGCGTGTTGTGCATCTCTGACGCCCCCATGCTCCCGTGCTGCCCGAAGCCCACCCCGCCGTAGGCCGCGTACACCCGCCCGCAGTACCCCGCCTCGTTCGGCGACGCGTCCCACCCGAAGGACATCTGCAGGTCCGGCGCGTTCGGCCCCTCGCACCCCGCCAGCGACAGCGGCAGCGTCCCCGGCGCCTCCCCTACCCGGTCCGACGCCAGCAGCGCCCCGCACCAGGCCTGCCTCGTCAGCCACGCCGCCAGCCGCACCGCGACCCCCGCGCCGTCCGTGTAGAACAGCACGCTCGACCCGTTCGGCGCGACCACCACGTCCCGCGGCCCGAACCCCGCCTCCCGCACCCGCGCCTCGATGTCCACCACCTCCCGGATCGTCGAGTACCCGTGGTCCGAGACCACCAGCACGTCCGTCTCCTCCCCCAGCGCGCTCCCGTCGAGCCACGCCAGCAGCCGCCCGAACGCCTCGTCCGCCGCCCGCACCGCCGCGTTCGACGCCGCGCCACCCACCACCGCATCGTGCTGCGTCTCGTCCGGCTCCGACGACCACAGCAGCGTCACCGCCGGCCGCCGCTCCGGCAGGATCTGCTCCGTCAGGATGCGCACCGCGTGCTCCAGCCGTGGCGCGCTCGGCGCCGCCTCCGCCGGCCACGGCCCGAACCGCGCCTCCAGCTCCGGCCCCAGGTTCCGCGGCCGCGCCATCTCCGGCGTGACCGAAACCCCGCCGTTGTGCCCGCCCCGCGGCGTCCGCGCCCACGCGTTCCCCAGCGTCCCCGCCCCGATCGCCGCGTACTCCATCCCCGACGTCCCGATGCCCACCGCCGCGTACTCCATCCCGTGTACCGACAGCATGTCCGCCAGCGTCGGCGCCCTCAGCACCCGCGACAGCCGGTGCGCGACCCCCTCGAACGTCGGCTCCATCTCCGGAAACACGAACCCCGCGTCGTAGTCCCGCGACACCATCATGTTCCCCGCCAGCCCGTGCCCGCCGGGATGCCGCCCCGTCACGATGCTCGCCGCGTTCACCCGCGTCACCGAGGGGTAGGCCGGGTGATGGTTCGAAAAGAAGACCCCCTCCCCGGCGAACCTCGCCAGGTTGGGGGCCAGATCGGCGCGCACCTGCGCCGGCTGCAACCCATCCATCACGACAACAAGCACAGCCGCCATGCTCCCCCCTCCGGGAGGGGCGCGCAACACGCCCCTCCCCCGCCACC
>CAZCPU010000129.1:0-4477 GCA_964499855.1 uncultured Dehalococcoidia bacterium | reverse complement strand
ATGGCTAAAAATGTTTTCTCAGGATTTCGCTCTGCGCGGCTTCGTCCCGCAGAGTCTTCGCGTGCCCGGTGGCGGGTGACGGCGTGGGCCGCGTTGGGCGTTTTGGCGCTTTTGGCCACGTTGTTGGCGCCGTTGTCTGTTGCGAGTGCGCAGACTCCGACGGCGCCTGATGCTCCGCAGGTGACGGCGAGGGCTGGTGACGGGAGTGTCGATCTGAGTTGGACCATCACCCCTGATTCGTCCGATACCGCCCATCCCGCCTCTTTCGACAATGGCAGTTCCATTGTCCGGTGGGAGTACACGTACGCGACAGGGACGACAGCCGGGTCTACCACTGCTTCAGGGGTCTGGTTCCAGATACCGGGCAGCAATCGTCTCACCAGAACGCATCCCGTGACCGGCTTGACCAACGGCAACTACTACGTCTTCTCGGTGCGGGCTGTCAATAGCGCAACCCCCGGCCTGGGAGCTGCAGGTGCTGCCGCCGAGGTCAGCCCGTCGACTACTCCGGCCGCGCCTGTCCGCCTGAGAGCGGTGACGGCCAACTCGAAGGTTGGGTTGTATTGGACGGCTGCTGCCCCCGACGCCACGACAAGAAACCGCCAAAATGGCTTTAGACCCATCGTGTCGTACGAATACCGGCAAAAGACGGGTGGCGGTGAGTACAGCCCTTGGACCACCATCATCGGTTCTGGCGCTACCACCGGCAGCAACACTGCAGTCGCTGATGTTGATTTCGGTGGCGCAACCGGTCCTGACCCCGATTTCGTCGTTACCGGCTTGACCAACGGCGCCACCTACCAGTTCCAGGTTCGGGCCCGCAACGCCAACGGTGCCGGGGCTGCGGCTGAGACGCAGCCGGTAACGATCGCCACCGAGCCGGGGCGTCCCCGGTCTTTGAACGCGGTGCCCGGAAACGGAGAGGTGGCTTTGTCGTGGACGGCGAGCAGCAATGGCGGCTCCCCCATTACGGGCTGGCAGTTCCGCTTGCAGATGGCTGCTGACGGCGGCACCCTGGCAACTGCCTTTGGCCCCGAGCCTTGGGTCGCCATCCCTGACAGCCACGCCGGTACCATGAACTACACCGTAGGGAGTTTGACAAACACCAACATTTACCGGTTCCAGGTCCGTGCGGTGAACGCAATCGGTGCAGGCACCCCCGCGACGAGCCAGGTTGTGAACCCCGGAGAGTCTCCCGGCAGGCCCATGAACGTGGCAGGACAAGCGGGGGCCGACTCGGTCACCTTGACATGGCTTCCCCCCAACACTGATCCCACCAGCGACGGCACCTCCGGCACTCTCAATACCGGCGGCTCCCCGATCATCCGCTATGAGTATTCCCAAAAGAGCGGTGCTGGCGACTACGGCGAATGGGCAGCCATACCGGCCACGTCGGTGGCTGACACCACTGCAATAGCTGAGCAGAGCCACACCGTGCGTGGTTTGACTCCGGGCACGGCGTACCTGTTCAGGGTTAGGGCTGTCAACGCCACCGGTGCTGGTCAGCCTGGCGGGTTCGCCAACAACGTTCCCGTGTATCCGGGTACCAAGCCCCCGGCCCCGGCCAACTTCAGCGTGCGCCCCGTCTACGACGCGGCCAGCGGAAGCGCCACAGTCACCCTGTCGTGGGCCTCTGGCGGCGACGGCGGCTCCCCGATCACTAAGTGGCAGTACAACTACGCCAACGCCCTGGGTAGCGTCGGCGGGGGTGCTGTAGATGCCGATTCGCTAGGTGCGCAAACGTCGGGCTGGGTGGACATCTGCGATAACACCCGTGGCGCAGCTCCGTCTTGTGCATCCATGACCAGCGTCACGCTGCCCCGACCTGATCCCAACGCAGCGCCCGGTTCGGTGCTTTCCGGCGATACGGCATTGGATAATGCGTTGAAGGCCGGCATGGCGTCATCACCGGCTTCGGCTGATGATGTGCATCACTTCGTGGTGCGGGCAGTCAACGCCCACGACCCCGGATTCAACTCCGGCACCGATAGCGCGACTTTCGCTCCGAGTGTTCCGTCTGCGCCAAGGACCGTGTACGTCGCGACCACGAACCCCGGTACCACTCCTGGCACAGCGACCGTCGATCTGTGGTGGACGCCATCGACCCTGGGCGGATCTGCCTTCGGCACCTACCAGTACGCCCAGAAGACCGGAGACGGCGCCTGGGGCGCGTGGACAAGCGCAGCATCGACCGGCGTAACTGACACCACGGAACAAGTTACAGGCTTGACGGGCGGCACCGAGTACACGTTCAGGATTCGGGCCGTCACCAGCCGTCAGGCTCCCGGTGCGTCTACCGAGTCCGCTCCTATCGCTCCCGGTGCCCCGGGGACGCCTGGTGCTGCAACTGCCGGCACGGCGCCCGTGTTCAGTGCAGCTCCCGGAACAACCCAGGTAACGCTGAATTTGGCCGGCACTACCGGTGCCCCCACAGGTGTGACTCCGCGGTGGGAGTACTCCTATAAGGTCGGCGACGGCGAATACGGCAACTGGACGTTCAACATTGATGATGTAGCATTCAATGCCGGCAACGCACTGGTCGTTGACGGTTTGGAGAACGGGGTGCCGCACACCTTCAGGATCCGCGCCCTCAACACCGGGCGCCAGCTGTCTAGCCCGATACTTACGGCCAGGCCGGCTACTCCGGGTGTCGCTCCTCCGGCGCCGCAGGGATTGACCGCTTCTGCCGGCGACCGGAGTGTCACGTTGTCGTGGACTTCGGGTGGCAGCGGCGGCCCGGCGATTTCCCGATGGGAGTACTGCACGTTGGTTACTCAGACCGCTGCCCAGAGGGCTGCTACTCCTCCAGAAAGGACGATCAGCACGACCTGCGGCGATGTTGCTACACCTGCTGTAAATCTGGACACTGATCCTGCGAATGACGATGCCACCGGTTGGCGTCCGATCCCCGGCGGTCCCGATATGAGCAGTTACACCATCGGCCGCCCCGCCGTTACCCTCGTCAACGGCACTTCCTACACCTATCTGGTTCGGGCCGTGAACGTGCTCACCACTGCCTCTTCTACTGCTGGCAACGGTGCCAGGGCTCAAGCGAATCCGGCGACACCTGGCCTGGTGCCGAATGCTCCTGCTCGGGTGGTGGCAGACTCGGGCGACGGCCAGGTCACCATTACGGTGGACAGGCCTTCGCCTAACCTCCAAGACCCCGACGGCTCGGTCACGGGATATCAGGTTCGCAAGCGCATGGGCGACGGTGCCTACGACGCTTGGGATTCCTTGGGCACGAGTGCCCCCGCGCCATTGTCTGCTGAGTCGGGAGTCGTGGTGTCTGGTCTCGTCAATGGTGCGAGCTACACCTTCCAGGTTCGGGCGGTGAACGCCTTCGGCCCTGGTGCTGAGACCACGTCGAGTATGGTCATTCCGGTTGGTGCTCCCACCGCTGGTGAATTGGGCGCTGATCCCGGCGACGGCCAGGTGACCCTCAGTTGGGCTCCGGGCAGCTCCGGCGGCAGTGCCATCACCAAGTGGCAGTACCGGATGAGTGAGTCCGGCGGCGGCTATAGCGCCTGGACCGACATCGCCGACAGCGGTGCCGACACCACCAGCCACACCGTGACCGGCCTCTCCAATGGCACCAGCTACATGTTCCAGGTGCGGGCGGTGAGCCAGGTGAGCACGAGCGTGCCCATCACCTCGGCCGCGGTCACCCCGGGCACGGTTCCGCCGGCGCCCACGGTTACCGCTGAGCGGGGCAATGGCCAGGTCGACCTGTCGTGGACGGCCGGCGCCTCCAGCGAGGCCGGTCCCACCACCGGCTGGCAGGTCCGCACCGGCGACGGCGACTGGGCCGACGTGCCCGACAGCGGTGCCGACACCGACAGCTACTCGGTGACCGGCCTCGACAACGGCGTGGCCTACTCCTTCGAGGTGCGGGCGGTGAACGCCTTCGGCGCCGGTGCTGCCGGCAGCGCTGGCCCCGTCACCCCGGCCACTGTCCCGTCGGCGCCTTCCGTCTCCGCCGAGCGCGGCGACGGCTCAACCACGGTCTCTTGGGCCGCTGGTGACGACGGCGGCTCGGCTGTGACCGGCTGGCAGGTGCAGGTGAACGACGGCGGCTGGTCCGACGTCGCCGCCGACTCCATGAGCGCATCGATAGACACCGACGACGGCGAGGCCTACACCTTCGGGGTGCGGGCAGTGAACGACGTGGGCGAAGGCGCCGCGGGCACCGCCTCGGTCGGGGCCGGCTCCGCGCCGGCAGCGCCCACGGTCACCGCCGCCGGTGGTGATGGCTCCATCACGGTCTCGTGGACCGCCGGCGATGACGGCGGCTCGACGGTGACCGCCTGGCACCACCGCATGAAGGTCAGCATCGGCGACTACGGCGATTGGACTGCGGTCTCGGCCGACACCTCCAGCGTCACCCTGTCCGACCTGGGCGGCGGCACCGGCGTTTTGTCGTACACCTTCCAGGTGCGGGGCGTCAACGGCGTCGGCGAAGGCGCCGCGGGCACCT
>CAZCPU010000128.1:2356-4560 GCA_964499855.1 uncultured Dehalococcoidia bacterium | reverse complement strand
CCCCCTACACCGCCGTCACCCCGCCGTCCATCACCAGCTCGCTCCCCGTCATGAACGACGATTCGTCCGACGCCAGGAACAGCGCCCCGTTCGCCACGTCCTCTGCCGTCCCCATCCGCCCCAGCGGCACGCGCGCCAGCGTCTCCTCTAGGCCGCGGCTCGGGTCCTGCCAGAGAATGCGGATCATCTCCGTGTCGATGGGCCCCGGGTGGATCGAGTTCACCCGGATCCCTTCCTTCGCGTACTGCAGCGCCGTCGATTTCGTCAGCAGCCGCACCGCGCCCTTCGATGCGTTGTACGCCGTCATCGTCGGCGACCCGACCATCCCCGCGATCGACGAGATGTTGACGATCGATCCCCCGCCCGCCTTCCGCATCTCCCCGATCACCGCCCGCGTGCCCAGGAACACCCCCTTGGCGTTCACGTCCAGCACCGCGTCCCACGCCTCGGGGGTGGTCTGCTCCACGTTCCCGTTCATCAGGATCCCCGCGTTGTTCACCAGCACGTCCACCTTGCCGTACTCCGACACCGCCGTCTCCACCGCCGCGCGCCAGTCGTCCTCGCTCGTGACGTCGAGGTGTACGTACGTGCAGTCCCCGCCCGCCTCCGCGATCTCCGCCGCGACGGCCTGTCCCTCCGCGTCCAGCAGGTCGCCGATCACGATCTTCGCCCC
The DNA here is from genome assembly GCA_964499855.1 of uncultured Dehalococcoidia bacterium. Classification (GTDB taxonomy): domain Bacteria; phylum Chloroflexota; class Dehalococcoidia; order Lucifugimonadales; family UBA1127; genus UBA1127. The sequence continues at coordinate 3,887 of CAZCPU010000128.1, read as the reverse complement.
CTCCTTCGCGAACATGCGGGCCTCCGTCGCGCCCTGCCCCCGAGCCCCGCCGCTGATGATGGCCACCTTCCCGTCCAGCCTCGCCATGCCGCGCCTCCTCGTTCCGCCGACTGTCTAGCCCACTATAGTGCTTGGGAGCCCGACAAACAAAGCCGCCGCAAAAGCCCCTTCCCCGCGAACGGGGGAAGGTTCAGCGCCATCCCGCACAGACCACCTCGCCGCCAATGCCCCTTCCCCCGCTTGCGGGGGAAGGCTGGGATGGGGGTGCCCTCCCCGCAGGACGCCGCGTTGGGGCATCACTAACTTCACCCATCGTCCCCCGTTCTACTCTGTGGCGTCACCCGCACGCGGCCTCGACGCCATACTCGATCCGCAGCAAAGGAGAGCCAATGGTCATGGCGCGGCACCTTGCCCTGTTGACGCTCTTGTCGCTCGCCCTCTCCCTCGTCGCCATAGCCTGCAATGCCGAGCCCGACGCGCCCGCAGCCGATGTAGCACCGGTCGTCCCGACGTCTGCCCCCACAGCGGCGCCCCCCGTCGACACCCCCGCAGCGGCGCCGGTTGCTGCCCTGACCAGCTGCCCCGCGACCCCGTCCCAGACCGAGGGCCCCTACTACTTCGACACCGGCGAGCTCCGCCGCGACATCACCGAGGGCCTCCCCGGCCTCCCCCTCGTCGTCTCCCTCCGCTTCGTCGAGGCCGCCACCTGCGAGCCCCTCGCCGGCGCCACCGTCGACGTCTGGCACACCGACCACTTGGGCGTCTACTCCGGCTACCCCGATCAGGGCACCACCGGCGAGACCTTCTTCCGCGGCAAGCAGCTCACCGACGCCAACGGCGTCGCCGAGTTCCTCACCGTCTACCCCGGTTGGTACCCCACCAGGGCCGTCCACATCCACTACATGGCCTACACTGATGACCGTCACCTCATCACCTCGCAGCTCTACTTCCCCGACGCCGTCTCCGAGGCCGTCTACCAGGCCGGGCCCTACGCCGCCCGCGGTCCGCATCCCGTGTCCAACGACGCCGACGGCATCTTCCCCGGCGACTCCCCCGAAAGCTCCCAGATCGGGCAGGTCACCGAGACCGCCGACGGCTACGCCATCTCCCTCACCGTCGGCGTCGGCCCCGGTTCCGGCGGCGCTCCCGGCGAATTCCGCCGCGGCCGCCGCTCCTGACGCGTCCCTTCCTCGATTCGCCCGTCCGCCGCGCCCGTCCGTCCCTGCCGCCAGTATTCGTCTCGCCGTTGGTAAGGCATGCCCAATTATTCCTTGACACCCTGTAGGGCCTCTACTACCATGACACCGACAATTCCATACCGGCGCACTGCTCTTATCCAGAGTGGCTGAGGGAACGGCCCGACGATGCCCGGCAACCGGCCCCGAGGGGACACGGTGCCAACGCCGTCAAGCTGCGGGGCGGCTTGAGTCGATGAGAGTGTTCTTTAGTCAAGAGCTTCTCTCGCCGGGAAGCTCTTTTTGTTGCCCGCTGAGTTTGGAGGGACCATTACGACGACTGCCATGACCGGACA
>CAZCPU010000128.1:0-2256 GCA_964499855.1 uncultured Dehalococcoidia bacterium | reverse complement strand
GTCGTCCGCGCCGCCTGGGAGCAGGGGAAGCTCGCCGCCGTCGTCGCCACCGAGACCCGTCCCCTCCTCCAGGGCGCGCGCCTCACCATGTGGGAGCTCGCCCAGGAGCGCATCCCCGCCACCCTCATCGTCGACGCCGCGGCCGCCTCCGTCCTCCGTGACGGCGGCATCGACGCCGTCGTCGTCGGCGCCGACCGCATCGCCGCCAACGGCGACGTCGCCAACAAGATCGGCACCTACGCCCTCGCCCTCCTCGCGAGCGCCCACGATGTCCCCTTCTACGTCGCCGCTCCCTCGACCACCGTCGACCTCGCCACCCCAACCGGCGCGGCCATCCCCGTCGAGCAGCGCGATCCGTCGGAGGTCGCCTTCCCCCTCGGCGTCCAGGCCGCCCCGGACGGCGTCGACGTGTCCAACCCCGCCTTCGATGTGACCCCCGCCGCCCTCGTCACCGCCATCGTCACCGAGCGCGGCGTCCACACCCCGCCCTACGCCGAGAGCCTGCGTGCGGAGGCCTCCCGTGCCTAGCGCGACCATCGGCGTCATCGGCGGCACCGGCTTGAGTGAGCTGCCCGGCCTCGCGGACCCCCGGGAGGTCAACGTCAACACGCCCTTCGGCGCTCCCAGCGGCCCCATCGTCGTCGGCAGCTACCACGGCACGGAGATCGCCTTCCTCTCCCGCCACGGCGCCGGCCACCGGCTCACCCCCACGGAGCTCCCCGTCCGCGCCAACATCTACGCCCTCAAGCTCCTCGGCGTCGATCGCGTCATCTCCGTCAGCGCCGTCGGCAGCCTCCGGGAGGAGATGGCCCCCCGGCACATGGTGGTCCCCGACCAGCTCATCGACAGGACACGCCAGCGCGTGTCCTCTTTCTTTGGCGACGGCATCGTCGCCCACGTCAGCTTCGCCGAGCCCTTCTGCGCCAACTTGCGCCGCCTCCTCGTCGAGGCCTCCCGCGAGGCCGGCGCCACCGTGCACGACGGCGGTACCTGCGTCGTCATGGAGGGCCCCGCCTTCTCGACCGTTGCCGAGTCCCAGTTGTACCGTTCCTGGGGCGCCAGCGTCATCGGCATGACCGCCCTCCCCGAGGCCAAACTCGCCCGCGAGGCCGAGCTCTGCTACGCGACGCTCGCCTGCGTTACCGACTATGATGTATGGCATCCGGATCACGATTCCGTGACGGTCGACGTTGTGCTGCGCAACCTGCACCACAACGTCGCGACGGCCCAGGCGGTGCTCGGGACCATCGTCCCTCGCCTCACCGGCGAGCGCGATTGCCCCTGCGCCCACGCCCTCGATATGGCCGTCGTCACCGCCCCCGAGGTCCGGCCCGAGGGCGTCAAGCAGCGCCTCAAGCTGCTGCTCGGCGACCGCGCATGACACCGGCCACGCTCTAGGAGAATCAACGGCCCTGAGGGAGGACGACCATGGCAAGGAAGAACCCGGGCGAGCCCTTCTACCGCATCAATGCGGAGGAAGCCAAGGAGATGGTGGACAGCGACCCCAACGTCGCCGTCGTCGATGTCCGCAATCCGGACGAGTACGCCGCCGGCCACGTGAAGGACGCCATCTTCATGCCCGTCGACAGCGTCCTCACCCGCGTCGACGAGCTCCCCAAGGACAAGAAGCTCCTCTTCATCTGCGCCATGGGCCAGCGCAGCGCCCTCGCCTGCGAGATGTCGGCCGCCATGGGCCTGGACCCCGAGAACCTCTACAACATCGAGGACGGCACCCCCGGCTGGGTCAACCGCGAATACCCCACCAGCTACGGCGACGAACCGTAAACCATCAACAGCTCCCTTCCCCACAGGAGGAAGGCCATACGCAAAATCCCTTCCCCCCTCTTGGGAGAAGGTCATACACAAAACCCCTTCCCCCCTGAGGGGGGAAGGTTAGAGCCTGCCCCGTACTCGATACGGGGATGGGGGGGAATCCCCCACAACCAATACGAAAGGGAGACAATGTACAAGAAGAGCAGGGTCTCAGCCCTCAAGCACCGCGCCACGCGGAAGAAGCAGCAGGACCGTCGCCACCTCGCGCGTAGGCTCATCAAGGGCGACATCACCGTCGATCAGCTCGACCGCCTCGCCGGCCCCGCCGGCAACGGCGTCCTCCGCACCGTCAACTACCTCAGCGAGACCGAGGGCGTGACCCTCTCCCCCACCCTCGCCCAGGCCGTCGCCTCGGCCGTCGCGCCCGTCTCCAGCGGCCCCTCCATCGTGCAGCGACGGCAGGCCGCCGCCGCGGCCGCCCCG
>CAZCPU010000127.1:0-4573 GCA_964499855.1 uncultured Dehalococcoidia bacterium | reverse complement strand
GGGGCCCGCGGCAAGGTGCGGCAGCTTATCAATGCGGCGGAGGACGCGGAGATAGTCTTCACGCGGGGGACGACTGAGGGCATTAACCTCGTGGCGCAGACGTTGGGGGCGCAGCGCGTGGAGCGCGGCAGTGAGGTTGTCATCTCCAACATGGAGCACCACTCGAACGTGGTGCCGTGGCAGATATTGTGTGAGCAGCGGGGCGGACGCCTGCGGGTCGTGCCGATCAACGACGACGGCGAGCTGCTCATGGACGAGTACGAGAGCTTGCTGGGACCGCAGACGGCGCTGGTGTCCATCGTGCACATGAGCAATGCGCTCGGCACCATCAACCCGGTGAAGGACATCGTTGCGCTGGCGCACTCGCGCGGCATCCCGGTGCTGCTAGACGGCGCGCAGGCAACGCCGCATCTGCCAATCGACGTGCGGGAGCTGGACTGCGACTTTTACGCCTTCTCGGGTCACAAGCTGTTCGGGCCCACGGGCATCGGCGTGCTGTACGGCAAGCGCGAGTGGCTGGAGTCGATGCCCCCGTACCAGGGTGGCGGCGAGCAGATCAAGTCGGTCACGTTCGAGAGGACCATCTACAACGACCTGCCGTACAAGTTTGAGGCGGGCACGCCGCACATCGCGGGGGTCATTGGCCTCGGCGCGGCGATCGACTACGTCAATGGCGTGGGGCTGGAGCGCGCCATGGCGCACGAACAGGATCTGCTGGAATACGGTACGGAGCAACTCCGTTCCATAGAGGGGCTGACGCTCATTGGGACGGCGCGGGAGAAGGCCAGCGTGCTTTCGTTCGTGCTCGACGGCATCCACCCGCACGACATTGGCACTATCCTCGACACGCAGGGCATCGCGATCCGGACCGGACACCACTGCGCGCAGCCGCTGATGCAACGCTTCCAGATTCCGGCGACCGCCAGAGCGTCGTTCGCCTTCTACAATACACGGGGAGAGATTGACGCGCTGGTGGAGGGCATTCACAAGACCTTTGAGGTGTTCAGCTAGTGAGTGACCTAGTCGAGCTATACCAGGAACTGGTCCTAGACCACAACAACCGACCGCGCAACAAGCGGGCAATGGAGGACGCCAGCAACACGGCTGACGGGTACAACCCGCTGTGTGGCGATCAGGTGTCCGTTTTCCTGAAGGTGGAGGACGGCGTCATAGCCGACGTGTCCTTCCAGGGAGTAGGTTGTGCCATCTCGCAGTCATCGGCGTCGATGATGACGCAGAACGTAAAGGGCAAGACTGTGGAGGAGGCTGGCGAGCTGTTCGAGGTCTTCCACAGCATGGTCACGCGCGACCCGGGCGAGGACTTCGATTCCGGCAGCCTCGGCGAGCTCGAGGCGCTGGCTGGGGTCTGCGCCTTCCCAAACCGCATCAAGTGCGCCAGCCTGGCGTGGCACACGATGGCGGCCTCCCTTGACCCCAAGAAGGCGGAGCAGGTGACGACGGAGTAGCCGGGGCACACGGCATGGCACCCGCGGCAAGGAGGGGGCAATGCACATACCGATCAAGGTAGACTACGCGGTCAGGGCGCTCGTGGCGCTCGCGCAGCAACAGGGCAAGGGGCCGGTTCACGCGACGCAGGTGGCCAAGTCCATGGCCATGCCGGAACCCTACCTCAACCACATCCTCAACACCCTTTCCAAGCACGGGTTCACCACCACGCTGCGGGGCCCTCTCGGCGGGCACATGCTGGCAAAGGCGCCAGCGGACATCAACCTCAGCATGGTCATGTCGGCGTTTGACGAGTCCAACGCGCTGGTTGGCTGCCTTGACGATGAGAATGCGTGCACGTTGTCAGACTGCTGCGCCCAGCGGAACGTGTGGCAGACGGTGGAGGACGCGATAAACACGATCCTAGAGGGGACGACCATCGCGGACCTGGTCAAGCCGCCTCAGCCGGCGTTTGTTGGAGAGCTCAAGCAGGCGGCGCCCCAGGCGTAGCCGCGCACCAGCTTCTGCACATTGGGAGAAGCCGCTTGCAGGGAGACCCTTAAAGGGCATGCAAGCGGCTTGCCATTTCTGCGGCAGCTAACCCCCGGCCACATGAACGCTGTACGTGTCTGCAAGGGCACGGGCCATGTCGAGTCCCGGCAACGGAGACCAGCCCATCGGAGCTTTGCCGGTCTCAAGGGAGCGGGCGCGGGCCAATGCGGCCTGCGCGTGCTTCGCACAAACCCAGATAACCCAACCCTCGCCACCCTCCGGAGCGAGCACCACCGACTCGTCGAATGACAGGAGCGCCGGCTTCTCCGGCGAGCCGCACCAGGTGCAGTGGCCAAAGGAGAAGTCAATAGGGTAGGCGAACTGGCCTCGGTAGCCGGCTCTGTGCTCGATGACGGTGCCCCACAGCGCAATCCGGCCGACGACGCCCATGGCATGGGTGACGGCGCTGGGGGCTTCCCGGTAGGCATAGATGCCACACCTGTTGCCGTTGCCGGGACAAGACTCGCACTGGCATGCGGGCGGGCGCATCTCGCGATAGCCGCAACGGGCCTCCATTGGTTGCAGGGGCTGCCACTCACCGAGGGCGGGTGTGGCGGCGACGCTGTGCAGCGAGAGACCGTTGGTCGACGACCAGACGCGCCACGTGCGCCACGCGGTCACGTAGCCGAGGCGAGTCTCTATGGGGGATGGGTCAGCCATGGGAATCGGCGCTCCGGCCGCTGCGGGCGGCCAAGGAGTCTACGAGGCCGCCAACAGCGCGTCCATCTTGTCTACAAACCGAGCAACGCGGCGGAGATGCACCTCAACATTCTCGGGGTCCAAGTAGCCGTCGTAGAAGTTGGTGTGCAGTTCGCTTGCCGCTCCGAAGAGCAGGGAGAGTTCCTCGTCTTCGGTTTCTTCAGCAAGCCTTCGCACTGCTTGAAACAGACTACCGTGTCTGCCGTGGCTCCAGCCTCGGGAGTCTGCTACCGCCTTGACCATCTGCGACGCGGCGCCCCATCCCTTTTCAGATGCCTGTCGCAGATCTTCCTTTCCCAATTCCTCCGTTGCCTGGGCCAAGAAAACCCTACTTTGTTGCCGGTGTGACGGGCGGTCCATTGCCTTTCTCCTGTCTCGTGATCCTCCACCACCCATCTTCTTCACTACTAAAGCGGCATTATCGCACAGGGGCCGGCTCCCTCGTAGGCGCTGGCGTCACTGGGGGCGCGGCGGGGACAGAGCGGCGCTCAGGGACGGGAGTGCGAATGGGCCAGAACTCCACCTTGCGCTGGGGCTCGCCGATGGCTCCCATGTGGGTCTCCTTTTGCGGCGGCTAGAGCATGACAAAGAACAGGACTGCAAGGGCGATGCCGACGAGCACTGCGGCGATAATGGCAATTTCGAGGAGATTGAGACCGTGCAGGGTCTGGCCGAGGCCGTGGTCGCGGTGACCGGGCGACTGCTGCATGTTGCGCTCGATGTTCGAGCGGTTGAACGGGTCATGTTGCGGGAGATGCGGGGCTCCAAAGTCCATGACGCCCTCCTTTCTCGCTAGACGGGCGCTTCCACGGCGCCGGACAAGCCGACCTTATCGCGGAACTGCGGCATGACGTCGCGGGCGAAACGCTCCATGGACTTCATGACTTCCTTGTGGTCCAGCCTCCCGATGGCGAAGACGCAGTTGAGATAGGTGATGCCGGTGTTGTTGAGGAGCCGCTGGACCTTGAACTCCACGGTCTCGGAGTCGCCGAAGAGGACCCACTCGTCGTACATCAGGTCGGGCGGGGGCTCGTTGGGCTGGGGCTGCTCGACGGCGAGGCCGTTGCGGACGATCTGGGTGTTGGCGCGGAGGGCGCCGGCGGAGCGGAGGTGCCAGAGGGCGTTCTGGGTCTGTGTCCGGGCGGCGGCGTCGCTCTCACCGACGTGGACCTGGGACTGGATGACGAACTCCTGGGGCCAGCCGAGGCCGGAGTCGTTGACGGCGTCGCGGAAGACGTTCCAGCTCTGCAGGACGCGATCGGAGGGGGCGCTGGATCCGCCGGTGATGCACTTGTAGCCTCGTTGCACGGCGTCGACGATGCTGCCCGGGGACTGGGCGGCGATCCAGAGGGGCGGGTGGGGCTGCTGGAGGGGGCGGGGGAAGATAGTGGTCTCCGGGAAGGAGAAGTGCTCACCGGTGTAGCTGGAGACATCCTGGGTCCACGCGCCCAGCATGACCTCCAACGCCTCGTCGAACATGGTGCGGTTTTCGCTGAGTTCCAGGCCGAGACGCTCGAACTCGTAGCGCTGGTAGCCGCGGCCGAGACCGACGTCGAGGCGGCCCTCGGTGAGGTGGTCGGCGAGGGCGATGTCCTCGGCGAGGCGCAGGGGGTGGTAGAGGGGGAGGACGACGACGGCGGTGCCGATGCGGACGCGCTTGGTCTGCTCCGCCACCTTGACGGCGAAGGTGAGAGGATTGGGGCCGTAGCCGTAGCTGGAGAAGTGGTGCTCGGCGAGCCAGACGGCGTCAAAGCCGAGCTGGTCCGCGAGCCGGGCCTGCTCCAGGGCGTTGCGGTAGACATCGGCCGCGGGCTTCATGTCAGGGGAGTGCAGTAGCAGGAAAACGCCGAACTTCATGGTCCTCCTGGGCCGCCGA
>CAZCPU010000126.1:3112-4578 GCA_964499855.1 uncultured Dehalococcoidia bacterium | reverse complement strand
TGCTCCTGATGAAGCCCGCCTCCTCCAGCATCCGCGCGATGTCCTTCAACCGCTCCAGGTCGCGCCTCGCCTCCTCGCCCAGCAGCCGCTCGATCTCGTCGAGGTCCAGGTCGTCGATGTTCCCCCGCCGCCCCACCTCCTGCAGCTGCTTCTCCAGTTGGTCCATGTCCTGCAGCTCGCTCATCAGCTGCATCGCCTGTTGTAGGTCCAGCGGGTCGTCGCCCATGAACGGGTACCTCTGCTCCAAATCGTCTGGCGGCAGGTACTGCGCCATCAGCTGCGCCAGCCGCCCCAACTCCCCCGCCGTCTCGTCGTCCATCAACGAGTCCATCAAGTCCATGAGCTCTTGCCGCTGCTCCGCCGACATCGAGTTCAGCAGCGAGTCCATCTGCGCCATCTGCCGACGCATGTGCTCCAGCAGTTCCTGCAGGTTCTCCGGTGGGTTCGGCCCGAACATGCCCCCGTACTTGTCCATGAACTCCTGGAAGTTCGGCTCCCCGCCGGACTCCAGCATGTCGTTCAGGTCCCGCAGCATCTGCCGCATCGCCGACATGTCGCCGGGCGTCATTTGCTCCAGGTTCTGACGCATGTTCTGCACCATGTTGTTCGCCATCTGCCCCCGCAGCTCGTCCATCAGCTCCTGGAACTTGCGCGACGCCTCCGGGTCCATGAACTCGTACTCGTTCAGCTCCCGGATCGCCCCGCCCAGGCTCTCCGGCAGGTTGTCCAGCGTCTCCTTGTTCCGCTCCACCTGCCGCCGCAGGTTCTCGAGCAGTTGGTCCTTCGTCGCGTCCTGCCCCGGCTCCCCGACGCGCTCCTCCGTCTCCTGCACGCGACGGTCCATGCCCTCGCGTTCGGTGTTCAGGACGTCCTGCAGCTTCTCCTTCAGGTTGTCCATGGTGTGTTCCATGTTGTGCCGCTGAAGCTGCTGCTGGCGCTGGCGGCGGAGCCGCTCCATCAGGTCGCGCAGCCCGTCGAGCCGCTGCCCGTCCGGCATCTGCATCCCGCGCCGCATCATGTCGCGCAGCGCGCGATTGACGTCGCCGTGCTCCATCAGGTCCTCGGCGAGCGCCTCCATGAGCTCGTCCTGGTCCGGGTCGAAGACCTGCTGCGAGCCGTCCCATCGCGTATACCGGAACGTGAGCATCAAGCCCCCTTACGCTAGCCGCATGATTGCCCGCTTGCCGATGCCAGAATGCCCCATCGGAAGTTTGCCCAAGCCTATTCCCCCCCCACAAGGGGTGTCAATCCAACCCCACCCTCACCTCCACGCCATACCCCCGTCCTCTCTCTCCATACCGGTGAAGTACCCGAAGCGAACCGGACCAGTCCCTTCCCCCTCAGGGGGAAGGTTAGAGCTTGCCCCGTACTTGATACGGGGATGGGGGAGCACCCCCACCACCAACGACCCTCTCCCCCCATGCCCCCTTCGCGTCATGCCTGCGCCCCCTTCTCGTCATTCCTGC
>CAZCPU010000126.1:0-3012 GCA_964499855.1 uncultured Dehalococcoidia bacterium | reverse complement strand
CCCCCACCACCAACGACCCACGCCCCCCCAGCCCTCCCCAATCGTCATGCCTGCGGAGGCAGGAATCCAGAGGGGCGGCCGAGCGGGGCGCCCCCACCATCAACCACGCTCCCTGGCTACCCCCCTCTCCATACCGGCGAAAGCCGGTATCCAGGGGCGGGGGTGGGGCGGGGCGGAAGGGGGCATCCCCGCCTGAGCGGCTTCATTCCCAAAGACCCCCCTCAACCACCTTACCGCCCACGGCCCCCACACCCTGACACGAACCCCTCGCGCACAACCCCCTCCCTCCGCCATCCTACCCCCATGCAACCGACAATGACGTCCCCCAAAAGCCCCTTCGCCGGTGCCCCCAATGGAGGTTGTATGAGGTTGTTTCGAGGTTGTTTCCATTGCCGCCAATGGAGGTTGTTTCGAAGTTGTTTGAGGTTGTTTGAGGTTGTTTCCATATCTGAGCACGCCCGCCATAGATACGAATTGGCGCCAAAAGAGCAAAAACAACAACAACCTCTTGATTTCGTAGCTGCGTAGCTATGAGGTTGTTTCCCGCCCGGACAAGGTTGTTTCGTTGGGCTTGCTGGAGAAAACCCCCCGGGCCCGGTGCCCGAGACGGCCTCCGCGACGGCCTCGCGGCCCCACCGCGAGCCCGCACCCGCCTTGCCCGCCCTAGCTGCCGACCGTATACTTGAATAGCTGCAACGAGCCCAACAACAACCGCGCGACGCAAGGAGACCTCCACGTGGATTGGGAACCCGTCATCGGCCTTGAGGTGCACGCCCAGCTCCTCACGAAGAGCAAGATGTTCTGCTCCTGCCCGGCCGACTACCAGGACAATGACCCCAACACCGGCGTCTGCCCGGTCTGCCTCGCCATGCCCGGCGTCCTCCCCGTCATCAACAAGCAGGCCGTCGAGCACGTCATCCGCACCGGCCTCGCCCTCAACTGCTCCATCGGCGAGTTCGCCCAGTTCGACCGCAAGAACTACTCCTACCCCGACCTGATGAAGGGCTACCAGATTTCCCAGTACGAGAACCCCATCTCCTATGGCGGCTGGATGACCATCGACGCCGATGGCGAGCCCCGGCAGGTCGGCATCACCCGCGCCCACCTAGAGGAGGACGTCGCCAAGCTCCAGCACGCCCGCGACGGTGCCGGCGCCGGCTACGCCCTCATGGACGTCAACCGCGCCGGCGTACCCCTCATGGAGGTCGTCGGCGAGCCTGACCTGCGCACCCCCGAGGAGGCACGCCAGTACCTCTTGAAGCTCCGCTCCATCCTCCAGTACATCGGCGTCTCCACCGCGGACATGGAGCAGGGCAGCTTCCGCTGTGACGCCAACGTGTCCATCCGGCCCAGGGGCTCCACCGAGTACGGCACCAAGGTCGAAGTCAAGAACATGAACAGCCTCCGCGCCGTCTTCCGCTCGCTGGAGTACGAGATCAAGCGGCAGATTGAAGTTCTGGAGAGCGGCGGTACCGTGGCCCAGGAGACCCGAGGCTGGCTCGAGGACCGCGGCGTGACCGTCTCCCAGCGCTCCAAGGAATACGCCAACGATTACCGCTACCTCCCCGAGCCCGACCTGCCGCCCCTGCTTATCTCCCCCGAGTGGGTCGACGAGGTCCGCGCGAGCCTCCCCGAGCTCCCCGACGAGCGCCGCGAGCGCCTACAGCGCGACTACGGCCTCTCCCCCTACGACGCCTCGCTGCTGACGGCCAGCCGCCGCACCGCCGACTACTTCGAGGAAGCCGTCGCCGCCAAGTCCCTTGAAGGCGACGCCCTCCAGGCCCGCGCCAAGGCCATCGCCAACCTCGTCAACTCGGAGCTCGCCCGGCTCCTGAACGCGGCCGGCATCGAGCTTTGGGAGAGCAAGGTGACCGCGCCCGCCCTCTCGCAGCTCGTCGACCTCGTCGATGACCGCACCGTCAGCTCCACCCAGGCCAAGCAGGTGCTCGAGGAGATGTTCGAGTCCGGCGCAACCCCGAAGGCCGTCGTCGAGTCCAGGGGCCTCTCGCAGGTCACGGACGAGGGCGCCATCCTCTCAGCCGTCCAGGAGGCCCTCGACAACAATCCGCAGGCGGTCGAGGACTACCTCGGCGGCAAGGAGAACGCGGCAAAGTTCCTGGTGGGTCAGGTGATGAAGGCCACCCGAGGCCGCGCCGCCCCCGCCACCGTCAACCAGCTCTTGGAGGAGCAACTCGCCGCTCGAAAAGGATAATTTGGAACTCCATCCCGGCGAAAGCACGCCCCGTACTCCGATACGGGGCCGGGATCCAGGGGCGGGGCCGCTCGTGCCAGACTCGGCCTGAGGTTGTCGAAGGACTTGAAACAGAAGGGTCACAAAAGGGAGTAGAATAGACGCATGGGACCGTTCTTGAACGCAACGCTGATCCTCGTCTCCATCCTGCTCATCGCCGTCATCCTCATGCAGGTGCGCGGCGAGGGCTCCGGCGCATTCGGCGCCGCCCAGAGTACCTTCCGCGTTCGGCGCGGTATTGAGCTCCTCCTCTTCCGCTTCACCATCGGCCTCATCGTCATCTTCGTCGGCCTCGCCATTCTGAGCGCCCGCTTTCACGACCTGTAGGCCGGCATGGCCGCCCCGGTCATCGCCCTGCTGACCGACTTCGGTCTCCGCGACACCTACGTCGGCGAGCTCAAGGGCGCAATCCTCACCGTCAACCCGGACGTCATCATCGTGGACATAACCCACGACGTCTCGCCCCAGGACGTCCACGCCGGCGCCTTCCTCCTCGGCAACGCCGCCCCCGCCTTCCCGCCCGGCACAATCTTCATCGCCGTCGTCGACCCCGGCGTCGGCGGCGACCGCCGCCCACTCCTTGTCGAGACCCCGCGCGCCACCTTCGTCGGCCCCGACAACGGCCTCTTCACCCGCGCAATCTGGCCCGACGAGACCGCCGACGCCCCCACGCTCTCCCCCGTGCCTGCCGGCGTCCGAGCCTTCCACCTCACCAACCCCGCCTACCGTCGCGACCACGTCAGCAACACCTTCCACGGCCG
>CAZCPU010000125.1:0-4678 GCA_964499855.1 uncultured Dehalococcoidia bacterium | reverse complement strand
CCCCCCGCTCACTCCTCCCCAAACAGCGCCAGCTGCGGGCTCTCCTCCACCGCCCCAAAGTGCGACACCCCCACGCCGATCAGCCGGAACCACCGCCCAGGCGTCGCCTCCCGCTCGAGGATCCCCTGCGCGACCGCGTCGATCGCCGACGCCTCCCTCACCGGCGCCGCCAGCGTCACCTGCCGCGTGAACGTCGTGAAGTCCGACAGCCGCAGCTTCAGCGTCACCGTCCGCCCCTGCAGGCTCCCCCCCTCCAGGTGCCGCGCCACCCGCTCGCTCAGCCGCCGCACGATTGCGCGAAGCTCCTCCAGCTCCGAGACGTCCTCCGCCAGCGTCGTTTCCGCGCTCACCGACTTCGTCTCCCGCTCGGTGACGACGGGGTGGTCGTCTTGCCCGTTCGCCATGAGCCGTATCTCCGGCCCCCGCTTGCCGAACCACCGCGTGAACCACTCCTCCGGCCTCGCCGCCAGCTGCCCGATCGTGCGTACGCCCTCCGTCTCCAGCCGCGCCGCCGTCTTCGGCCCGATGCCCCACAGCTTCCGGACGGCCAGCGGCGCCAGGAACGCCCCCTCGCTCCCCGGCGGCACCACCGTCAGCCCGTCCGGCTTGTCGTAGTCCGATGCCACCTTCGCCACCGATTTGCACGTCGAGACGCCCACCGAGATCGTCAGCCCCACGTCCAGCCGCACCCGCGACTTGATCTCGCGGGCGATCGACTCCGGGCTCCGGTCCGGCGTGACGACGTCTGTCACGTCGAGGTACGCCTCGTCCAGCGATAGCGGCTCCACCAGCGGCGTAACCAGGCGGAAGATCTCCCGTATCTGCTCGGACACCTCCCGGTACCGGTCGAACCGCGGCCGCACGATGACCGCGTGCGGGCACTGCCGTACCGCGACGCTCATCGGCATCGCCGAGTGCACGCCGAACCGCCGCGCCTCGTACGATGCCGCCGCCACGACCCCCCGCGACGTCGGCGACCCGCCCACCAGCACCGGCTTGCCCGCCAGCTCCGGGTTGTCCCGCTGCTCAACGGACGAGTAGAAGGCGTCCATGTCCGCGTGCAGTATGTGCCGGTTGTTCCCGCCCTCCATGTCGCGCCAACAGTACACCACATGGAACGCATGTGCCAAACCCTTTGACAGCGCCTGCGGGCCGCGCCATGATTGATGTGCGGCCGCACCCTTGCTGCGGGGCGCCGCCCCCGTCCGGACCAAATCCAATGACGTACGCCTATGGAAGACCTGCACGAAAAACTGCCTGCGCAACCTGCCCCTGAGGTCCAGTCCGCCGAGGAGCGCATCGCGGCGGTCGCCGAGCGCGTTCGCGCCCTCGCCGAGGCCGGCGGCGTTCACGCCCTCAACACCGGCGTCGACCTCCTCCGCGGCCTGCACCCTGCCGACCAGGGCCGCGCCATCCTCAATGTGAACGACACCCGTCGCGGCGCCGTCTTGCAGGCCCTCGGCCCCGAGCGTGCCGCCCGCGTGCTCGAACACCTCGACCCCGTGGACGCCGCCCGGACCCTCGGCGGCGTCCGCCCCGAGGCCATCGCCCAGCTCCTCGACGAGGCCCCGCCCGAGGTGGCCGCCGACGTCCTCCACCAGCTCCCCCGCGACCTCTCGCTCCGCGCCCAGGACGCCTTGGCGGACCCGCACGAGGTCCTCGTGCTCTTGCAGTACGCGGACGAGACCGCCGGCGGCATCATGACCCCGGACTACCCTGTCGTTCGCGACTCCGTGACCACCGGCGCCGCCCTTGATGTGCTGCGCCTCATCGGTCCGGAGGCCGAGGACGTCAGCTCGCTCTTCGTCGTCGATGGCTCCGGCCGCCTCGTCGGCGCCCTTGGCGTCATTCCCCTCGCCCTGGCTCGCCCCTCAAGCCTCGTCCGCGACATCATGGGCCCCGCCGTGGCCACCGTCACCGCAGGGACCGACCAGGAGGAGTGCGTCCGCCTGATGCAGCGCTACACCCTCAATCAGCTCCCCGTCGTCGACGCCGACGGCCGCCTCGTGGGCGTCATCACGGGCGACGAGGCCGTCGATGTCGCGGAGGAAGAGGCGACGGAGGACATGTTCAACCTCTCCGGCATGGGCGGCGAGCGCCTGTCCGGCCCCCTGCTCGGCTCCGTCCGGCACCGCCTCCCCTGGCTCTCCGTCAACCTCGGCACCACGATCCTCGCCGCCACCGTCATCAGCCTCTTCGAGTCGACCATCGCCCGTGTCGCCGTCTTGGCGGCCTTCCTGCCGATTGTCGCCGGCCAGGGCGGCATCGGCGGCACCCAGACGCTCACCCTCGTCGTCCGCAGCATGGCCCTCGGCGGCATGCCCCCCGGCCGAGGCCTCCGCGTCCTCGGTCGAGAGGTGGCGTTGGGCCTCGCCCACGGCTTGCTGATGGGCGTCGCCGTGGGGCTGGTGGGATACGTGTGGAAGGGAAGCTACATGCTCGGCCTGGTCCTTGGCGCAGCCATGCTTGGGAACATGGTGGTGGCGGGCTTTGCCGGCGCCGGCGTCCCCCTCATCCTCCGCCGCCTCAAGCTCGACCCCGCCGTTTCGTCGGCCGTCTTCGTCACCACCTTCACCGACGTCCTCGGCTTCCTCTTCTTCCTCGGCCTCGCCGCCCTCCTCATCGAGCACCTCGCCGTCTAGCCCCTGCCGCTTGGCCGGACTTGCCTGCGTCCAACAGCAAGACCGCCCAAGGCGAAGACGCCCCGGGCGGTCTTGCGTGTCGTTGCGTCGAGTCTATTCGGCGGCTGCGGGCGCTGCCTGCTGCACCGGCCGTCGCCCGCCGCGCCCTCGCGGCCTGCGGCCTCCCGCGGGAGCGGCGGTTCCGGTCCCCGCGGCCTGCCCCTGCGCCTGGCTCCCCTCGGACAGGCACCTGTCGCAGACGCGTAGGGTCGTCCGCTTCTGCAGTCCGGGCAGCAGCACCCGCTGGATCACCCGGTTGCACCGCGAGCAGACTGAGGTGTGCCAGACGGACCGCGCCGGATGCTTGAAGGTTCCCATAGTGTCTGTGTTCTCCTCGAACTTGACGTAAATTGCCGTCCCCTTGACAGCAGCACCGCCCAGTATAGCAGCGATGGAGCCTTACGAGTAGTGGCCGCGCCCGAGCCCTACCCCAGCACGTCCAGGTACTTCAGCCCGCTCCCCGTGTTCAGCAGCACGATGCGCTCCGAGCCGTCCACCGCGCCCGTCGCCAGTAGCTTGCGCAGCGCCGCCAGCGTCGCCGCCCCCTCCGGGCACGCGAACACCCCCTCGGCCGAGGCCATTTCCGGCACCGCCGCCAGCGCCTCCTCGTCGGTCACCGTCAGCGCCGTCCCCCCGCTCTCCCGCAGGCACCGCAGGATGAGGTAGTCGGCCACCGGCCCCGGCACCCGCAGCCCCGCGGCCACCGTCTCGGCGTTCTCCCACGGCGAGATCGTTTCCTGCCCCGCGTGGAACGCCGCCACGATCGGCGCGCACCCCACCATCTGCAGCGCGATCATCCGGGGCCTCCGCCCAGCGGCGATCCACCCCAGCTCCTCCATCTCCCCGAACGCCTTCCACATGCCGAGCAGCCCCGTGCCCCCGCCCGTCGGGTACACGATGACGTCCGGTAGCTCCCACCCCAGCGCCTCGGCGATCTCGTACCCCAGCGTCTTCTTCCCCTCGACGCGGTACGGCTCCTTCATCGTCGACATGTCGAACATCGGCGAGACCGCCGCCCGCTCCCGCGCCGCCCGCCCCGCGTCGCCGATGTGCCCCGCCACCAGCTCCACCGCCGCCCCCGCGATCTGCGATTCCAGGATGTTCGACTGCGGCGTCGTGTCCGGCATGAAGACGAATGCCGGCATGCCCGCCCGCGCCGCGTAAGCCGCCATCGCCCCCGCCGCGTTCCCCGCGCTCGGCACCACCAGCCGCTCTGCGCCCAGCTCCTTCGCCCGCGAGACGCCCGCCGCCATCCCCCGCGCCTTGAACGTCGCCGTCGGGTTCTTCCCCTCGTCCTTGATGTACAGCTCAGTGCACCCCAGCTCCGCGCCGAGCTGCTCCGCCCGCAGCAGCGGCGTCCCGCCCTCGCCCAGCGTCACCTCGAAGGCCCCGTCCCGCACCGGCAGCACCTCGCGGTACCGCCACATCGTCGACTCCCGCGGCGCGATGTCCGCGGGTGAGACCGCCTTCGCCGCCGCGGCCAGGTCGTACCGCGCGTACAGCACCTTGCCGCAGGTCGGGCACAGCGTCTGCAGCACGTCGGCGTCATGGCGTTGCCCGCAGCCCGTGCACTCCAGGTGGGTCAGGAAGTTGCGCATGTCGACATCCCAAGCGAATTTCGGACAGGGCATGATAGCATAGGGCCGTGCCCGCGTTGAGCGCGCACCTAGAAGACCTACGCCATCGAGGGGGGACGCATGCCGACCATTCAGGAACTCTACGCCCAACAGCACCCGGGCTCCGCCGCGCTCCACGCCGACGCCGTCGGCATCTTCCCCGACGGCGTCACCCACGACACCCGCTACCTCACCCCGTTTCCCCTCGTCGTGACCCACACCGAGGGCAGCCGCAAGTGGGACGTCGACGGCAACGAGTACATTGACTACGTCATGGGCCACGGCGCCCTCCTCCTCGGCCACGGCCGCCCCGAGGTCATGCAGGCCGTCCACGAGGCCCTGTCCCACGGCACCCACCGCGGCGCCAGCCACCTCGAGGAG
>CAZCPU010000124.1:0-4758 GCA_964499855.1 uncultured Dehalococcoidia bacterium | reverse complement strand
ACCCCTGCAACCTCCATCCCGGCGAAGGCATGCCCCGTACCCCGATACGGGGCCGGGATCCAGGGGTGGGGCCGCCAACCACCAACAACCCCCACAACGTCCCCCCACCCTGACACGGACCCCTCGCGCAAAAGCGCTCCCACCCCCTACTCTCTCCCCATGGAAGACCCAACCATCCGCACAGCCGGATCACCCGCAACCCCCGGCCTGTCTGGCCACCAACTTTCTTGTTGGCTGCGGCGTCCCCATCATCGCTCGGACATGCGGAGAAAAAAATTCAAAAACAAATGCACTCCTGAATCTGCAACCCCCCGTCACCAATATGAATTGAATCCAAATCAATTCCGTTATCAAATCCGCTCCCAGCTACGAACAATCCGAGACAATTGCCTAACAAATCGTTGACCTGCCCGCAATCGCCACCAAACCCTTCGTTGCGCAGGCCCCCGCCGGCCGAAGCCTGGCAGCCGCGCCCCGTGCCTTTACCCGACCCCTCCCGCGACCCTACAATCCGCACGAGCGCCAGGAGGGAAGGCATGACGACACGGCGAGCGGACGTGGTGGTTATCGGCGGCGGCGTCAACGGCGCCTCCATCGCCATGCACCTCGCCCGCATGGGCGCCGGCCGCGTCCTCCTCCTCGAGAAGGGTCACCTCGCCGGCGGCGCCAGCGGCCGCTCCGGCGCAATGGTCCGCCAGCATTACCTGCACCCCGTCCTCGTCCGCATGGCCGTCGAGGCCAGCGCCGTCTTCCACAACTTCGCCGACGCCATCGGCGGCGACGCCCGTTTCCAGCAGACCGGCCGCCTCCTCCTCTTCGCCCCGCACGACGCCGACGCCGCCCGCGCCAACGTCGCCATGAACCGCGAGCAAGGCGCCAACATCCGCCTCATTCCCCTCGACGAGGCCGCCGAGATCGCTCCGGAGCTCTCCCTCGACGGCGTCGCCGTCGCCGCCTACGAGCCCGACGCCGGCCACGCCGACCCCATCGCCACCACCTACGCCTTCGCCGGCCGCGCCCGCGACTACGGCGCCGAGATCGTCACCGGCTGCCCCGTCCGCGCCATCGCCACCTCCGGCGGCCGCGTCTCCGGCGTCCAGACCGACGCGGGCCTCGTCGAGGCCGACGCCGTCGTCGCCGTCACCGGCCCCTGGGTCAACCAGCTCGCGGCGCCCCTCGGCGAGACCCTCCCCGTGTCCCCCATCCGCGTCCAGATGGTCATCCTCCGCCGCCCCCCGTCGCTCGAGGGCCTCTCCACCATGATCATCGACCACACCACCAACACCTACATGCGCGTCAACCCCGGCTCCACCACCCTCGCCAGCTCCATGGACGAGGCCGACATCGCCGAGGTCGTCAACCCCGACGCCTACGGCCTCAACGCCGACCACGACTACATCACCCGCCATTGGTCCCGCGCCGGCCGCCGCGTCCCCGCCTTCGCCGCCGCCACACCCCTCGGCGGCTACGGCTCCCTCTACGACCTCACCCCCGACGGCAACCCCATCCTCGACGCCTCCGCCGCCGTGCGCGGCCTCTACTGGGCCGCCGGGTTCAGCGGCCACGGCTTCAAGCTCTCACCCGTCGTCGGCCGCATGATGGCCGAGCTCGTCCTCCACGGCGACAGCACAGGCCACCCCATCAGCGCCTTCCGCGCCTCCCGCTTCGCCGAGGGCGACCCCCTCGGCGCCGCCCACCCCTACACCGGCACCACCCACCAGTAGCACGATGCCCTCACGTTGACTGCGCGCACCTGCGGGTGTACGTTCCCCGCAAGCTCACGTTGAGGCTCCATGCAGGAGGAGGAATTGGACCTCGATCACCCGTTGCCCATCCACGATTTCTCGCCCGACACGCTCCTCAGCCTGGTGGAGCGCATCGAGTGCTCCTCCGGCTTCCAGCACTTCATCTTCCGCGAGGCCGAGCTCGACGACCTCTGGCGCCAGGTCGAGCGCGCCCTCGTCGGCGCCCGGTCCGACGCCCGTGACGCCGCCAACGTCGACCGCCTCCGCGTCCTCCTCGAGTGCGTGGAGGCCGCCCACGACCTCGTGTCGGAGAGCAAGAAGGAAGAGGCCATGGCCCAGCTTCAGGCCGGCATTCGCGCCCAGGCCTAGCGCCGCGACAGGAGCGGCGGAGGACGGCGCTCGCATGGGGCGCCGCCTGAGGAGGGAAGCAGCATGCTGAACGCGCAAGACAATGAGCTGATGTGCCGGGTCGGCCCCGGGACCCCCATGGGCGAGGTCCTTCGCCGCTTCTGGGCCCCCGTCCTCCTCTCCGAGGACCTGCCCGCCCCCGACTGCGACCCGAAGGAGGTCCGCCTCCTCGGCGAGGACTTCGTCGCTTTCCGCGACACCAACGGCGACGTCGGCTTCGTCGAGGCCCTCTGCCCCCACCGGCGCGCGCCCCTCTTCTACGGCCGCAATGAGGAGCACGGCCTCCGCTGCATCTACCACGGCTGGAAGTTCGACGTCGCCGGCGCCTGCGTCGACATGCCCTCAGAGCCCGCACAGTACGAGTTCGCCAAGAAGGTCCGCCCCATCGGCTTCCCCACCCGCGAGTGGGGCGGCATGATCTGGGCCTACATCGGCCCCCAGGACCGCATCCCGGACCTCCCCCAGCTCGAGTACTGCCGCGTCCCGGCCGAGTTCCGCAACCTCGTCAAGTACAACCAGGAGTGCAACTTCGTCCAGGCCACCGAGGGCGACATCGACTCCAGCCACATCGGCTTCCTCCACACCCGCCTCGACCAGAAGACGGCCCCCGCCAGCAAGGAGATGCTCTGGCGCGTCAACGACACCGCTCCCCGCTGGATCATCCAGCCCACGGACTACGGCGTCATGCTCGCCGCCCAGCGAAACGCCGAGGAGGACACGCACTACTGGCGAATCAACCAGTGGCTCATGCCCTACTACACCATGATCGCCAGCGACCTCGAGCAGAAGCGCGGCCACGGCCACATCTGGGTCCCCGTCGACGACGAGCACACCGACGTCTGGTGCGTCATCTGGTCCCCCGTCGAGCCCCTCACCCAGGCGGAGCGCGACGGCATCCTCGGCGGGCCCTCCCCGCACATTTCGAGCCTGGACCCGCATACCGGCAAGCTCCGCGCCACCAAGGCCAACCACTTCCTGCAGGACCGCCACGTCCAGCGCACCCAGACCTTCACCGGCATCCTCGGCGTCCGCGAGCAGGACACCGCCGTCGTCGAGGGCATGGGCGCCATCGCCGACCGCACCAGGGAGCACCTAGGCACCAGCGACAGCGCCATCATCGCCATGCGCCGCTACCTCGTGAACTCCGCCAAGGCCTTCATCGAGGGCAGGGAGCCCCGCGAGCCCTACGACGGCGACCTCTACCGTGTCCGCGCCTGGTCCTACGAGCTCAGCCGCGATATCGACTTCATGGAGAGCCGGAGGGTCAGGGAGCTCATGGAAACGATGGTGTCCTGACCTGGCGAGCGGCATCGCCGCGGATAGGAGCGCCCCATGATCGCCGGACCGTCGGGCAACGGAGGCGGAGCCCCCGGGAAGAAGCTGCGCGTCGGTATTGCCGGCCTCGGCGCCGGTGCCGTGCAGGTCATCCGCGCCATGGAGGCAGCCCCCTACCTCGACATCGTCGCCGCCGCCGACACCCGCCCCCAGGCCCTCTCCGCCTTCCGCGAGCGCTATGAGGGCCGCACCTACGACAACGTCGACGCCCTCGCCGCCGACCCCGATGTCGACGTCGTCTGGGTCTCCACCCCCAACGTCTACCACTGCGAGAACACGGTCGCGCTGGCCAACAACGGCAAGCACGTCGTCGTGGAGAAGCCCATGGCCGTCACCCTCGATGAGGCTGAGCGCATGGTCGAGGCCGCCGAGCGTAACGGCGTCAACCTCCTCTGCGGCCACACCGCCAGCCTCATGGCCGGCTTCCGCGCCATGCGCCGCGTCATCACCTCCGGCCGCCTTGGCAAGGTCACGGCCATCAACTGCTGGTCCTACGTCGACTTCATGTTCCGCCCGCGCATGCCCCACGAGCTCGACATGGAGACCGGTGGCGCCATGCCCTACAACCAGGGCCCCCACCAGTTCGATGTCGTGCGCCTCATGGGCGGCGGCATGGTGCGCAGCATCCGCGGCAACGTGTCCCGGTGGATGGACGCCCGCTCCTCCCCCGGCTACTACGTCGCCTTCATGGAGTTCGAGGACGGCGCCCCCGCCACCATCGTCAAGAACGGCTACGGCTACCACATGACCACCGAGTTCCTTCCTTGGACTACCGACGTGCAGGGTCGGGAGCGCAACATGGCCCTCCGCCGCGCCCTCCGCAACGGCCAGCCCTACGACGAGGCCAGCGGCAAGGAGGCCCAGCGCTTCGGCGGCAGCGACACCAACTCCCTCCTCGGCCCCCGGGAGAACGTCCTCCGCAGCGGCTACCAGCCCGACGCCGGCCTCGTCATCGTCAGCTGCGAGGGCGGCGACATCCGCCAGACCGAGGGCGGCCTCATCGTCTACGACGACGACGGCGAGCACCACGTCCCCGTCGAGGGCGTGCAGGACGAGCGCATGGCGGAGCTCGACGAGATGTATGCAGCCATCAACGAGGGTCGCCCCGTCCACCACGATGGCCGCTGGGGCATGGCGACCCTGGAGTGCGTGCTGGCCATGATGGAGTCAGGCCGGGACCGCCGCGAGATCACCCTGACCCACCAGTGTCCCGCCTGGGAGTAGCTCCGGCGCCCCGGGCATCCTTGGCTTGACACTACTCGCCGTCTCC
>CAZCPU010000123.1:0-4798 GCA_964499855.1 uncultured Dehalococcoidia bacterium | reverse complement strand
CTCGGTGGGCGCGCGGGCACGTTCGTGCTCCATCACTGGGGCATCGCCGAGGCCGGAGCCCCGCCGCGTACCGGCGGCCATGTGGTGCCGGGGTCCGGGACGGGTGAGCTGGCGAGCCTGTCGGGCACCATGGAAATCCATGTGGATGCGGACGGCAAGCACACGCTGACCCTGGACTACCAGGTCGGTTAGCGGTCGCTGGAGTGGCCCCACTCGCCGCCACGCGACAGATGTACCTGGCTGAGCAGTTTTGCGAGATGGATTACAAACTACGCGGCAGTCCCCCGATCACCCTCCCGGACTCGGCGTCAACGTAACCGACGCGCGTGTGAAATAGACCTCCGTCCGGCTCTCGAATCCCGAATCGACGCCGATAAGGAGCCAGGCGCGGCCGTCGGCAGATACCGAGGTGCCTGCCGGTGTCGACTGGCTCTCCAGGGCCTTGAGTTCCCATTCACGGGACTGCTCGCACTGCCGCGAGTTTGCCACGTTGCCGAGCACCACCGCCTGCGTGCCGCCGTTGGATTGCCGTCCAATGTCGATGTTCATGCGCAGGTGGGAGCCTTCCAGGACGGCGGCCGGTTCTTCCGCGGTCACGCCGGCCTTGATCCAGACGCTCTCGCCCGGCGCACCTCCGACGCCAATGCAACCGCCCGGCGTGCTGGTCGCGATCTCGACGCTGACCTCGACGGCGTAGCTCGCTCCGGGAGTCAGGCCGTCAATGGGGCCCTTGAAGTACATGAACAGATCGTCGCTTCTGTTGACCCCGGAAAGGAACAGCCCCGACCGCGACTCCAGAGGGGCGGGGAGGGCACGGTGCCCGGATGTCAACTCGTAGATCTCCTCATGGGCGGGAGGATAGTCGGCGAAGCCCTCGACGAAACCTTGAGGTCCCTCATCGAAATCGAAGCGCACGGTCATGGCCTCGCCGGTATCGCTCGGGAGGCTCGAGCAACCGGGGGAGAGCACGCCTATCAGCAGTGTCATGGCAACACGGGGAGTCGGGCTGTACATCTCCACTGGATCAAGTCCTGTCCCAGCCAATTCCGAATCCTCCTCCGACCCTACCCGGGCGGATCCTCCATCCCCTCCCGCAGAGCGGGCAGATACCGCTCATAGGTGAAGATCTTGCCGCGCTGGCGACCCGTGACCGCGCGCCAGATCGAACTGTTGCCGCCGTAAAGAAAGGTTCAAGGCGTTCGCTTTCGTTAGCGCCTTGCTAAGGAAAGGAAGTTTTCCTTAGCCGGGCCTCCATCGATCCGACCCATCACCCCTCCGATCCGACCTCATCACCATCCCGCGCCAGCGACTTGAGCAGCCCGGCGATCATGAACAGCAGCACGACGCTCACGGGCAGGGCGGCGGCTATGGCTGCGGTCTGCAGGGCCTGGAGACCGTCGGCAAGCAGGAGCACGGCGGCCACCGCCCCCACGCCGAGCCCCCAGACGATGCGGAAACGCCGCGGCGGATGAGCGTTGCCCATGCTCAGGAAGGTGGTGATCACCAGGGTGCCGGAGTCCGAGGAAGTGACGAACCACGTCGCGAGCAGGAGGGTGGCCATGGCGGACATGGCCCAGGCGAGCCAGCCGACGTCGCTCATGCGGTCGATGGTCGCGTATAGCGCGGCTTCGTAGTTCGCGGCCCGCACCAGTTCCAGGATCCCGGCCGTGCCGACGCCGCCCGCGGCATTGAGTTCCAGATGGAGGGCGCTGCCGCCGAAAACCCCGAACCACAGCAGCCCCAGGCCGGTCGGGACGAACAGCACGCCCAGGATGAACTCGCGCAGCGTGCGCCCGCGGGAGATGCGGGCGATGAACGTGCCGACGAAGGGCGCCCAGGAGATCCACCATCCCCAGTAGAAGATCGTCCAGGCGTTCTGCCACGCGGCCTGATCCGGAGTGTCGGCGATCCAGAATCCCATGGGCACAACACGCCACAGGTACGCGCCGATGGAGGTGGCGACGAATTGGACGAGCCACGTGAAGGGGCCCAGAAACAGCAGGCACCCCAGCAGCAGGATGCTCAATACGATGTTCCACTCTGACAGCATGCGGATCCCGCGCCTCACGCCGGATACCGCCGACAATGTTGCCGCGAGCGAGATGGTGGCGATGAGCCCGACCTGCGTAACGAGACCCGGATCCACGTCGAACAGCACGTTGAGTCCGGTGGCCATCTGGCTTGCCCCGAGGCCCAGGGAGGTCGCGATGCCGAAGACCCCGCCGAACACCGCCAGCAGGTCCACCAGGTCACCGACCGGGCCGTAGATGCGATCGCCGATGAGCGGGTACAGAGCGGAGCGCAGCGTCAGCGGCAGCTTCTTGCGGAATCCGAAGTAGGCCAGACACAGCCCGACGACGACGTACGCGGCCCATCCGTGTATGCCCCAATGGAAGTAGGTGACGCGCATCGCGTGCACGGCACGCTGGTCGTCCGGCAGCACGGCGCCCGCCATGTCGGCGAATGGGTTGTTCGGGTAGCCGGCAGCCGAGCTGGTGTCGAAATAGAAGAGCGGTTCGGCGATCGAGAAGAACAGCACTCCGATCCCGATTCCCGCCGAGAACAGCATGGCGATCCAGGAGGACGTCCTGAACTCGGGTTCGGAGGCGTCGTCGCCGAGCCGGATCCTGCCGAACCGGCTGCACACCAGGAACAGGCAGGTGAACGTGGCGGCGCAGACGGTCAGGATGTAGAACCAGTCGAGCGTGCCCTCGATCCAGTCGCGGACGCGGCCGAAGACGGCGCCGGCGGCGTCCACGTCCCGGATCGTGGCGAGGACGAAGACCAGGACCACGCCCTTGGCGGCCAGCGCCATCCCCGGATTCAGTCCCTTCCACAGCCCGGCATCCGCCGTGGCTCGCCGATGCCGTGCGCCGCTCATGGGCAGCAATATAGGTTGGGGCTGGTGGCGCAAACCAACCCGACCATCGAAAGGCGCGGTGAACACATGGCGACTTCGGAAACAGGACCCACTCGGTGGGCGGCACTCCCGCGCTCGCTCGCGGCGCTCACCGTCGTGCTCGCGGCGTGCGACGCCTCCCCGGCTCCCGACGATTCCTTTCTCACGCGCGCGGAGCGCACGGACTATCGCGAGACCAGCTCCCACGCCGATGTCGTGGACTTCCTGCAGCGCGCGGCAGCCAGCTCGCCGTCGGTCCACTACACCACATTCGGCTACAGCACCGAGGGGCGGGCACTTCCCCTGGCGGTAGTGGGCGATGTCGATGACGCGAGCCCGGCCTCGGTGCGGGCTTCGGGCAGGACGGTCGTCTATCTGCAGGGCAACATCCACGCCGGGGAAGTGTGCGGGAAGGAGGCGCTCCAGATGCTGCTCCGCGACCTCATGGCCGGCCGTCACGGCGAGTGGCGCGAGTCGATGGTGCTGCTGATCGGGCCCATCTACAACGCGGACGGCAACGAGCGGGTGACTCTCACCAACCGGGGCCGCCAGCACGGGCCGATCGGAGGGATGGGGCAGCGGCCGAACGCCCAGGGCTACGACCTGAACCGCGATCACATGAAGCTCGACTCGCCCGAGGCGCGGTCGGTGGCGCGGCTGTTCAGTGAATACGATCCGCACGTGGCCGTCGATCTGCATACGACGAACGGGACCCAGCACGCCTACCATCTCACCTACTCGCCCCCGCTCCACCCCAACACGCCGGCCGGCATCGACGACTTCCTCCGGGAGGGGCTGCTTCCGCACGTGACCGGGGAGATTCGGGACAAGCACGGCTGGGAGTTCTACTACTACGGGAACGCCTTCGCGCGCGGTGGGGGCGAGCCCGCCTGGTACACCTTCGACCACCGGCCGCGGTTCAACAACAACTACCTCGGCCTGCGCAACCGGATCGGCATCCTGAGCGAGGCCTACTCCTACGCGTCCTTCGAGGAGCGGGTGCTCGCCACGCTGTACTTCGTCGAGGAGATCCTGGACTACGTCCACGAGCACGCGGACGAGGTCCGGAGCATCGTGGTGGATGCCGATGCCGCCTCGGTGGTAGGGGATTCGCTGGCGCTCCGCGCCGTTCCCGAACGCTCGCCGGCGCCGGTCGACATCCTCATGGGCGGCACGGTCGAGGAAGCCCACCCGCTCACCGGACGCCCATTGCTGCTGCGCACCGATA
Organism: uncultured Dehalococcoidia bacterium; assembly: GCA_964499855.1. Taxonomy (GTDB): domain Bacteria; phylum Chloroflexota; class Dehalococcoidia; order Lucifugimonadales; family UBA1127; genus UBA1127. The sequence goes on along the minus strand of CAZCPU010000123.1, from coordinate 671 downwards.
CGCAATACGTCGCGCCGATGTACGAGTACGGGACCTTTGCGCCGACCCTCCTGGAGCGAGTGCCCGAGGCCTACCTGGTCCCCGCGGATCTGGAGGATGTCCTGACGCGGCTCGCGGCGCACGGGGTCGCGCTCGAGCCGGCGGAGGCCGTGCCCGTGGATGTGGAGGCGTTCCGCATCGATTCGGTACAGACGGCCGAGCAGCCCTTCCAGGGCCACAACGAGCAGACGGTGTTCGGGCGCTACGAGCCGGATCGGGTCACCCCGGCCTCCGGGGACATGCTGGCGCGGGTCGACCAGCCGCTGGGACGCCTGCTGTTCAGCCTGCTGGAGCCGCAGTCCGACGACGGCTTCGCGAACTGGGGCTTTCTCGCCGACCGGCTGCGTGCCGGGGAGTCGTATCCGGTTCTGCGGGTGCCGGGGGGCTAGCGCGGGGCGCCGTCGCCTACTCCGACGCACTCCAGCTCGGCGGCTGCACCAACAGGCGCAGCTTGTTCCCCATTCCCTTCGTCTGGAGGACCTTGACACCCAGGCGGTGGATTCCGTGCAGAAACACCTTGATGGGGTTGTTCGAGTTGAGCGGCTGCTCGATGCCGTACATGACCGGCTCTACCTCCGGTTCGAAGGTCCCGAACATGCGATCCCAGATGATGAGCATGCCCGCGTAGTTCT
>CAZCPU010000122.1:2328-4843 GCA_964499855.1 uncultured Dehalococcoidia bacterium | reverse complement strand
TACCCCAGCCCGTGCAGCGCCCTGTACGTCTCCAGCCCCTCCGGCAGGTCCGCCGCCGTCAGCTCCCCCCGCCGGTGCTTGCGCAGCGTCTGCCCCAGTCCCTCGGCCAGGTCCGCCATCCGAAGGTAGTAGTACGTCGACAGCTCCCGCCGCGCGAACTTCCACGCCCCGTCAACACGGCGGTACTCGTCCAGGTACCGGAACGCCGCCAGCCAGCCCTCGCCGCCCAGCCCCATCTCCGCGTGCCCGCTCACCCAGCCGTGCGCCTCGTCCGGCCCGTCGAACTCGATGACGTGCGCGTGCGGCGTGTGCAGCGTGACGCCGTACTCCAGGAACCGCCCCGCGTAGTGCTCCCGCAGCGCCGCCTTCCCCTCCAGGTGCAGCGACCGGTCCCTCTGCCCGTGTACGCAGTCGTCCGTGTAGTTCCCCACGAACGCCTCCAGGTCCCGGTCATCGATGGCCCGGCAGTAGCCCGCGACCAGCTCCCGTATCGCCTCCCGGTCCTCCAGCCGCTGCAGCCGCTCCTCGATCGACGCCACGCTACCGCTCCACCGCGACCCGCTCGGCGAACCGGATCGACTCGTGCAGCGTGATCGCCCTGTCGCGCCACTCCCGGAACATCAGGTTCACCGGCTCCCGCTCCGGCGTCCGCATCTCCGCGATCGCCGTGTCCATGTCCTCGACGGTCGTTTCATAATCCGTTATGTAAAGATTCTCGCCGTTGATCTCCCCAACGTACCGGTGGCACGAGTAGAAGTGCGGCACCTCCGCCATGAGCTTCGGGATGTACCACCCCTCGTACCACGCGTTGAACTCCTCCTCGTACTCCGGCTTCACCACAAGCCGCACCTGGTAGATTGCGCGCGTCATTGCCCCTCCACATCGTGCTTGTCCCGCCAGCCTATAGCCGCGCCCGCACCCCGTCAACGACGAGCGGCCCCAACGTCACGCCCGCTCAACCAAGCCTGTCGGAACACGGTCGAGAGCGTAGCAGGGCGACCCTTGTGGTCGCCCTGCTCCCGCGCCCCCTCGCCTTCCGTGCTACCATGCCAGCGACCCACGCCCCGAAAGGAGCGCCGACACCATGGACGACCTCCGCATGCCCGGCCCCGACGACCTCGAGGCCGCCGCTGCCGCATCCCACGCCCTCCTCGCGCCCCTCGCCGACCGCGATTGGTCCGCCATCGCCGGTGACCTCGAGTGGGACTGCCGCACGACCCTCGACCACATGGCCGTCGTCCACGCCTTCTACGCCACCCACGCCGCGAGCCAGGCCCCCGGCCCCCTGCCTCGCGCCCGCGCGGCCAACCCGGACCAGCCCGTCGCCGACCTCATCGAGGTCCACCGGTCCCTCGCCAACGTCCTCGCCGCCGTCCTCCGCGCCATGCCCGACGGTGCCCGCGGCTGGCACCCCGCCGGCATGGCCGACCGCTACGGCTTCGCCGCCATGTCTTGCACCGAAATCCTCGTCCACACCAACGACATCGCCCAGGGCCTCGGTGTCGACTTCACCCCGCCGCCCGGCGTCCCCGCCAGGGCCCTCGCCCGCATCTTCCCGTGGGTGCCCGCCGGCGACGACCCCTGGGCCGCGCTCCTCTACGCCGCCGGCCGCGCGCCCCTCGCCGACCGCCGGCGCCGCGCCCCCAATTGGACGTGGCAGTGCGCCCCCCTCAGCGAGTGGGACGGCAGCGAGCGCATCCGCGCGACGTAGCCCTTGCACGTCCCACACCCCGTGATACCATGCGCCTGACAGCCACAACGCCACTTCCCCCAAGCGAGGGGTAAGGCACAACTACAACACCAATTCCCTCTCTGGGGGAAGGCACAACCACAACACCCCTTCCCCCACGCGTGGGGGAAGGGCCTGCCCCGTACTTGATACGGGGTTGGAATGGGGGGTACGCCGCGCCATGGATGACCTGCACGAACCCGGCCCCGACGACGTCGTCGCCGCCGCAGAAGCCGCCTACCAGCTCTTCGCCACCCTCGCCAACCTCGACTGGTCCGTCACCGCCGGCGAATTGGACTGGGACTGCCGCCAGACGCTGGAGCACGTCACCACCGTCCAGATCTTCCTCGCCTCCAACGCCGCCAACCAGACGCGAAGCCGGCTCCCCGGAGCCCGCGCCAACAACCCCGACCAGTCCATCGCAGAGCTCGTTACCGTCCACCGCGCCCTCGCCAACGTCCTCGCCGCCGTCCTCCGCTCCATGCCCGACGACGCCCGCGGCTTCCACCCCGCCGGCCTCGCCGACCGCCACGGTTTCGCCGCTATGGCCTGCACCGAGACCCTCGTGCACGCCTCTGACATCGCCGAGGGGCTCGGCCTCGAGTTCACACCCCCCACCGACATCGCGGCCAAGGCCCTCGCCCGCCTCTTCCCGTGGGTCGAGGACGAGGGCGACCCGTGGGCGGCCCTCCTCTACGCGACCGGCCGCCAGTCCCTCGGCTCCAGGGAGCGGCAGGCGCCCAACTGGTGGTGGCACTGCGCCCCCCTCAGCGAGTGGGACGGCGC
>CAZCPU010000122.1:0-2228 GCA_964499855.1 uncultured Dehalococcoidia bacterium | reverse complement strand
GAGGTGAACCATGCAGCTCCCCATCTCCACCATGCGCTACGACATCACCATGCCCCTCCTCGACGGCCGCGTGCAGGTCCCCGGCGCCGACCTCGTTCCCGCCGCCACCGGCGCGATGGTCTTCAACGAGGTCCCCGCGCTCCAGTCGGGCGACTTTGGCCTCTGGGACCTGAACCTCGGCTACGTCCTCCCCGCCATCGAGGCCGGTTGGGAGATCGTCGGTCTGCCCATCATGGTCAAGCGCAAGCCCGTCTACACCTTCATCTTCGCCCGCGCCGACGCCGGCATCGAGTCCCCCAAGGACCTCGAGGGCAAGCGCATCGGCTCGGGCTCCTACCCCACGTCTATCACCGTGTGGACCGCCGGCCTGCTCCAGCACCGCCACGGCGTCGACATCTCGAAGCTCGTCTGGATGGTCTCCAACAACCGCCGCGTCTTCCCCCTCCACGTCGACCGCCCCGTCGTCATGCCCTCCAATGAGGTCACCGACGGCGCCGGGCCCGTCAGCCCCATCGACCGCCTCATGTCCGGCGACGTCGACGCCATCATCACGGACATCTCGGACGGCCCCGCCTTCGAGATGCTGGAGTCCAGCCCGCAGGTCAAGCGCGTCTTCCCCAGCTACCGGGACGAGGACCTCGCCCTCTGGCGCGAGGCCGGCATCCACACCCCCATGCACCAGATGGTCATGAGCCGCAAGCTCGACCGCGACGACCCCGAGCTCGCCCGCCGCGTCTTCGACGCCTTCGTCGAGGCCAAGCGCCTCGCCTACGTCGACGCCGTCAACGATCGCCACGGCTTCTCCCTCATGTACCAGCGCGAGGCATGGGTCGAGCAGGAGAAGGCGTGGGGAGACCCGTGGGTCTACGGCGTCAAGGACGACATGGGCACGCTGGACGCCTTCCTGACCTACAACGTCGAGCAGGGCCTCACCAAGCAGCGGCTCTCCCTAGAGGACTGGATGGCCGCCAGCACGCTGGACACCTAAGTGTGTTTCCTTCCCCCTCAGGGGGAAGGCTAGGATGGGGGATCCCCCAAAGATCATTCAAAGGTCACTCACCCGGAGGAGAAGCACATGCAACACAGCACAGACCGCATCCTGACCACCCACGTCGGCAGCATGCCCCGTCCGCCCGAGCTCCGCGCCATGCTCGACGCCAGGCAGGCGCAGGAGCCCTACGACGAGGCGGCCCTCGCCGCCCTCGTCAGGGACTCCGTCGCCGACATCGTCCGCCAACAGGCCGAGGTCGGCCTCGACATCATCAACGACGGCGAGCAGTACAAGACCGGCTGGTCCGGCTACATCCGCGACCGCCTCGGCGGCTTCGAGTTCCTCGACGTGCCGCCCGGCGCCGGCAACATGGAGCGCGGCACCGAGCGCGCCAAGGGCGACTACGACCGCTACTTCGCCGACCAGGTCGGCGCGCGCACCCGCCCCGCCGCCACTAGGCAGATGGTCTGCACCGGCCCCATCACCTACACCGGCCACGCCGAGATCCAGTCGGACGTCGACAACCTCCGGGCCGCCCTCGACGGCGTCAGCGTGGCCGAGGCCTTCATGGCGTCCGTCGGCCCCGACAACGTCGGCTACCAGCCCGAGCAGAACCAGTTCTACGCCACCGAGGATGAGTACGTCCGCGCCTGCGCCGAGGCCATGCGTGAGGAGTACAAGGCCATCGCCGACGCCGGTTTCGTCCTCCAGGTCGACACGCCCGTGATGAAGTTCAACGCCCTCGGCATGGAGCTGCCCGACTTCCGCATGCGCTTCGGCCGCCTCGTCGAGCTGCTGAACCACACCCTGCAGGACATCCCGGAGGAGCAGATCCGGCTCCACATCTGCTACGGCGGCATGCGCGGCCCCCACTCGGAGGACATCAACCTCAACGAGTTCGTCGACCTGCTCCTCCAGGTCCGCGCCTCCGGCATCTCCTACGACCAGAACCCCCGCCACGAGCACGAGTGGAAGCTCTGGCGCGACGTGAAGCTGCCTGACGGCAAGGTCCTCATCCCCGGCGTCGTCGCCCACACCAACGACGTCATCGAGCACCCCGAGCTCATCGCGGACCGCATCGAGCGCCTCGCCAACCTTGTCGGCCGCGAGAACGTCATCGCAGGCACCGACTGTGGCCTCGGCGGCCGCGTACACCCGGACATAGCCTGGGGCAAATTCCGCGCCATGGTGGAGGGCGCCCAACGCGCCACCGCCGTCCTCTGGGACCGCTAGCACA
>CAZCPU010000121.1:0-4902 GCA_964499855.1 uncultured Dehalococcoidia bacterium | reverse complement strand
TCCGCGCGTCCCATATAATGGCAGCTACCATATCTCGCCGCCGACGCGCCGCCTATGGCCGCGCCCGCAAAGGACCGCATGACCACTGCTCCCGAGATTCTCGGCACCCTCCACAACATCCGCACCGTCGCCGTCGCCGAGCTTGACGCCGTCGAGGACGACGCGGCCCTCGAGGCCTGGCGCATCGCCTACCTCGGCCGCCGCGAGGGCCGCCTCACCCTCATCATGCGCACCATGGCCTCCCTCGACGCCGAGGAGCGCCGCTCCGTCGGCGTGCAGGCCAACGACGTCAAGGCGCTGCTGGAATCCGGGTTCGAGGCCAAGACGGAGGAGCTCAAGGCCGCGCGGCTGGCCCAGAGCGCCCAGGAGGGCCGCCTCGACGTGACGCTCCCCGGCCGTCGCCCCGCCCTCGGCCGCCTCCACCCCATCACCCAGACCATGCGCGAGATCACCCGCGCCTTCATCTCCATGGGCTTCCAGGTCGTCGAGGGCCCCGAGGTGGAGCTCGACCACTACAACTTCGGCATGCTCAACATCCCCAAGGGCCACCCGGCGCGCGACATGTTCGACACCCTCTGGCTCGACCACACCAACCCCGACGGCGAGCGCGAGATGCTCCTGCGCACCCACACCTCCCCCATGCAGGCGCGCATCATGGAGGCGACCCAGCCCCCCGTCCGCGTCGTCGTCCCCGGCCGCGTCTACCGCTTCGAGGCCACCGACGCCACCCACGAGTGGCACTTCACCCAGGTCGAGGGCCTCGCCGTCGACGAGGGCATCACCTTCGCCAACCTGAAGGGCACGCTGTACGAGTTCGCCCGGCTCCTCTTCGGCTCCCAGCGGCGCGTGCGCTTCCGCTGCGACTTCTTCCCCTTCGTCGAGCCCGGCGTCGACGTCGCCATCGACTGCTTCAGCTGCGACGGCGCGGGCGCGCCCGACTGCCGCATCTGCCGCGGCAGCGGCTGGATCGAGATCATGGGCGCCGGCATGGTCCACCCGCGCGTGCTGGAGATGTCCGGCATCGACCACGCGCGGTACACGGGCTTCGCCTTCGGCATGGGCGTCGAGCGCATCGCCATGCTCAAGCACGGCATCGACGACATCCGCTACTTCTACAGCAACGACGCCCGCTTCCTGCGGCAGTTCTAGACTCGCAATGACCGGAGTTTCTTCATGGCAATGAACGTCCCGCTGTCCTGGCTCAGGGCCTACGTCGATGTCGACATGCCCGTCGACCAGCTCGCCCACCGCCTCACCATGGCCGGCGTCGAGGTGGGCGGCGTCGAGCGCATCGGCGGCTGGACCAATTGCTACGTCGGCCACGTGCTGGACGTCGGCCCGCACCCCAACGCCGACCGCCTCCGCCTCTGCACCGTCGACATCGGCGGGGAGCGCCTCCAGGTGGTCTGCGGCGCCCCCAACGTCGCCGCCGAGCAGAAGATCGCCTTCGCGAAGACTGGCGCGGTGCTCTTCAACACCCACTCCGGCAAGGTCGAGCCCCTCAAGGCCGCCAAGATCCGCGGCGTTACCTCCGAGGGCATGATCTGCTCCGTCCTCGAGCTCGGCATCGGCGAGGAGCACGATGGCATCCTCGTCCTGCCCGACGACGCCCCCACCGGCACGCCCCTCGCCGACTACCTCGGCGACTCCGTGCTGGAGCTCGAGGTCACCGCCAACCGCCCCGACTGCTTCTCCGTCCTCGGCGTCGCCCGCGAGGTCGCCGCCTTCGCCGGCACGCAGGTCGCCGAGCCCGACGACACGTACCCCGAGGACGGCCCGCGCATCGAGGAACAGGCGACCGTGGAGATCGCCGACCCCGAGCTGTGCGCCCGCTATACGGCCGCGCTGCTCACGGGCATCACCATAGGCCCGTCCCCCGAGTGGCTTCAGGAGCGCCTCACGAAGGCCGGGCAGCGCCCCATCAACAACATCGTCGACGTGACCAACTACGTCATGCTGGAGACCGGGCAGCCCCTCCACGCCTTCGACTTCGACAAGGTCGCCGACCGCCGCATCATCGTCCGCCAGGCCCGCCCCGGCGAGCGCCACGTCACCCTCGACGGCGTCGACCGCGAGCTCGCCCCGCCCATGGTCGTCATCGCCGACCCGGAGAAGGCCGTCGGCCTCGGCGGCGTCATGGGCGGCGCAAACACGGAGGTCACGGAGGAGACCCGCACCATCCTGCTGGAGTCCGCCAGCTTCCACCCCTTCAACACCCGCCGCACCGCCGACGACCTGAAGCTCCGCACGGAGGCGTCCCTGCGCTTCGAGAAGGGCTGGCGCCAGGGCCTGCCGCCCGTGGGTCTGCGGCGCGCCATGAAGCTCATGATGGATGTCGCCGGCGGCGTTGCCGCGAAGGGCATCATCGACGTCTACCCGGACCGGCCCGAGTCCCAGACCATCACCCTCACCGCCGAGCGCATGCGGAAGGTCCTCGGCGTGACCGTCCCCATGGCCGACGCCGCCCGCACCCTCACGTCCCTCGGCATCCCGTGCCGGCCCGTCGGCGACGACGCCCTCGAGGCGGAGGCCCCGCCGTGGCGCGCGGACATCACCATCGAGGACGATCTGGTCGAGGAAGTGGTCCGCGTCATCGGCTACGATGACGTTCCGACCGCGCCCCTCGCCGCGCCCATCCCGCTCAGCACGCCGGACCCCGCGCAGGCCGTCAAGGAGGAGGTCCGCGACCTGCTGGCGTCCATCGGCATGCAGGAGATCATCACCTACTCGATGGTGAGCGAGCACGCGCTGGAGCTGGCCTTCCGCGGCGCGGAGCCGCCCGCGCCGCCAATGCGCGCCTTCAACCCCATCAGCTCGGAGCACGAGTGCCTCCGCACGTCCCTGCGGCCCGGCCTCCTCCGCACACTCGCGGCCAACCAGCGCCACGAGGGCGTGCCCCAGTGGTACTTCGAGGTCGGCAAGGAGTTCATCTTCACCGGTGACGGCCTGCCCGACGAGCGCCAGAAGGCCGCGGGCGTCCTCAGCGGCCCCGGCGCCCAGGCGTCCTGGGCGGCCTCCGAGTCCACCGCCGGCTTCTACGACGCCAAGGGCGTGCTGGAGTCGCTGTGCGACCGGCTCGGCGTGACCCCGTCCTTCGAGCCGCTGAACGACCCCTTCTTCTACCCCGGCCGAGCAGCCGCCGTCTCCGCGGGCGGCGGGCGCATCGGCGAGCTCGGCGAGGTGCACCCGGAGGCGCTCGACGCCTTCGACGTCCGCGGCGAGGGCGCCGTTTACTTCGAGCTTGACCTTGCCGCGCTCACGGCCGCCGTGCCGCAGGCCGAGCGCCGCTTCCGCGGGCCGTCCGTCTACCCGGAGGCCCTCCGCGACCTCGCGCTGGTCGTCGGCATGGACGTGCCCGCCGCCCGGGTGCAGGAGATCATCGAGCAGCACCCCCTCGTCGTCCGCGCGACCCTCTTCGACGTCTTCGCGGGCGAGCAGGTGGGAGAGGGAGTACGCTCGCTCGCCTACCGCGTGACGCTGCAGGCACAGGACCGCACGCTGACGGCCGAAGAGGTGCAGCGTGCCATGGACCGGCTCCTCTCGCGCCTGGAGCGCGAGCTCGGCGCGGTCCAGCGGCAGGGATAGCGACATGACAGAGCATCACCAGCATCACGGTCACCACCGCCATCACGAGCATCACCACGCCCACCATCACCACCACAGCAGCCACCAGGAGGACATGCTGAGCGTGGAGGAGGCGCTGGAGAAGATACTCTCCTACGTCTCGCCGATGGGCCCGGTGGAGGTCGACCTTCCTGACGCCCTGGGGCTGACCCTCGCCGAGGAGATCACCTCCCCGCTGGACCTCCCGCCCCTCGACAACTCGGCCATGGACGGCTTCGCGGTGCGCCACGCCGACGTGGCCGGCGCAGCGCAGCAGGACCCCCGCGAGCTCCCCGTCATCGGCTACGTGCAGGCCGGCGCGCTGCCCGACCGCGACCTCCAGCCGGGCACCGCCATCCGCATCATGACCGGCGCGCCCATCCCCCCCGGCGCCGACGCCGTCGTCCCATTCGAGGACACGGACGAGGTCGAGCGCAAGGCGTCCGGCCACGCCCTCGACCGCATCCGCATCATGCAGGCGGCGCCGCAGGGCGCCAACGTCCGCCCCGCCGGCGAGGACCTCCGCACCGGCGAGCGGCTCATGGGCCGCGGCGACGTCCTCCGCCCCGGCGAGATCGGTGTGCTGGCGTCCGTCGGGCGGAGCCGTGTCACCGCGCTGCGCAGGCCCATCGTCGCCATCCTCTCCACCGGCGACGAGCTCCTCGCCCCCGGCGAGGCCCCCGGCGGCGGCAAGATCTTCGACTCCAACAGCTTCAGCATCGCCGCGGCCGTGCGCCGCTACGGCGGCGAGCCGTGGATGCTCGGCATCGCCCGCGACACCCTGGAGGACACCGCCCGCAAGCTCGGCGAGGGCATCGCGGCCGACCTCCTCATCACGACGGCGGGCGTCTCCAAGGGCGACTATGACTTCATCAAGGACGTGCTGACGGCCAACGGCGAGATCGCCTTCTGGTCGGTCCGCATGCGCCCCGCGCGGCCCCTCGCCTTCGGCGTGCTCCACGCGCCCGAGGGTCGCCGGGTGCCGCACATCGGCCTCCCGGGCAACCCCGTCAGCGCCCTCGTCGCCTTCGAGCAGTTCTGCCGGCCCGCCATCCTCAAGATGCTGGGCCGCACCACCTTCGCCAAGCCCAGCGTGCGCGCCACCCTCCGCGACCCCATCATCAACTCGGACGGCCGCCGCGTGTACGCCCGTGCCATCGTCACCTGGGAGGACGGCCGGTGGTGGGCGTCGCTGACGGGCCCGCAGGGCAGCAACCTGCTCACCTCAATGGCCCGCGCCAACGGCCTCGCCATCTGCCCAGAGGACCTCGAGGAGATGCCCGCGGGCGCGGAGGTCGA
>CAZCPU010000120.1:0-4970 GCA_964499855.1 uncultured Dehalococcoidia bacterium | reverse complement strand
CTCCGCCTTTCCCACACCCCCTTCACCGTCATTCCTGCGGAGCCTGCCCCGTACCACGATACGGGGGCAGGAATCCAGAGGGGCGGCCGGGCGGGGCATCTCCTCCACCAACCCTCGTCACACCCCCCCACCCCCTCAATCACCATACCGGCGGAAGCCGGTATCCAGAGGGGCGGGGGGGGGCGGCCGGCCAGTCCCTTCCCCCGCGAGCGGGGGAAGGGTAGGATGGGGGCACCCGCAACAGCGCAACTCTCTAAGGGAGGACACCGACATGCCATGGATCAAGGTCATCCAGGAATGGGAAGCCGAGGGTGAGCTCAAGGACGCCTATGAGCGCATGCGCCAGGTCAACATCGACTACAACGACGAGATGATCACCGGCATGGCGCCCAACTCCGGCCCCCACCCGGTCACGCCGCCGGAGCTCGCCAGCCTCAACCCCCTCTCCATGCTCTACGGCCGCCTCTTCATGATGCACGTCATGCGCGGCCCCTCCGGCGTCACCCCCGCCGAGCGCGAGATGATCGCGACGGTCACCTCCCTCGCCTCCAACTGTCGCTACTGAACCGTCGCTCACGCAGGGGCCCTGCGTAGAGTTGGCGGCGACGACCTCCTCGCCGAGTTCATCCAGAACGACTGGCGCAAGGCTGACCTCTCCGACAAGCAGCGCGCCATGCTCGAGTACGCCGAGAAGCTCACCCTCACCCCCGCCATGATGACCGAGGCCGACATCGACGCCCTCCGCGACACCGGCTGGACCGACCGCGATGTCCTCGACATCGTCATGGCCTGCGCCTACTTCAACTTCCGCGTCCGCGTCGTCGACGGCCTCGGCCTCGAGGTCTCCGACATGACCGCCGTCAACGCCACCCGCGCCCGCGAGCACGCAGCGGAGCTCGCCGCCGAGAAGGGCGTCGCCCTCCCCAGCGACATCTGGGGCGTCCGCGAGCAGGCCGAGGCGACCAGCACGGGCGGCTAGCCGGTCCCTGAGACGCGCTGAAGGGACACCCCCGTCGTCCCAGGGACTCCCGCGGACGGACGGGGGTGTCCGGTTCCCGGCGTGGCTTCAACGGCCTGTCTGACCAGTTCGCGGGAGGTGAACGCGTATGTGCAACATGTCCATGGGAAGGCTTGGCGCGCTCGCGCTGATCGTGGGGCCCGTGCTCGCCTTTGTCATGTTCCTGCTGCAGCCCGGCGGCATCATCATCGACACCGCCGAGCCGTCCGACCCCATCGCGGCCATCAACGCCCTGACCGGCAACCCGGCCATGGCCAACATCACCGTGCCCTTGATCTGTCTCGGCCTGATGATCATGGCCTTTGGCATGTACGCGCTCCAGGTCTCCACCCGGAGCTCCGGGATTGGCGACGCCGCCACCCGCATGGGGTTGGCCTTCATCCTGATCGGGCTGCTGAGCTGGATCGCCGGGCAGGGCGTTGCGCTGGCCATCACCATCGGGCTGGAGGACGAGACCGTGAACTTCCTGACGCCCCTCTTCGTGGCGCGGGTCGCCGCGACGCTCCTCGGCGGCATGGCCGTCTCCCTGGGGTTCCTCGTCTTCTCCCTGTCCATGCCCGCCGACGGCAACGTCGACGCGTGGGTGAACCGTATCGTGGGGGTTCTCTCCGCCGTCTCGCTGGCCGCCTTCTACTGGGCCGCCGCCGTGGGCGGTGATCTCGACCAGGGCCTCGCTCTGGGCCGTTCCCTCTACGTCATCTGGGTGGCTTGGATGGTCTACCGGGGCGTCCGCCTGATGAAGCGGGAGGGCGCCTCCGTCGGCTAGTCCGGCAGCGAAAACTCCGCCACGACGGGCAGGTGGTCCGACGCCTGCCCCGCCTCCGGCGTGTCCACCACCCACGCCGCCGTGCACGACCCCGCCAGGTCCCCGCTCGCCATGATGTAGTCGAGCCGCACCCCGCCCAGGAAGTCGTCGCGCTTGGCCTCGAGGGGTGTCGGATAGGTGTGTGACGTCACACCGTGGCTGGCCAGCACGTCCACGAAGCCCGCGTCGGCGAAGTAGCCGGCCACGTGCGTGTCGGGCCGCAGGCCCTCGTCCAGCAGCCGCCGCGACGTCAGCGGCGCGTCGTAGCCCAGCGGCAGCGCGTTCAGGTCGCCCATGACCACCGTCGGCTCCCCCGCTCGCGTGCGGCTCACCACCACCTGCGCCTCCGCCAACCGCATCAGGCTCGAGTACGCGTTCAGGTGCGTCGCGACGACGTGTACCGCCGCGTTGCCGCTCGTCAGCAGCATCCGCACCAGCCCGTGGTGCATCGGCGCCGACGTCGTCGACGTGCTCGCCGCCGACCACGGCTCCCGGTAGAGCAGCCCCACATGGTTGCCCGTGCCCGCCTCCACCAGCGCGCCCCGCATCCCCACGGCGTCGCAGAACGCGTCCATCCGCGCCCCGCCGTCGTCGAGGAAGCCCCAGCACTCGCACAGCGCGAGCGCGTCCGGCCGCGCGGCCCTCACCTGCTCCACCAGCAGCGGGGTGCGGTCGAGGCCGCCGGTGGCCCCGCCGTAGAGGATGTTGTAGCTCATCACCCGGAGCGTCTGCGCCATGCCTGCCCCCTGCCCGTGTCTTCTCGCCTCCCGGCGGCGCCCTCGAGCATAACCGCCGGGCCGCCGGGAGGGTAAGCGCCCGTCCCGTCCGGAGCGGATTGCATGCTACACTCAAAAGTGTATGAGTAGACTGCCGCGCAACGGGATCAGCCTGTGATTTGGCTGGACTGGCTTCTCCTCGTCCTGCTCGCCATGAGCGCATTCGCCGGCTTGCGGCTGGGCCTCCTGTGGAGCGTCGTCGCGGGCGGCAGTTTCCTGATGGCCTGGTTCTTCGCCGGCAACATCAGCAGCGCTGCCGGCCTCGGCGTGCAGGCCTACACCGACTCCCCGACCGCCCTCGCCGTCGTGAGCGTCCTCATCTACCTCGCCCTGCTGGCCGTCGTGCTCTACTCCGTCAACCGCCTCGTTTCCGCCATCAGGACCCTCCTCTCCGCCGCCACTTTCGGCGCCTCCGGCCTGCTCGACCGCGTCGGCGGCCTCCTCCTCGGCCTCGTCGTCGGCGCCCTCGTCATCGGGTCCGTCGTCCTCATCGGCGCGCGCCTGACCTACCAGCTCGACTATGACGAGCTCGACGTCCCCGGCCGGGTGGAGGCCCGCGTCGACCTCGGCGAGAACGTCCAGGAAGACCTCGAAAACCTGCTCTCCTCCTCCGAGGTCGTGGGCGTTCTCGTGCGCATCGCCACCGCCCTCCCCGCCGACACCCTCGGCCTCGCCCCCACCTACTTCGGTGACTCGCTGGACCTCCTGGAGCAGGCCCTCGACTGACGCCCCCCGCGGGCGCATAATGCCCCCAACCGGACTGTCACGGAAGGAGGCGCGCTATGGCGACAATAGTGGGTTCCGGCGATTTCACCTACGAGGTCGCGGAGGGCTGGGGCGAGCTCCCAGACGGCATGGAGTGGGGCCAGATCGGCTCCGTCAACACCGACTCCCAGGACCGCGTCCACGTCTTCACCCGCACCACCAACCCCGTCATGGTCTTCGACCGCGACGGCAAGTTCCTCAGCACCTGGGGCAGCGACGAGTTCGTGGACGCCCACGGCATGAACACGGACGCCGACGACAACCAGTACTTCGTCGACCGCTCCCTGCAGGTCGCCATGAAGTTCACCAGGGACCGCAAGAAGGTCTTTGAGATCGGTAACCGCGGCCAGCCCTCCGACACCGGCTACACCGACGAGAACCGCGAGGTCCTCCGGCCCGCCGGCCCCTTCCACCACCCCACGGACATCGCCCTCTCCGCCTCCGGAGGCTTCTACGTCTCCGACGGCTACCGCAACTGCCGCGTCCACAAGTTCGCCGACGACGGCGCCCTCGAGTACTCCTGGGGCGAGCCCGGCGACGGCCCCGGCCAGTTCAACCTCGTCCACAGCGTCTGGGAGGCCGAGGGCAAGGTCTTCGTCGCCGACCGCCAGAACCACCGCATCCAGGTCTTCACCCCCCAGGGCGAGTACCTTGACGAGTGGGGCGGCTTCATCCAGCCCTGCAAGCTCTTCGTCGACAGCAACAACATCATGTACGTCGCCGAGCTCCAGTCGCGCGTCACCATCCTCGACCTCTCGGGCAACGTCCTCGCCCAGCTCGGCGACCCCGAGTACCGCAAGCCCGAGCCCGGCCAGTTCATCGGCCCCCACGGCGTCTGGGTCGACTCCCACGGAGACCTCTACGTCTGCGAGGTCCTCATGGGCCAGCGCATCCAGAAGTTCCTCCGCAAGTAAAGCCCACCCACAACAACCGTGCGGGGGCGGCCCTCGCGGCCGCCCCCTCGCCGCCGTTCCCGTGGGGGCGGCGAGCGCCCGTTCGTGCTGAGGCTCTCGAAGCCTGTCCTGAGGGGCTCGAAGGGTATGAACGGGCGCGGGCGGGGGGCCGCCCGCCACCAACCCTGCCGCATCACCCACCCCCTTTGGCGGCCATTCCTGCGAAGGCAGAGCCTGCCCCCGCGAAGGCGGGGGAATCCAGGGGGGGAGGCGGGGAGGAGTCCCTTCCCCCGCGGGCGGGGGAAGGTTAGAGCCTGCCCCGTACTCGATACGGGGATGGGGGCGCCCAAAACCAACCTAATCCGCCCCTGCAACATCCCCGTCTCCATCCCGGCGAAGGCCGGGATCCAGGTGCAGGGAGGGGCGGCTCACTCAGAACTCCTCCGCCCGCCCGCAGCCCCTCCCAGACCTCCATACCGGCGGACGCCGGTATCCAGGGGGGTGGGGGAGCCCGCATTCGACTAAGGTCGTGATACCGGCCACCCCCAACCGTCATTCCCGCGAAGCATGCCCCGTACCCCGATACGGAGGCAGAGCCTGCCCCCGCGAAGGCCGGGATCCAGGTGCAGGGAGGGGCCGCTCACTCAGAACTCCTCCCCCCGCCCGCAGCCCCTCCCAGACCTCCATACCGGCGGACGCCGGTATCCAGGGGG
>CAZCPU010000119.1:0-4980 GCA_964499855.1 uncultured Dehalococcoidia bacterium | reverse complement strand
ACAGAGTTTCGGGCGGACCATGTGGGGAGCTTCCTGCGACCGGACGCGGTCAAGCAGGCGCGGGACGCGTACCGGGCCGGGAGCATCTCCGAGGAGGCGCTGCGGGAGGTGGAGAACGAGCACATCCTGCGGGTGATCGAGCTGCAGAAGCAGTCGGGCATCGGGATTTACTCGGACGGGGAGCTGCGGCGCAGCGGCTGGGCCGGGGGCTTCGGCGAATCGGTGGAGGGCTACATCGAGGGGGCGCCGGCGGTGAGCATGCCGTTCCAGGGCGGTCGCAGCGACTGGAGCCAAACGGGAACGGGGATCACGCCGGACAACCCGATCGGCGTGCCTGGAGGCGGAGGCGGCGGCCGCGTGATCGGCGAGAGACTGCGGCTGGTGCGGCGGCTGACGGGGCACGAATCGGCGTTCATCAAGGCGAACGCGCCGGGGCCGTACAAGGTGACGATGCCGGCGGCGAGCTACGTGACGGCGCGTGGCTACAAGCCGGGCGTGACGGATCAGGTGTACGAGTCGCGGGCCGCGGTGCTGGCGGACGCGGCGGAGATCATTCGCGGCGAGGTGGAGGCGCTCATCGGCGAGGGGTGCCCGTACGTGCAGATCGACAACCCGCACTACCCGGACTACATCCCGGAGGAGCGGCGGGCGCAGTGGGCGGCGTTGGGGGTCGACCAGGACCAGGCGCTGAGCGACGACATCGAGGCGGACAACGCGAGCGTCAGGGGCGTGGACCGGAGCAACACGATCGTGGCGATGCACCTGTGCCGCGGCAACGGGGCGTTCGGGGCGTACCACACGTCGGGGGGGTACGACCGCATCGCGGAGCAGCTCTTCACGCGGCTGGACGTGGACGCGTGGCTGCTGGAGTACGACAGCGAGCGCGCGGGCGGGTTCGAGCCGCTGCGGTTCATGCCGAAGGGCAAGACGGTAGTGCTGGGGCTGGTGACGACGAAGGCGGGCGAACTGGAATCGACGGACCTGCTGCTGAGCAGGATCGAGGAAGCGTCAAAGTACGTGGACATGGACGACCTGGCGCTGAGCCCGCAGTGCGGGTTCTCGTCGACGCTGCAGGGGAACCCGCTGACGTGGGAGGACCAGCTGCGGAAGCTGGAGCTGGTGGTGGAGACGGCCCGCCGCGCGTGGGGGTAGGCCCCGCCGCGCAAGGCTGACGAAGGAGCGCCCCGCTCGCCCTCGATGGGTGAGCGGGGCGCTTTGTGTTTGTGGGAACCTTGGTTTGGGGGTAGAGGGCACCCCCATCCCCGTATCAAGTACGGGGCAGGCTCTAGCCTTCCCCCGCGAGCGGGGGAAGGAACTGTTTTGGTCGGGCTAGACGTCGTCCGCGGGGCTGGTGAAGCCGACGCCGGAGCCGGAGTCGCGCTCGTCCCATCGGCCGGCCTCGACGGCGGTGAGGAAGGCGTCGACGGCGCGGTTGAAGGCGTCGGGCTCCTCGATGTTGCAGGCGTGGCCGGTCTGGGGGAGCACGGCGATGCCGCTGCGAGGGATGCGGCGCTTCATATGGATGGCGGGCTCGAGGCAGGGGTCGTCCTCGTCACCGAGGATGATGAGCGTCGGGACCTGCATGGCGCGGAGCTCGTCGTCGAGGGTCAGGATGGAGCGTCGGCGGGCCTGGTAGCCGCGGAGGGTGAGGGCCTTGCCCTGGGCCGAGTGGTCCATGAAGAGGTTGGCAAACTCGTTCCAACCCTTTGGGTCCTTCTGCAGGAAGCGGATGCGCGTCGGGCCGCGCAGGTAGCCGTCCATGGCGGCGGTGCCGCCCGACTCGAGGGTCTCGGCGTAGCCGATGGACTGACTGGCGAAGGTCTCGGGGTCGGTGCTGCCGGTGCCGGCGCCGGCGACGATGATGGAGCGAGCGACCTCGGGGTGCGTGAGGCCGAACCAGAGGGCCATGTTGCCGCCCATCGACAGGCCGGCGACGTGGGCCTGGTCGATGCCGAGGAACTGCAGGAGCTGGTAGAGGTCCTCGACGACCTGCTCCTGGGAGTAGTCGTCGACGCTGGTGGGGACGTCGGAGGGCGGGTAGCCGCGGGCGTTGTAGGTGATGACGCGGTAGCGGCGGGAGAAGTAGCGGACCTGGTCGCGCCAGCTCTCGTAGCTGCCGGCGAGCTCGTGGGCGAAGACGAGGGGGAAGCCCTGGCCGGTCTCCTCGTAGTAGAGGCTGACGCCGTTCTGGAGTTTTGCCATCGGCATGGGGGCGCTCCTGTCTCGCGCAACTGGCGCGGAAGGGTTGTGCGGGAAGCAGGGGCAACGTAGCTGGCGGTCGCGGCGGTGTCAAGGCGAGGGAAAGCGCGCCGGCATGACGCGTGCGCCCGCGTGGAGTATGCTTAGGCCAGCTTTACGAGGAGCGCCAGGTGTCCTCACCTACGGCCGAGACTGCGCCCCGGTTGTTCTACGGCTGGATCATCGTCTTTGCGGCTGGCGTCAAGGGCTCATTCAACGTCGGCAGCGCCGTCTTTGCCTCCAGCGTGTTCCTCGTCTCCATGCAAGAGGACCTGGGGTGGAGCCGCACCCTGATCTTCGGCGCGCTGGCGGTGCGGACGCTATGCGGCGGGCTCCTCAGCCCCCTCGTGGGCCCGTGGGGCGACCACCCGTGGGCGCCTCGCGTGGCGCTGCCCATCGGCTCCGTGCTCTTCGGCCTGTCGTTCATGCTGGTGAAGTGGGCGGACTCGCCATTGGAGTACTATCTCAGCTACGGGGTGCTGGGAGCGGCGGGACTGGCGCTGACGAGCAATCCCATCCTGGAGGGCGTCGTCCTGAAGTGGTTCATCCGGCGGCGCGCGCAGGCCATCATGTGGATGCAGGTGGGGCCGCCAACGGGCCCGATGATCTTTCCGGTGGTGCTCACCTTCCTCATCAACGCGGTGGGGTGGCGCGACGCGTGGCTCTGGCTGGGCATAGCGTCCATCGCGGTTTTTCTGCCGCTATCGCTGCTGGTGCGGACATCGCCCGAGTCGATGGGACTGCTGCCGGACGGCGACCGTCCGGGCGCGGACCCCGGCGCGCCGGGAGGGCCTCGACGAGGGGGCGCCGCCGAGGAGCACAGCTTCACGCGGGCGGAGGCGCTGCGCAGCAGGGCGTTCTGGATGATCTGCGGCGCCCTTGCGCTGAGCATCATCGGGCTGCCCGGGTTCCATGCGCACTGGGTGCCCTACCTGGTCGACATCGACTTCAACCGGGAGGTGGCGGCCTCGGCGCTGTTCGTCTTCGGGGTCGGGTCCGTGTCGGCGCGCTTCGTGTGGGGGTACCTGACGGCGCGACACGACATCCGCAACCTCATGGTCATCCAGGCGTTTCTGGCGGCGCTGGGGGTCCTCTTCCTGCTGACCGTTCAGAACACGGTGATGATGTACGCGTGGGCCATCTACCACGGCCTCACGCTGGCTGTCTTCTTCCAGCTCCAGACCCTCCTGGTGGTCACCTACTTTGGGCGAAGGAACATCGGGGCGATCCGCGGCGTCATGTTCCCCTTCATCACGCTGGGGTCCGCCACCGGCCCGATCCTTCTTGGCGCCCTGTACGACTGGCAGGGCTCGTACCTGGTGCCGTTCTCGCTGGTGACCGTCATGTGGCTGTTGGCCGGGCTTGTGGTGTTCATGACGCGGCCGCCGCAGGCCGAGGACGAGACGGCGGCGGAGGCCGAGGCGGCGCCCAAGGCGGAGGCGGCCTCGTGACGACCAGACTCTCGACTCCCTACACCCTCGTGACCGATCGCGGGGCGTTGCTGGAGCTGTGCCGCGCGCTGGAGCGCGCCGAGCGGATCGCCGTCGACACGGAGGCGGACAGCATGCACCACTACCCGGAGCGGGTGTGCCTGGTGCAGGTGGCGACGCCGGGGTCGACGCGCCTGGTGGACCCGTTCGCGGTGGGGGATCTCTCGCCGCTGGGGGCCGCGCTGGCGGGACGCGGCGCGCTGAAGCTGCTGCACGGCGGCGACTACGACATCCGTGGGCTGAACCGCGACTGGGGGCTGACCTTCGCCAACATCTTCGACACGCACATCGCGGCGCAGTTCATGGGGCTGGAGCGGGTGGGGCTGGCGGCGCTGCTGCTGGACCTGCTGGGCATCGACATTCCGAAGGACCGGAGGATCCAGCGGGCTGACTGGTCCAAGCGTCCGCTGGACGACCACGCGCTGCAGTACGCGGCGGCGGACGTCCACCATCTCTTCGCGCTGCATGACGTCATGACGGAGCGGCTGCGGGAACTGGGACGGCTGGCGTGGGTGCAGGAGGAGTGCGAGCGGCTCTCCGAGGTGCGGCACTCACCGCAGGACCTGCGGGAGACGGCGCTGGCGCTGCCGGAGTCCCGGAAGATGGACGGCAGGCAGCGGGCGGTGTTGCTGGCGCTGTACCGGTGGCGGGAGGAGCAGGGGAGGCAGCTGGACAGGCCGCCGTCGCACGTGCTGCCGCCGGCGGCGCTCGCGGAGGTGGCGTGGGAACCCACGGCGCCGCTGGAGCGGCACAAGTCGCTGAACCCGAAGCAGGCGCGGCGATTCGGCCGGGGGATCCGCGCGGCGGTGGCGGAGGGACTGAGCGGGCCGCCGCTGGAGCGCCCTCGGCCGACGTCGCCGGCGCGGGGGAGGCCGACGCCGGGGCAGACGCGCAGACTGGCGGCGCTGAAGTCGTGGCGGCAGGCGGAGGCGAAGGCGCTCGCGGTACACGTCTCGCTGGTGTGGCCGATGCGGAGCCTGGAGCGGCTGTCGCGGGAGCCGCAGACGTTCGAGGAGGAGGTGCGGTCGGCGGAGGTGCGGGCGTGGCAGCGGGAGCGGTTCGGGGCATCGCTGCGGCGGGCGGTCGGGGGGTAGCTCATTGAACGCCGCAGGGCGAGCGGGGCTGCGCTATGCCTCAGGAGGCCCCTTGCGCAGTCGATGGGATGCGCACGCCCAAAGCGCCCAGACATTGACACATAATCTCAAAGACGCGTCCTCCCAACTGACTTTTGTCGCGCTGTAAGATAGGGTGA
>CAZCPU010000118.1:0-5005 GCA_964499855.1 uncultured Dehalococcoidia bacterium | reverse complement strand
GCGGGGTCGTCGCGCCATTGGTCCCAGACTTGGACCCAGACTTCTAGGAAGATGGGGCGGTTGAAGAGGTGTTCCATCTGGAGGCGGGCGGCGGTGGAGACTTCTTTCATGGCGCCGCCGCCCTTGCCGATGAGGATGCGGCGCTGGGAGGCGCGGTTGACGTAGACGACGACGCGGAGGTAGTCCTTGGTGCGCTCGACGCCGTCGGCCTCGAGGAACTCCTCGACCTCGACGGCGGTGTCGTAGGGGACCTCCTGGCCGAAGCGGCGGAAGAGCTGCTCGCGGACCATCTCGGAGGCGAGGAAGCGCTCGGAGCGATCGGTGAGCTCGTCGGCGGCGTACTCGGGGTCGCGGAGGGGGAGGCGGTCGACGAGGAGCTTGAGGAGGAGGTCGGTGCCGTCGGCGTGGAGGGCGCTGATGGGGACGATCTCGACGGCGGGCGCGAGCTCGTGGTAGGCCTGGATGACGGGGAGGAGGTGGGGTTTGGTGACCCGATCGACCTTGTTGAGGGCGAGCACGGTGGGGGTCTCCTCGGCGGCGAGGGACATGAGGAGGGACTTCTCGGTGTCGCCGGGGGGTCTGGGCTCGGCGACGAGGAGGGCGACGTCGGCGGCGAGCATGGCCTCCTGGACGTGGCCGAGCATGCGGCGGTCGAGGGCGTCGCGGGTGCGGCGCATGTAGCCGGGGGTGTCCCAGAAGACGATCTGGTAGTCGTCATGGGTGAGGATGCCGAGGAGCTGCTGGCGGGTGGTCTGGGGGCGGGGCGAGGTGATGGCGAGCTTCTCCCGGAGGAGGGTGTTGAGGAGCGTCGACTTGCCGGCGTTGGGACGGCCGAGGATGGTGACGAAGCCCATGCGATGGGGCGCGCGGCCATTCCCGGGGCGCCCGCCCTTCGACAGGCCCAGGGCGAACGGAGGAGGCGTCCCGGACGGTTCGGCCGTCGACATAGGGGTCACCCGCCGGGGCGGCTAGGGCTTCTCGCGCTTGAGGTAGACGACGGTGGTGCCGGAGGGGACGCCGGCCTCGTCGGGGTCAGACTCGTCGATGTACTCGGTCTCGGTGACGGCGACGAGCTCCCAACCGTCCTCGCCCATCTCGTTGAGGATGTCCTCGTACTCGGAGACGCGGCCCTCGCCGTCGTCGACCTCGTCGCCCAACTCAATCACGCGGTATTCCCACCTAGGCATGTAGCGCTCCTGTGCATCTTCGCGGCGGGCCGCAAGCCCGCTCGACAACCGGGCGCCGGCCTCTCTTGTTTGGCCGGCGCCTTTCCCATTCTACAGGCTATTGGCCATCTGGAAGGCCTTGCCCTCCATCTTTATGTCAGGGGCGTAGACCAGATCGGTCTGCTGGAGCTCCCGGACGTTGAAGGCGCCGACCATGCCCATGCAGGCACGGAGGGCGCCGGTGAGGTTCATGGTGCCGTCCGTGCGGGAGGAGGGGCCGAAGAGGACCTCTTCCAGCGTGCCCTTGGTGCCGACACGGATGCGCGTGCCGCGGGGCAGCGCGGGGTCAGGGGTGGCCATGCCCCAGTTGTAGCCGCGGCCGGGGGCCTCGGCGGACTGGGCGAAGGGGGTGCCGAGCATGACGCCGTCGGCGCCGGCGACCATCGACTTGCAGAAATCGCCGCCGGTGCGGATGCCGCCGTCGGTGATGACGGAGACGTAGCGGCCGGTGCGGTGGAGGTACTCCTCGCGGGCGGCGGCGCAGTCCATGGTTGCGGTGACCTGGGGGACGCCGATGCCGACGACCTCTCGGCTGGTGCAGGCGGCGCCGGGGCCGATGCCGACGAGGAGGCCGCTGATGCCGTTCTCCATGAGCTCGAGGGCGACGTCGTAGCCGACGCAGTTGCCGACGATGACGGGGCGGCGGATCTGGTCGACGAGCTCGGAGAAGATGAGGCCGCGGTAGCTCTTGGAGATGTGGCGGGCGGTCGTCACGGTGGACTGGACGACGACGACGTCTGCGCCGGCCTCGACGGCGACGGGTGCGAGGCGCTTGGCGCGCTGGGGGGTGATGGCGACGGCGCAGGGGACGTCGCCGGCCTTGATCTCGTGGACGCGCTGGGCGACGAGATCGTCCCGCACGGGCTGCTGGTAGAGGCGCTGGAGGAGGGCGGTGGCCTCCTCGATGGGGGTCTCGGCGACCTCGGCGAGCTTGTCGGCGGCGTCGGGGTAGCGGGTCCAGAGGCCCTCGAGGTTGAGGACGGCGAGGCCGCCAAGCTTGCCCATCCTGATGGCGAAGTCCGGCGAGACGACGGCGTCCATGGCGGAAGCGAGGACGGGGATGGGGAAGGTGTGCTCACCGATGGTGAGGCTCATGTCAGCCTGTTCCGGGTTGATGGTCACCTGACCGGGGACAATAGCTACTTCGTCGAAACCATAACTGCGGCGTACCTCCTTGAAACGGGGCGCCCCCATAGGCCACTTCCTTTCTGCGGCGAATGGTTTTGGGGAGTTTAGCAACGGGGATTTTCGCCGTCAATTCGCAAAAAATGGGGTTTATGCCGAGTTTTCAAACCGGTGTGCGTCGTTGGGTGCGGGCGTCATGGATTCCCGCGCCCGTACCGGAGTACGGGGCATGCCTCGCGGGAATGACGGTTGGGGGTGCGGGAAAGACGGGAGTAGGTGGGTGCGGGGTAAAAGACAGGGGCCCGTCCGCAGGACAGGCCCCTTCCGTCGAAGCACTTTCAGCCGTATGTGGCTTATACGATCCCAAAGCCGATTACTCGCTCACCACCGGGTTGCGGAGGGTGCCGATGCCGGGGATCTCGACCTCGACGACGTCGCCGGGGTTGAGCTGGCTGGTCTGGCCGGGGGTGCCGGTGTAGATGATGTCGCCGGGGTCGAGGGTGACGTAGCGGCTGATCTCGCTGATGACGGTGGGAATGTCGAAGATGAGGTCCTCAGCGTGGGCGTGGTTGTGGGTCTTCTCGCCGTTGACGAGGACCTGGATGGTGAAGTCGAACGGGTCGATGTCGGTGCTGATGAAGGGGCCGAGGGGGCCGAAGGTGTCGGCGCCCTTGGCGCGCCACCACTGCATGTCCTTCTCGGGGCCGTTCTGCCAATCGCGGGCGCTGACGTCATTGCCGATGGTGTAGCCGAGAACGTAGTCGAGGGCCTCATCGCGGGAGACCTTGCTGCAGGTCTTGCTGATGATGGCGACGAGCTCGCCCTCCTCGTCGACGCGGCCGGCGCCATCGGGGAGGACGATGTCCTCGCCGTCGGCGATGATGCAGTTGTGGGGCTTGTAGAAGCCCTCCACGCGCTTGGGTGCGGGGCGCTCGCCGAGGTGGGTGCTGTAGTTGAGGGCGATGGCGATGACCTTGCCGGGCTGCACGGGGGGAAGGAGCTTGACCTCGTCGAGGGTGTGGGTGTGGTCGGTGATCTCGAAGTCTTCAAAGGGCGTCGTGGTGATCTGCAATACCTTGCCGTCTTCCACCACGCCGTAGGCGACCTCACCGTGGGCGTAGTACCGAGCGAACTGCATTCTTCCTCCTTTGGTGCATTGCGGCGAATGTGTTGGGGAAGAGTATAACGAATTTCGTTGCGGATGCCCAAGGGGGGATTTGGGGGAATTTTGGGAATTGGGGGAGTTTGGAGGGCGGGCTTTTGGGTGAGCAAACGCGGGGAGGCCGATTTGCGAATCGGCCTCCCCGTTCACCCTTCGATTTCCCTCAGGGCGAACGGCCCCGCTGCCCCGCCCCACTGGATTCCTGCCTTCGCAGGAATGGCCATTGAGGGGGCGCGGTTGAGTCGGCAGGGTTGGTGGTGGGCGGCCCCCGCCCGCGCCCGTTCATACTTCGAGAGCCTCAGCACGAACGGGCGCACCCCGCCCGTATCGTGTACGGGGCGGGCTTCGGGGGGAGGTTCTGCATGCGATGGAACGACGCAGGGAAGAGGGAGGGTCCTGGGGTGAGAGCCCCCATCCTAACCTTCCCCCGCTCGCGGGGGAAGGGACTGGTGCGATGCCACATCGGTAGGTGTCGGCCGGACGCCGGGGCTACACGGGTGGGGGGTTAGATGCCGGTGATGCGGATGGAGGAGTGGGCTTTGTAGATGCGATTGATGTTGATGAGGAGGGATGTGAGGTGCTCGACGTAGCGGGAGTTGACGAGGGCGCCGCCGTTGACGGCGCGGACGCCCTTGATGGACTCGGCGAGCTGCATGACCTTGGCCTTGGCGTCGGGGTCGTCGCCGCAGACGACGACGTCGCAGTCGAGGGCGCGCGTGGGGATGAGGAGGTCGATTGCGCTGAGGTTGTGGAAGGCGCCGACGACGGAGGACTCGGGGAGGAGGTCGCGGGCCTCCTCGGCAGCGGAGCCGGCGGGGACGGGGAGGGCCTGGGCGGAGCCCTTGACGAAGGCGAGGGGGGCGACGACGTTGACGATGACCTTGGCGCCCAGGTGGGGCCTGAGCTGGGTCAGGGTCTCCTCCTGGGCGAAGTAGGGGACGGCGATGAAGACGATGTCGCCCATGCGGGCGGCGTCCTCGTTGGAGCCGCCCATGACGCTGGTCTCGGGGTAGTTCCTGGGCAGGAGGGCGCGCACGTCGGCGGCGGAGGCGACGCCGCGCTGGGGGTCGCGGGAGCCGAGGTAGACCTGCTCGCCGATGATGGCGAAGCGCAAGGCGAGGCCGCGCCCCTCGGGTCCCGTGCCGCCGATGAAGGAGATCATGGATGCCGCTCCGATGCGTGTCTGTGAACGGCGTTCCGAAGAACCCCGCACATGGACAGCATATCAGATTCGAATCATCGAACCTAATCGGCCTGGGGGATGGGGGCGAGAGACGGGGGTGTCCGGCGGCCTCGAAACGGGCGGAGGCGAGGGGCTGAGGGCGCGTCCGTGTATGGTATCCTGCCTGCCATGGAAACGGCTTTGGCCATACGGGACGCGCTGGTACGGCGATCGCTGCTGGTGGCGCCGGCGGTGGACGGGGGCGCGCTGGAGCGGGCGGCCCTTGCGGGGGCGGACGCGGTGGCGCTCGACATGGCGCGGGGCCCGGCG
>CAZCPU010000117.1:2304-5150 GCA_964499855.1 uncultured Dehalococcoidia bacterium | reverse complement strand
GGCTCGTCCGCCGCCAGCCGCATGGCCAGCCATCCCCCGACGCAGTGCCCAACCAGCGTCGCCTCGCCGACTCCCTCGCTGTCCAGGAGGCCCTTGATGACCCGCGCGTAGTCCTCCAGCGACTCCACACCCTCCGGCGGGGCTCCGTCGGCCCACCCCGGCAGCTGCGGCGCCCAGATGTCCGTCACGGTGCCCATCGCCATGTGGTAGCTCTCCCACCGGCCCGACGGCCCCATGCCGTGCAGGTAAACGACCGGCGCGTGCCGCTCCAACCGGCCGCCGCGGAAGTAGGCGACGTCCACCCCACCCACGTTGGCCGAGTGCCGCCCATACACTGCACCGTCTGCTGCGCCCATGCCTGTACCCTACCTCATCGGAGATTCGTTGGCCGCCGCGCCGCGCCCCATTGCTCGAGGCGAGGCCCCGAATGGGGTCGCCCTACGCCGACTCCGTCCACCAGATCTTCACGCAGTCGATGTGAAAGCTCGACCCCGGCGCCGTCGGGTCCGGTTCGGGCCCGCCCTCCGGCGCCGACACCTCGACGCGCACCAGGTAGTCCTCGCCCGACTCCACCCGCCGCTGCGCCGACAGCGTCGCGTCCGGGTCGCTTTGGTCCGGGATCGAGCTGAACTCCCCGTACGCGCCCGCGTAGATCGTCTGCCGCTCCGAGCCCGTCTTATAGAAGCTCTCGATGTGCACCTGCGCGTCGTCGGGCATCGGGCTGCCGTCCTTCGCTGCCATCTGCAGCCGAAGCCCGCTGCCCCGGTGCTCCGCCGTCGGCCCCACGAAGATGAACAGGAACGGGTTCCCGTCGGGCCCCGGCTCCGGCACCGCCAGCTCCCACCCCCCTACCGCCATGCCGTCCCGCGTCTCCTGGATGTACCGCGTTATCTCGATCGAGTTCTCGTCCAGGACATGGTTGGCGCCGTTGTACAGGGGAAGGGGCATGACGATCGTCTCCTTTTTCGGTGCGGCCGGGCGCTCCCGTTCTCGTGGGCGACCCTCGTGGTCATCCCCAATCCGTTCGCCCTGACCTCGTCGAAGGGTCCCACGAACGGATTGGGCGCGGCCCCTGCCGGTGGTGGTGTGGTCTAGCTGGCGTTTATCCCCGCCAGCTTCGGCATCACTTCATCCGCAAACAGCTTCTTTGACTTCATGACGTGCTCGTGCTTCAGCTTCCCGCACCGGAACATGCCCAGGAAATGTCCGTAGCCCGCCGTCTCCATGTCGTTCCGAAGCCACTCCGTCACGTAATCAGGGTCGCCGCACACGATGTAGCCCGTCTCCCGCAGCTTCTCGAACGGCGTCCCCGGCGCCGGCATCTCCGCCCCCCGAGACCGCTTCCGGTAGTCGAACGAGCGGTCCGTCTGCACCCCCGGCAAGGGCGCGGGCATCGGCACCGGCCGGCTGAACGCCGTCAGCCGACGCACGTACATCACCGCCTCGCGACACTCCTCCTCGGCCTGCTCGTTCGTCTCAGCGACGTGGATGTACCGCGACCCGATGCAGTAGTCCGGCGTCGCCTCCCACCCGAACTGGTCCCGCGCGACCTCTTTGTAGTACTCGAAGGCGTCCTGGAATACCGCCGTCGGGTTCCACACCCGCGCGATGGGGATGCGCCGCTCCGCCGCAAACTCGATCGTCTCCGCCGACCCCGCCGGCATCCAGATCGGGAACGGGTTCTGCAGCGGCTTCGGCCACACCGAGACCGCCCGCAGGTTGTAGAACTTCCCCTCGTAGTCGAAAAGCTCCTCCGTCAGGCACCGCTTCACGATGTCGTACGACTCCGCGAACCGCTCCCGGCTCGTGAACGGGTCCACGTTGTACGAGATCAGCTCCTGCGGCACGCCCCGCACGATCCCGCCGATGAACCGCCCGCCCGAGAGGCAGTCGAGCTGCGCGAACTCCTCCGCCGTGTGTACCGGGTGCCGCAAAGGCAGCACGTGCCCCATCACGCCGATCTTCATCTTCTTGGTCTTCGCGATGAGCGCCGCCGCCAGCGGCGTGCTCGAAGGGTTCAGGCTGAAGTACGTGAAGTGGTGCTCGTTGACGAAGACCCCCTCGAACCCCAGGTCCTCGCAGAGCAGAAACTCCTCCATGTGCTCCCAGTACGTTTCCGCCGCCAGCCCCGGGTCGCAGAAGCGGTTGGTCTGGATCGTCTCCGGCCCCACCTCATCGGGAACACCGGGATACGTGAACTCATCGAATCCATAGAACTTCATGGGCCGGTGACTCCTCTCTGGAATGCCCCCTGATAAGGCCATGAAGTGATACCACGTCCGGCGGGTGAGCGCAACCTGACACCCACCTCCCGCATCCCCTGCGATAGCATGCCCGGCGTGCCGATACGGGGCCTTGCTCCGGGAAGGTGTGCGGGTGGCGTAGGGGCGACCTTTGTGGTCGCCCACCCCGTTCGCCCTGACCTCTGTCCTGAGGCTCTCGAAGGGCCCGTCGAAGTGCGCCCCCGCCCCCGTGCTACAATCCCCCCATACGCCAAACGCCGGAGGCAGCGGAAAATGCCCGTCGACGCCGTTTCCCTCGAGGTCTTCAAGAACCTCCTCGCCTCCGTCGCCGAGGAGATGGGCGTCGCCCTCGGCCGCACCGGCTTCTCCCCCAACATCAAGGAGCGCAAGGACTTCTCCTGCGCCCTCTTCGACCCCCACGGCCACATGGTCGCCCAGGCCTCCCACATCCCCGTCCACCTCGGCGCCATGCCCGCCTCCGTCGCCGCCGCCCTCCAGGGCTTCGACTTCAGCCCCGGCGACATCATCGCCCTCAACGACCCCTACCTCGGCGGCACCCACCTCAACGACGTCACCCTCGTCGCCCCCGTCTTCGCCGCCACG
>CAZCPU010000117.1:0-2204 GCA_964499855.1 uncultured Dehalococcoidia bacterium | reverse complement strand
GTCGCCAACCGCGCCCACCACGCCGACATCGGCGGCATGACCCCCGGCTCCCTCCCACGCTCCACCGAGCTCTTCCAGGAGGGCTTCATCATTCCGCCCCTGAAGCTCGTCCGCGCCGGCGAGGTCAACGCCGAGGTCGTCGCCCTCTTCTGCCGCAACTCCCGCACGCCCGACGAGCGCCGAGGCGACCTCGCCGCCCAGATCGCCGCCTGCCGCACCGGCGAGCGCCGCCTCCAGGAGATGGTCGACCGCTACGGCTGGGCCACCGTCCGCGAGCACGAGGCCGCCCTCCTCGACTACTCCGAGCGCCTCACCCGCGCCGCCATTCGCGCCCTCCCCGACGGCGACTACTCCTTCTCCGACGTCCTCGACGACGACGGCCTCACGGACGAGCCCGTCCCCATCGCCGTCACCGTCTCCGTTCGCGGCGACGCCATGACTCTCGACTTCACCGAGACCGCCGCCCAGCGCCGCGGCTGTGTCAACGCGCCCCTCGCCGTCACCCTCTCCGCCGCCCTCTACGTCCTCCGCTGCATCGTCGGCGAGGCCGCCCCGTCCAACCAGGGCATCCTCCGCCCCGTCACCGTCGTCGCCCCCGAGGGCAGCCTGGTCAACCCGCGCCCGCCCGCCGCCGTCGCCGGCGGCAACGTCGAGACCTCCCAGCGCATCACCGACGTCCTCCTCGGCGCCCTCGCCAAGGCCCTCCCCGATGTCGTCCCCGCCGCCAGCCAGGGCACCATGAACAACGTCCTCGTCGGCGGCCACGAGCACGGCGCCGACCGCGGCTTCGCCTACTACGAGACCATCGCCGGCGGCATGGGCGCCCGCCCCGGCGCCGACGGCCTCTCCGCCGTCCACACCCACATGACCAACACCATGAACACGCCCATCGAGGCCCTCGAGCTCTACCACCCCATGCGCGTCCGCAGCTACCGCGTCCGCCGCGGCTCCGGCGGCGATGGCCAGTACCGCGGCGGCGACGGCGTCGTCCGCGACACCGAGTTCCTCGCACCCGCCGTCGTCACCGTCCTCGCCGAGCGCCGCCGCTCCGCCCCCTACGGCCTCCAGGGCGGCGCCGACGCCACCCCCGGCGAGACCGTCCTCCTCAAGCACGGCGTCGAGGAGGTCCACCTAGCCCCCAAGGTCACCCTAGACGTCGCCCCCGGCGATATCCTCAGCATCCGCACCCCCGGCGGCGGCGGCTGGGGCAAACCCGCCCGTTCGCCCTGACCCGTCCTGAGGCTCTCGAAGGGCCCGTCCTGAGGCTCTGGAAGGGCCTGTCGAAGGGCGCCGCCCCGCACCCCCGGCGCCACCCGGCCCAGCCGGCCCGACATCCCTGTCGCGCCGCAGTCCTCCCAACATTGCCCCTTGTTCTCTCACCCTGCCCTTCATGTCGCATCCCCACCGTGTCGACTAGGGAGGTCTCACATCCGGCTCCTGACCACCCTGAAACCGCCAAAGGGCTCGCAAGCTGCACATTGCGCCGTTGATGAGTGCCCTCCGGACCGAGGTGCTGATGCCGGACAAGACGAGACTGGCTTCAACGGACGCCAATGCGACTGCCCGTAGGGACGGCCTCGTACGGCGGCTTCAGGAAAGGAGGCCAGCGAAGGGCTGCACAGCTGCGGACACCCCGGAGAACTACCTCCGGTATCTCCGAGAGGACCCGATCATGCCCTGGGCGCCGGGCCTATCATCGACGCCCCCGCAGAGACGCCGGCTCACCACCAGGAGGACTCTTCTGCATGCACGTGGTCCGGCAGCCTGTAGGTGATCCCCCCTTCGTCAACCCTCGAGACATCGAGCATGGCGCTTAGCTTGTTGTTCTTCCGGCTGCGACTCTTGAAGAGCCTGTTCATGAAGTTGTCGTACCGGTTCTGCATGCGAAACCACCAGAGCACCCCGAACGTCGGGTAGCGGGGAAACATGAGCTGGTCGGCGATCTCTGGTCCGATGAGCGCGCGGGAAACGCGGAACACGTAGCGCGCCAGCTTTCGGCGAGCCGCCGGTTCGGTTACTCCGGCAATCAACGGTGAGGCGTTGACCAGCGCGTTTGCAAGGGAGACCGACTCGAGCTCGGCATCGGGCTCGCACGCAAGGCCAATCTCGAATAGCTCCAGGGCATCCGATTCCTCGCGGAACAGGATCGTATCGGGGATGCCCATGAGATGACCGGAGTAGCGCCAGACCTGCATGAAGCTCGC
>CAZCPU010000116.1:0-5341 GCA_964499855.1 uncultured Dehalococcoidia bacterium | reverse complement strand
GCCGAACCCCCGACGCCTCCACCGTGTCGCCCAGGGGGTGACGGGCCTTCAGCGCGGGGATGTCCACGTTGGCCGTGACCATCACGCACCCCCGGCCAGGGGCCGCAGACCCCGGAGGCTGCGCCCCGAGACGACCTTGCCGGGCCGCCAGCGCATTCCCAGCACCGCCGCGACCTCCAGCGTCCCGCCGTCCCCCTGCGGGACCAGGGCGGCGGCCCGGCCCGTGCCCTGGCTGTAGAGCACCGGCCCCCGGTCTCCGAACCGCCGCTTCACGAGCTGCTTCCACTCGGAGAAGACCCACCGGGCCTCCCGCGGCGTCGCCTCCGACGTGTCCACGCCGCCGAGCACCGCCAGGGCGGTGTCCACGTCGCCGGCCTGCCTGAGCCGTCTCGCCTCGTGGATCGAGCGCGTCGCGCTCTGCGGCTCCGTCGTCTCCGCCACGTCGTCCCTGAACCCCATCGCCGCGAAGAGCTGGTCGACCAGCTCCTCCAGGCTGCGCCGGGGCCCGTCCGCCGCGTCCATCGTCCGATTGCCTGCTACCAGTGTTGCCGTCGTCATCACGCACCTCCTTAGTGCTTCAGCTTTGTTGCCTTGAATCCGTGCGCCCGCTTGCGGGCAAAGAAAGAGGGGCCGCCCCCGGATGGAGACGACCCCTTGCGATTGGGTTGAGTTGTCGGCGCGAGACCCGGAGGCCCCGCAGGTCTTTAGCGTCTCGACCTGCCCGCCGGACGCCGCCGCATGAACCGCCTGAGCAGCAGCCAGCCGATGCCCAAGCCGATGAGGTTCAGGAAGAAGAGCTCGACGTCCAGCGTCAGCAGCGGCGCCGCAAGGACCAGCGCGATTACGCCGGCCATGACGACCTTCCTGCGCTTCCACCAGGGCCGCTTGTCGGGGAGTGCCGCCACCGCGTGGCTCACCGGCTCGTAGGCCGTCCAGATGGGCAGCCCGATGAGCGCCTCGATCTCGGTTATCACCACGCCCTTCGAGCAGCCCCCGGTGTGGCACCGCACGTCGATGCCGTCGCCGTCAGGCCGCTGCCGGAACGCCAGCCCGTCCGACCGGCCGCCGTGACAGACCGCCGTCGTCGTCCAGAACCAGCCCCGCTCGAAGCTGACCCGGTGCGGCAGCAGGTCGGCGATCCGCCTTGCGCTGGGTCCCGTGTACCGTTCCGCCATGTTTGTGCCTCCTTCGCTTGAATCAGTCCCGTTCGATGCCATGCCGCTATTACCTCCTTGCGTGTGCTCGATGCCGGTGAAAAAGACGCAGCTCGGCCCAGGGTGAACAGGGTCCAAGTCGGGAAAAGCTGCGACGTGAAGCGGCCAGCCTGCCATTCAACAGCAGACCGGCGCGTGTCGAAGCTGCGGCCCAGGCTGTCGGTCAGCCGTGCCGCAGACATGTCGAATCGGCCGGAGCGACAGACGCGTTCCGACCGACGTATGAAGGACGAGGCTCAGGGCTCCGTCCCAGGGGTCCGGCCGAGGGAGCGATCAACTCCGACCGGCAGACCTGTTGTCCGGCGGGCGAAGCGATCAACTCCGACCCGCCAGACGGTTGCTCGACGGCCGGAGGAATCAGCTCCGACCGACGAACGTGTCCAGGGGAGAAGGACTTATCACTCCAACCCGCTGGACTGGACCGAGGACGAAGGGCTTATCACTCCGACCACCGGCCCGTGCTGCGTGCGAAGGGCTTAGTCACTCCGCATTGGCAGCTTCCCTCGTGGGAGACCTCTCGGTGCATCCCGGGCTGAGGGAACGACCCCCAGGTTTCTAGGGCGGGAAACCTTGGTAAAAGCCTGATAACGCATCAATTATTACCGCACCCGAAACCGCGATGGAAGGTCTTGGAGGCCCCGGCGCCCAGATCGTTCACTTTTCTTCACAGAAGTTCACTGGAAACCCGGGCAAGTCCGCCGCCGCTCACCTGCCCCAGAGACCGAACGTAACCCTGCGCAGAAACTCCGCCTTCCCCAGCGCCCTCCGCGTGTCGGAGAGCGCTGTCCTGCGCCAGTTGATCTGCCCGTTGCGGTCGAACCCTTGCAGCGGGTACGTCTCCGGGGGAAGCGTCATCCCGTGGTCCTCCAGCAACGCCAGCTCCACCGCCAGGAACCGCTCCTCGGTCCTCAGCCACTCAAGGCCCTTTCCATCGTCGGGGTGCGCCGCCTTCAGCTCCCGCCACTCGGAGACCAGAGACCACGCAGCGCCGAAGACCTCCTCGTCGTCGTCGGCAGGATCCAGGGTCACTAGGTCGGGGAACTCCCGCCTGAGCGAGGCCCTGCCCCTGGGCTCCCCGGCTGCGCTTGACGCATCCGCATCGCCCTGAGCGCCCTCACCCGGCCTGCCCGACTCAAGCTGCGTCACCCGCCGGTCAACGCCGCCCAAGTCGCCCCTGAGCGCCTTCACGTCGCCCTGGACGGCTGCCAGGCCCTTGTTCAGGTCCTTGCCCAGGGACTCCACCGTTCCCTCCACGGCGTCCAACCGGCCCTCCAGCTTGTCGTTGCGCTCCCGCTGCTCGGCGGCCGGCGACCCGCCGCCCTCCAGCAGCGCCTTCTCCAGCGCCACCCGCATCCGCCTGGACAGGTTCCCGCTCTCCAGACTGGAGGTCAGCGTCCGGTGGTCCACGTCCAGCGACTCCGCCGCCTTCATCACGCCCTTGTCCCGCACCAGCTCGCCCAGCAGCGCCATGAGCCGCATGTGCTGCATGTCCTCAACGCTCCTGCTCTTCTCGAAAACCGGCTCTCTCGAACTCATCGCTCATCCCTCCTTGCTTGCAACATCGCCAATTTCAAGCCCGTCAATGCAACTCCCGGACGCACTCACCGCCCTGCAAAAACGGAGCCCTTCACAGGGGTCTTTGCCAGCGACCGCCGGAACGTACCCGCAAGACGAAGTGTTCACTCTCTACGTCCTGTAGGGGGCGTTTCACCCCTGTCCCAGCTTGCCCGCAACCCGACCTGCATTTATGCGACCGGCGTCGATTCCCTGTACACCCCCATCACAGCACGGAAAGGGCCGTCTACGTAAGGGCTTATAGGGGCGTTCAGATGTACGCCCCTATGGGTAGTTATGCGGGGCTTTTCTCCTGTTCACACTCTCCGCTAGACGCCGCAAACCGGCGATTCGCAACTGGACACAGAGAGGTGAACGAGTTGGCGCTGAAATCGAGATTCCGGTCCCTTAGACGCTTCATTCCCCTGGCCTCCGCGCTGCTCTTTGCGGCGCTCCTGGCGATCCCGTCCTCCGGGGCCGCCCTCGCTCAATCCCCGCCCGACGACAGGCTGAAGCTGGTCAACGCGGACCGGGACTTCATCGAGCGCAAGGGCGACGGCCAGTTCGTGGCCCGCCCTGTCTTCAGCAGGAAGCTCCAGTCCCTCTTCTACGGCGTGCGCGACGCCGACACCGGCGACTGGATCACCGCGATGTACAGCGTCCGGGGCGGCGAGAAGAAGCGCTCGGACGGCTGGGAATACTCGTGGGAGTACCCCAAGTTCGACGAGCAGCCCGACCTCGACAAGGACCGCGCCTACCTGCTGGTCATGCTGGCCGCGTCCCAGGACGGGCTGCGGGGCGAGTTCTACGCCATCATCCCGGAACACCAGCCGGGGCGCATCTGGGACAAGATCCTCGCCGCCCTCAACCCCGCCCGCTGGGCCAAAGCCTTCGCCGGATGGCTGATCGAGGGCGCCCACGGCACGATGTGCGGCGTCGTGGAGCGGGCGTCGGGCGAGGCCGCCGCCAACTGCCGTGGGGACTCCCGCTGATGGCGGACATCCTCACCGGCACCCCCGAGAGCCTCACCTACGGCCACGACCTGGTGCGCCAGGCGTGGATGGTCGTGTGGGCCGTCACCTCCGGCGCGTTGATCGTCATCCTCGGCTGGATGGGGCTCACGATGGTCATGTCGGAGCACCTGGGCCGCCAGCAGGCGGGGTGGCGGGAGATGGTGCCGAGGCTTGTCCTCGGACTTGTTGCCGCCGCGTCGTCCCTGTGGTGGTGCGCCCTGGTGCTGGACGTGGCGGACGCCGTGTCCGGCTTCGTCGCCGCATCCCTGAACGTGACCGCAGGCGACATGCTGCGCTCCACCCTGAGCACCCTACTGACGGCGGTACAGGCGGGGAGCGTGGGCATGGCCCTGCTCCTCGCCGTCCTCTACCTCGTCTACGGATTCTTCGTCCTCTACGTCATCGTCCAGATGGTCTTGAGGCTCGCCCTCATCGACATCCTGCTCGCCCTGGCCCCCATCGCCCTGGGGCTGTGGATTCTGCCGCACACGGCAGGCTGGGGCCGCCACTGGCTCCGCCTCTTCATGACCACCACCTTCCAGCAGGCGATCCAGCTCATCGCGCTGGCCCTGGGGTTCGGGTTCCTGAACGAGGTCGCCGCCATCGGCGCGTTCGAGCCCGTGCAGGACCTGATCTGGAAGCTCTTGATGTCCCTGGGATTCGTCTACATGGCGACCCGCGTGCCCTCATTGCTGGGCAACGCCGGGACCTTCGATTCCTGGCTCTCGATGCTCTATTTCGGGATGAACCTGCCCGCGTCCTTCGTCCGTTCGGCGAAGGTCCTCGGCTTCATGGCGGGCGGCGCGGCGGGAGGGCCGGGGGGCGCAGCCGTGGGAGCGATGGCGGCAAGCGCCGGCCTTTCGGCGGCGGCGGGCGGCATCAGCTCGGCGGCTTCGATGGCGACCCCCTCAGCGGGGGGAGACCCCGGCGGAGCACCCCGGAGCAGCGGCGAGTAGCCCGCCCAAACAGCGAGAACCCACCGGCGCTGTGTTTGTTCGCGCCGGACCAATACGACGACGGAGGCGGCGAAATGTGCAGGTAGTGGCAGGCGACGGAACCGATAGCGACGGACGAATCGAGGAGGACCGGGCGGAGCACGCCCGGCAGAGAAAGCAAAGAGGAGACAAACGAAATGCAAGACCTGACACAGACGATTTCAAACCTTGTGGGGATCGGGCTGGGGATCGTGGGCGCGGTGGGCGTCGGCTTCTTCATCTACGGCGCGTACCTGTACCTGACCGCCAGCGGCGCGCCCCACCAGATGGAGCGAGGCAAGAGCGCCATGATGACCGCCCTCGCGGGCGTCGTACTGGCGATGGTGGCCTACGGCGTGGTGGAGCTGGTGATGAACGCCGTCGTCGGCTCGCCGGTGGACATCGACGTTCCCAACCCGGCAACGCCCACGCCGACCAGCGGATAGACGGAAGGAAGGGAGAGAGACCATGAGAGAACACGAGGTCCCAACCCACGTGCAGGCCGAGGACAGGGTGCTGCTGTGGTTCACGTTCCCGCAGATCGTGGCGATCACGGCGGTGTGCGCCCTGTCCTACGGCGCATACC
>CAZCPU010000115.1:0-5370 GCA_964499855.1 uncultured Dehalococcoidia bacterium | reverse complement strand
GCGATGTCCACCACGTCCGCCGACTGCCGGATCGCGTGCGTGCTCGCCAGCCGCAGGCCGATGCGCTCGTCCATCGAGATTGCCCCGTGCTCCACCGCGCTGCGCCACAGCTCCGACGCCTTCTGGTCGAGGAACGCGGCCGCGCCGCCCCACAGCGCCTCGGCACGCCCGATGTCGCCCTGCACGGCAGGCTGGTCGCGGAGCGCCGCCTG
The DNA here is from genome assembly GCA_964499855.1 of uncultured Dehalococcoidia bacterium. Lineage (GTDB taxonomy): Bacteria > Chloroflexota > Dehalococcoidia > Lucifugimonadales > UBA1127 > UBA1127. The sequence goes on along the minus strand of CAZCPU010000115.1, from coordinate 5,158 downwards.
CTCCTGCGGCGTCTTCCGCATCGCGACCTCCGTCGCCAGGTCCAGCGCCGACCGCGCGACGCCCAGCGCCACGTTCCCGAACCCCGAGCCGAAGAAGAGGCTCCGCGGCATCAGGTACAGCGGCCCGGGCTCCAGCGGCGTCTTCGACTCGTGGTAGGCGCGGCCCGCCGGCACGAAGAGGTCCTTCGTCTCGAATGAGAAGCTGCCCGTTCCCCGGAGCCCGTTCACCAGCCACGAGTCGTAGAACGTGACCTGCTCCTTGGGGATGATGAAGGTCATGCTGGTCGCGTCGGCCACCCGGTTGATGGCCACCGCCCAGTTGGCCTGCGGCGAGCCGCTGCTGAAGTTCCACCGGCCCGTCAGCGAGTACCCGCCCTCGACCTCCGTGACCTGCGCGAACTGCGGCGGCCCGTTGCACAGCACCGCGCGCGGGTCGCTCCAGACCTCCTCCGCCAGCGCCCGCGGCATCAGCGACGCCATGGTGCCGAGGACGTTGTTCTGGTTGAAGCACCACCCCGTGCTGCCGTCCGCCGCCGCGATGGCCCGCACCATCGCGAGGTAGTCCAGGTAGTCGACCTCGCCACCGCCGAGGGAGCGCGGCGCCAGCAGCCGGAACAGCCCCTCGTCGATCATGTCGTCGGCGATGTCCACCGGGATGCGCCGCTGCCGTTCGATCTCGTCCGACGCCCCGGCAATGCGCGCGACTATGCTCTCGAACGCGGGGTCTCCCACGCGAGGCGGGCCTTGCTTCACCTTTGTAGGCAGGGAATCCGGCATTGCTGTCCTCAAGGGGCCCAGAGGCCGTTGGTCGCGTGACACGGGGCATTCTACCGCAGAACGGGCCCTTGGGGCTGCCCTACCCCTGCAGCAGCTCCATGGACTTCAGGTCCTCTATCGCCGTGTGGAACCGGGCCAGGGAATTGTGCAGGTAGGCGGTCGCCCGGTCCCCCTCGTAGTCGCAGTAGCCCCCTCCAACGATCCAGAAGACGACGACCTCCAGCATGGACAGCCGGTAGTCCTCCACGCACTCCTCGAACGAGTAATCCGAGACGCCGTTCGCCTCCAACGTCGAGTGGTAGGTGCGGAGCAGTCCCATCTCCACCGCCCGTCGTTGTTCTACCGGGTACGCCTCGCTGACGAACGTCGCCACGTCGTACGCGCCCCTCCCCCGCACGCAGAACTCCCAGTCGATGACCATGAACGGGCGGGTGCCCTCCTCATTCGGGAAGAAACAGTTGTCCAAGCGGAAATCGCCGTGCAGAAACGTCTGGGGGTGTCTGGAAAGCCTCGCCTTGATCGGCGCGACCAGTCCGCCCAGCCGGTCGCCCAGTTCCCGGAGCCCGGGGGGCATGCCATCGCGAGCCTTTTCGATGAACAACCGCCACGAGTCCTCGTAGAGCTTCTCATAGAAGGCGGTCTCGGCGTCCTTGGGCGGCAACCAGTCGAGCGCGTCCAGCGCCGGGGCCCCCCACCACGCGGCGTGGAACTTCGCGAGCTTCTCCATGGCCATCCGCGCCTGCGGCATGCTGCACCCCGCCACGCTGTCACCCTGCATGGCGTCGCTCAGGTCCTCCAGCAGCAGGGCCGAGTTCCCGGTCGCCGGGTCCCCCACGCAATAGTAGCCGCGAGGTATTTGCAGGTGTTCTCCGTTCTCACCGCGCTGGTAGAACAGCACCTCTCGCAGGTTCTGGCCCATCCTGTCAAAGTACGTCCGCATCAGCGGGTCCGCAGACGGCAGCTTGAGGATGGCCGTCCTCGGGAGATTGGCGCGTTCGCCGTCGTACTCCAGCCACAGCCGGTAGAGATCGCTCATGAACCCCATCTCTCCACCGATCGATTCCGCCGTGAACCCGGTCACCCGCGCCGCGTCCCTGAATGCGCCGTCTCCCGGCGCGCCGCCGGGTGCAAGGGCGCCGGTCAGCCATGAGGCCGTGACCTCACGAAGGTTCCCTGGCACCGGCGCTCCGTTCATGCGTGTCCCATTGTCCATGTGGCCAACTCCCGCTACGCGTCCTTGCGGGCGTACAGCAAGCAGTGGTCGACGGGCTTGGGGTCCGTGAAGTACATGACGCCGCCAAGCTTCCGCCCCACGGCCGGAATGACCTGCAGGCCAAGCTTGTTCAGCCGCTCCACCACCTCATCGGCGCCGTAGAGGTGGAAGGACCGGTCCGCGCCGTAGTCCCTGTCGTAGACGGTGGTGATCCCGCTGCCGACCTTGAACATGAGCTGCAGCACGCCCCCCGGCCGCAGCACTCGCGCGAACTCCGGCAGCGTCGTGCCCATGACCAGGTCGGGATGGATGTGCTGGATGACCGCGTTGCACATGAGGAAGTCGAACGAGGCGTCCGGATGCGCGATCGGCTGGCCCAGGTCGGCGACGGACACCCGGCCGGCGATCTCGGGGTGCAGGCGCTTGGCCTCGTCGATGTTCTCCTTCACCGCGTCGACCCCGATGATGTCGTACCCGTCCCGCCAGAAGAAGAAAACGTCGCGTGCCCCGGCGCCGCATCCGGCGTCCAGCCCTCGCGCCCCCGCCGGCACGAGTTCCTTGAGCCGGTCCATGATGGCCTCGTCACTGGTGATGCCCGGGTGCGAGACGTTGTTGTACACGCTCTGGATGTAGTTGTGGGTCACCTCGGCGTAGCGCCGCGCGTGCTGTCTGTAGAAGGACTCCGAATAGTCGATGCGTTGACTCATACCACCCCACCTTTCAACCTTCCCGTCCTCAAACGCCGAACATGTCGATGAACTGGCCCGTCATGAGCGCTGGAGCATGGGCGGCCAGGTACAGCGCCGCCTGCGCCATCTGCTCCGTCGTTATCCAGCTCGGGTCGCCCTCGGGCATCTCGGCCCGGGCCATGTCCGTGTCCACCCAGTCCGGGTTGATGCCGTTGACCTGGATGCCGTAGGGGCGCAGCGAGTGCGCCAGCGACGCCGTGTACCCCACGACGCCGTACTTGGACGCGACGTACGCTCCGTAGTCGCCCTCCGGCACCCGGCCCGACGACGACCCGATGTTGATGATGACGCCTTGCTTTTGCCGCATCATGTGCGGCGCGACGGCCCGGCACGTGAGGAACATGCCGCGCAGGTTGGTGTCCATCACGTCGTCCCACTGCTCGACGGTGGTGGCCCACACGGGGACGTCATAGTGGATGACGCCGGCGTTGTTGACCAGGATGTCGATTCGCCCCCACGCCTCGACGACCTGCCCCGCCACGCGGGCGGCGTCGTCCTCGCCGGTCACGTCGAGCGTGAATGCCCGCGCTTCGCCGCCATTGCCGCGGATCTCATCCACCACTTGCACCAGGCGGCCCTCATTGCGGCCCGTGACGGCGATGGCGGCGCCCTCGCGGGCGAACGCCACGGCGACGGCGCGGCCGATCCCTCGCCCCGCGCCCGTGATCAACGCCACCCTGCCTTGTAATGCCGCCATATGCCCGGTCCCGTACCCGTGAGCGCCTCGTCGAATTGATGGAATGCCGTAGCCAGTCAGATTCGACGAAATCGGCATTCAGATTCGGCGATTCGAGGGTTAATTACCGCATACTATCATAAATCGGTATCGCCCTGTCGGCGGAGCCCGTGGCGAGCCCCTTCGTCACACTGATGTTCCGGCAGGTGTAGACTGGCGTGGACCCGCGCCAAGCGTCGCAATCCCAGGGGCCAGGCTGCATTTGCCAGCCTGACGCCGGGACCGGAAGGGGGAAGGGCCATGGCAACCAGAACACCCGTGATCGACTCGCAGGTGCACGCGTACGAGCGGGACCGCCCCGAGCGCCCCTGGCAGGGGTCGCTCACTGGCCCGGCCGAGGTCACCGGCGACGACATCGTCACGGCGATGGACGCCGCGGGGGTCGACGGGTCGCTGCTGGTCTCGCCGTTCTCCATGTACCGCTACGACGCCAGCTACGCCCTCGAGGTGTACGCCAAGCACCCAACGAGGTTCCGCCTGATCAAGCCCTTCGACCCGCACTCGAACACCATCGCCGAGGACATGGCGGAGTGGGCGGCGACCCCCGGCGTCGTCGGGGCCCGGCTCATGCTGGCCCGCGAGCCCTTCGAGGCCGACCACCCCGGCGTCAATGCCATCCTCGCCGAGGGCGCCCGGACCGGCCTCGCCGTCAACGTCCTGTGCTGGGGCATCGTGCCTCTCTTCCGCGATCTGGCCCGCCGCCATCCCAACACGCGATTGGTCGTCGACCACCTCGGGCTGCTGCAGCCGTACGATCCGCCGGTCCCCGCGGAGCCCTTCGCCGCCCTCCCCGACGTCCTCTCGCTGGCCGAGTTCGACAACGTGGCCATCAAGATATCCGGCGCGTGTACCCTGTCGCACCAGCCCTTTCCGTACCCGGACATCTGGGCGCCCCTGCGCCAGATTTTCGACGCCTTCGGCATTGAGCGCTGCATGTGGGGCACCGACTGGACCCGCGCGGTCAACATGCTGACCTACGAGCAGGGCGTGGAGGCATTCCGCGTCACCGACCAGCTCTCGGATTCCGAGCGCTCCGCGCTCATGGGCGGCTCGCTGGCGAGCATCTATGGCTGGTAGCCGGGCTTGGGGCATCAGCGCTTGTAGCCGTGCCGTGCCCGCCTAGTCGGCCCGAGCCGCCAGCAGGTCTGCGACCTCGTTTGCGGCGCTCTCGCCGCTTGACAGCGCTCCGTTGACCGACGGCACGCGCATGTAGTCGCCCGCCAGGACCAGGTTGTCGATGCGCCCCGCTATCTGCTCCGGGATCTTCGCCATCACTGCGAGCATCCCGGGCTCTCCCATGCACAGCGCCTCCTCCCAGCGGTACACGCGGTAGAACAGCGCCTCGTCGTCGCCGGGCAGCGCCGACCCCGGCGGCGCCTTCCGCCGCGCGGCGCCCAGCAGCTCCCGCTTGATCGACTCGTCGTCGAGCGGGATGAGCTCCTTGGCCCGGTCCCGCCCGATGAGCAGGTCGAGGATGCTCTTGCCCGGTGGCGCGCACGCTGGCAGGAATGCCGTCCGGTTCAGCAGCAGCGGCGTGTCGTCGTCCTCCGGGTAGAGGGCGCCATGCCACCCGGCCGGGAGCGGCGGGCGGTCGAGGCCGATCACCACCCGGCACCCCGTCGAGTAGCTCACGGTGTCGAGTGCGCGCCGGGTCTCTTCCGGCAGCTCCGGGATGAGGCCGGC
>CAZCPU010000114.1:3180-5429 GCA_964499855.1 uncultured Dehalococcoidia bacterium | reverse complement strand
AGGTGCGCCGGAATCGTCTCCCGCAGCATGGCGACAAACAGCTGCGCATACCGCGACATCGGCGTGTCCCGCACCGTGACGATGCCCACTGCCTGGATGTCCAGGATATGGCCCAGCCCGACGATGCCCAGCGTATTCTTGTCCTCCGGCTCCAGGATGATGCGCGGCACCACGCTGATGCCCATCCCCTTCGCCACATACCGCTTGATGGCGTCGAAGTGGTCCAGCCGCATGATGACGTCGTAGTCCAGCCCCGCCTCGTTGAGCTTGTCCTCGATGTACGACGGGGTGTCCCGCGTGCCCGTGTTGACGATGAGCGGCCACGCGGCGATCTGGTGGATGCTCTCGATGGGTTCGTCCAGTATCGGGTGGTCCTTCGACGCTAGCAGCACCCGCTCGTTGGTGAAGAGTTTTTCGGCATGGAACTCGCTGAATCGCCCCAGAAAGGGCACAAAGGCCAGGTCCGCTTCCCGGTCCCGCACCATGCGGAGCACCTCCGGCAGTCGACCGCTCCGCACGCTGAGGCGCGTCTCCGGGTACGCTTGCCGGTACGCCACGATGCACTCGACGAGCATGTTCCGCGCCATCTCCGTCGTGGACGCGACCGTCAGGCTGCCCTGCCGCGCAAACGACGACGTCTCCACCGGCAGCGAGTCGAACTGCCGCAACAGCGGCTTGGCCAGCGCCGCGAGATGCACCCCGGCCGGCGTGAGCTGCACCGGCCGCTTGCTCCGGTCGAGCAGCGTGACGCCCGTCTCCCGCTCCAGCTCCTGTATGTGCAGCGTCACGGCGGGCTGCCGCAGCATCAGCTGTTCAGCGGCCTTGGTGATGCTGCCGAACTGCGCCACCGCGCAGAAGCTGCGAAGCTCACGCAAGTCCATCCCGCGCCTCCTGCCTTGTGGAGATACTAGCTGTTATTTCTATACGTTTGCGCGAATAGTATAACGATCGGCAACCCTAGTCAATGCGATGTTTGCCCGCAAACGAATACTCATTGCAGATTGCCCCTCTCAATGTAAACTACCGGGAGCCCATCGCAGGGGCCTTGGGTATTGCCCCCTTGCGGCGAGCGTGTTACAAAAGCTGGGATTCGACGTGCCGTCCCGCATACCCACAATTCCGGAGTGCAGCCAGGCTATGAAAAACAAGGTCATCTCGACGTTCGACGAGGCCGTCGCGGACATCCCCGACGGCGCCAGCATCATGGTCGGCGGTTTCGGCCCGCCGGGACTGCCCCAGAACCTGCTCGCCGCCCTCATTCGGCAGGGCGCCAGCGACCTCACCATCATCACCAACCGCGGCGACCAGACCAACGCCAGGGCCAACACCGGCCACCTCGTCGAGCTCCGCCGCGTCAAGAAGGTCTGCTGCGCCTTCTCCGCCTCCCCCCACCCGTCGCAGCGCAACCTCTTCGAGGAGCTGAACGAGTCCGGTGAGCTCGAGGCCGAGCTCATGCCCCAGGGCACCCTCGTCGAGCGCATGCGCGCCGCCGCCGCCGGCATCGGCGCCTTCTACACCCGCGCCAGCGTCGGCACCGAGCTCGCCGCCGACAAGGAGACCCGTGTCATCGACGGCAAGGAGTACGTGCTCGAGTACCCCCTCCACGCCGACTACGCCTTCATCCGCGCCCACACGTCGGACACCTACGGCAACCTCCAGTACGAGCTCACCCAGCGCAACTTCAACCCCATCATGGCAATGGCCGCCAAGTGTACCCTCGTCGAAATCGAGGGCGACATCGTGGAGTTGGGCGGCATGGACCCCAACCAGGTCCACACCCCCGGCATCTTCGTCGACCGCGTGGTCAAAATCCCGCCACCGCCCGAGGGTCTCTGGACCCTTCCGTCGGACCGGCGAGCCTAGGACATCGGAGGAGCCATGACGACGACCGAGAAGAAGCGGCTTGACCGCCAGACCATGTGCAACCGGCTGGCCATGGAGTTCGAGGACGGCTGGGTCGCCAACCTCGGCGTCGGTATGCCCACCCTCTGCTCTAACTACGAGTACGCGGACAAGGACATCGTATTCCAGTCGGAGAACGGCCTCATCGGCTACGGCCCGCTCGCCGCCGAGGGCGAGGAGCACCCGAACCTCGTCAACGCCGGCGTGCAGTACGTGACCATGAAGCCCGGCGCCTCAATCCTCCACCACGCCGACTCCTTCACCGTCATCCGCGGCGGCTACGTCGACGTGACGGTCCTCGGGGCGTACGAGGTTGCCGAGAACGGCGATTTCGCCAACTGGAAGAC
>CAZCPU010000114.1:0-3080 GCA_964499855.1 uncultured Dehalococcoidia bacterium | reverse complement strand
TGACCTCGTCCTGAGGCTCTCGAAGGAGCCCGTCGAAGGGCAGAGAGGACGCCCATGCCTGACCTCCGCCGCACCGTCGCCATCGTCGGCGCCGCCGAGTCCGACGACATCGGCAACGTCGAGAACAAGTCGGCGCTGCAGCATCACGCCGAGGCCGCTCACAACGCCCTCGAGGACGCCGGCCTGTCCAAGAGCGACGTCGATGGGCTGTTCACGGCCGGCTTCTCCACCCTCGCCACCGGCGAGTACCTCGGCATCCACCCGCGCTTCACGGACACGACGGCCGTCGGCGGCTCCTCCTTCGTCATCCACGTCGCCCACGCCATGGCCGCCATCAATGCCGGCTACTGCGAGGTCGCCCTCATCACCCACGGCCAGGCCGGCCGCAGCATGCGCCTTCGCGGCGCGGGCGGCGGTGGAGGCTTCGCCGACCCCAACGTGCCCGGCCAGCAGTACGAGTCGCCCTTCGGCCTCATCGGCCCTCCCGTCAACTACGCCCTCGCCTGCACCCGCTATATGCACCAGTTCGGCGACGACCGCACGCGGCAGGCCCTCGCCGAGATCGCTGTCTCCACGCGCAAGTGGGCGCAGCTCAATCCGAAGGCCATGATGCGCGACCCAATGTCCTTCGACGACTACCATGATTCCCGCTGGATCGTCTGGCCCTTCCACCTACTCGACTGCTGCCTCGTCACCGACGCCGGCGCATCCGTCGTCGTCACCTCCGCCCAGCGAGCCCGCGACCTCCGCAAGCCGCCCGTCTGGGTCCTCTCCGGCGCCGAGAGCCACGACCACGCCATCGTCAGCCAGATGCCGGACCTAACCTCGACGGTGTCCCGCGTCACCGGCCCCGCCGCCCTCCAGGCCGCCGGCGTCACCCACGACGACATCGACCTGACGATGGTCTACGACTCATTTACCTACACCACCCTCGTTACGCTCGAGGGCCTCGGCTTTTGCGGCCCCGGCGAGGGCCCCGACTTCGTCGCCGGCCAGCGCACCGCCCCCGGCGGTGACTTCCCCCTCAACACCAGCGGCGGCGGCCTCAGCTACACCCACCCCGGCATGTACGGCATCTTCCTCATCGTCGAGGCCGTCCGCCAGCTCCGCGGCGAGGCCGGAGACCGCCAGCTCGACGACCCGAAGCTCGCCCTCGTCAACGGCACCGGCGGCCTCCTCTCGTCCACGGGCACCATCGTCCTCGCCGCAGACTGACCCGGCTGACCTTTGTCGTATGGTATTGGGCGCCGGACGGCCATTTGTCTTGGGGAGTGGGGTGCGTATGGAAAGAAAACACATCGTTGCCTTCGGGGGAGCCAGGCCTGTCGCGGCCGGAATGCACCCGCTGTACGCCTACGTGTTGTCCCTCACCGGCAAGGACCGGCCCAGGGTCTGCTGCATCCCCACCGCAACCGGCGATTCCTCGCCTCACCTCGTGCAGTTCTACGGCAACTTCCCGGCCTCTCGCTGTGAGCCCTCTCACCTCGCCCTGTTCAATCGCACGGTGCGCGACATTCGAGAGTATCTCCTCAGTCAGGACGTCATCCTCGTCTTGGGCGGCAACACGGCAAACCTGCTGGCCGTGTGGCGGACCCACGGTGTCGACGTGGCGTTGAAGGAGGCTTGGGAGGCCGGAGTCGTGCTGTGCGGTGGCAGCGCCGGCTCCCTCTGCTGGTTTGAGTGCGGCACCACCGACTCCTTCGACCTGAACGAGCTCAAGCCGCTGCACGACGGGCTGGGCTTCCTTCCGGGCTCTTACTGTCCCCACTATGACGGCGAGGAGCAGCGCCGTCCCCTCTACCACAGCCTCATCGCGGAAGGCTTCCCGCCCGGCTACGCCATTGACGATGACGCCGCCATCCACTTCACGGGCACGGAGTTGGCCGAGGTCGTCAGTGGCAGGGCCGGCGCGACGGCCTACCGCGTCGAGCTGAGTGAAGGTCGTGTGGTGGAAACGCCTCTGAATGCGCGGAAAATAGGTTAGCTGAGGGTCGCCGAGCGGAATCTCCGGACCTAGACGAACTCCTCCATGTCCAGCTCCTCCATCGCCGCCGCCACCCGCGAGATCAGCGTCTGCTGCAGTGTCAGCAGGTGCGCCCCGCCCATGTCCTCCCGCGGCCGCGCCGAGAACGACAGCGTGATCCGCGACGGCCCAATGGCGCACAGCCGGTAGTCCCGCCAGCACTCCTCCAGCGAGTAGTCCTTCACGCCCTCCGCCATCAGCGCGTCGTGGTACTCCTCCACCAGCTCCCGCTCCCACGCCCGCCGCAGCTCCGGCGTCAGGCTCAGCACCGCGAAGAACGCCACGTCGATCGGCCCCCGCGCGATCGCCACCCGCTGCCAGTCCACCACCGTGATCTCCCGCGCGCCGGGCGGCCCCGCGAACAGCATGTTCGTCAGCCGGTAGTCGCTGTGCGTCAGCGTCCGGGGGCTCGTGCACATCTTGAGGATCGTCTCCGTGAAGTTGGTGCAGTACCGCTCGATGATGCCCTTCACCTTCGGCGAGAGCGCGTCGCCGTAGTTCCGCATCACGCCAGGCAGCACCTCGTTCGCGAACCGCGCGTCCGCCACCGGCAGGTTCGGCTCACCGACGGGCAGCCACGCAAAGCTGTCGAGGTCCGGGTGCTCCCACCATGGCGCGTGCAGCTTCGGCAGCTCCCGCACCGCCAGCACCGCTTCCTCCTTCGTGCAGCTTCCGATGTCGTCCCCCACGACCGCGGGCGTCATGTCCTGCATCAGCAGCGCGTAATTCTCGCGTTCGTCGTCGATGCCCCCGTAGTAGTAGCCCGGGATGTTGACCGTCACCTTGTCCGCAAAGTCGTCGTAGAAGTAGATCTCGTTGTGGTAGAACCGCTGCCGGATCGCGACTCCCTTGATCGCCGCCGACGTCGACGGCAGCTTGACCACCAGCGACTGCGGCGCCCCCTCCGCCTCGCGCGCGTACTCGATGAACAGCCGGCACGTGATGCCGTTGACCCCCGACCCCTCCGCGCCCACCTCGGGCGTCACCGACGCCACCTCCACGTCGAGCCCGCGCCCCTGCAGCACGGTCGTCATCCATTCCGGCGTTATGTCACTCA